>JAJFFD010000109.1 GCA_021776805.1 Planctomycetota bacterium
TGATCTTCCCCAAAAAGTGGACACCCAGATAGGAGTCAAGTGGCTCCAAGAGGACATACCGACGCAGCTCCTCCCCCACACCTACTCCGGCACCCGATACACCCGCACCTCCCGATACCCCCGCCCCGTCAACACCGTCACTCGAAACAACCGCTCCCCCGCCAAGTACAACTTCTTCCCCAACACGATCGCCTGGGTCTTGTTGTTCACCTCTTGGTCATTGAGATGGGTCACGATGTCCCCGACCTGCAGACCGAGATCCTGATACCGGGGTGACAGCATCCGGATCTCCACGCCCCCCTGACGATAGCCTCGCAGGCGCACATCCTGATTGAACACCCGCCCGGGATCCTCCTTGATGTGCATCAAGTCCTTCTCGCCAAGATCGAAACGGTTGTGGCCGACTCGCGTGCTCGTCTCAGGTACCTGCCAAGAGACTGACGGGCTGCTTGCAAGGACCCTCGCACCAATAGGCAGCTGAAGCTCATGGAGGATCCTCGGATCCAGACCAAGCAGGGGCCGATACACCTTCTCCTCGGGCCAGGGCTCGCCTTCATCCAACGAGTCCCCACGCCTGTCCTCGAAGACCGCGTACTCCGCATCATCCGCCACCGAGATCAGGCGAATCGAATCATAGGGCGCCCAGAGCTTGCTTCTCTGCGGATCCCCTAGAGACAGGTGATGCACTCCACCCTCGTCCGGATTCGCCGGTGGACTGAGTATCGCGCCTGGTTCGTACTCGATCACTACCCTTGAACTGTCCCCGTCATAGTAGATGCATTGGATGGAGAAGATCTCCTCCATGGGCGCGATCCGATCGGGAGCGGACTCGAGCTCTCCTTGACCCGTATCCGCGCCGTCCATCTGTTGCGGCAACTCGCCGACGAAGTTGGCCTCGGCGAAGCTCCGCCATGGCTCGTCCTTCGCATAGTCCTTGTCGACCTCATGGGGACTTCGTTCCCGACCTTGATTGAGTGCCTTGGCCGCCTGCTCACGAATCTCCTTTGGGTTGCCAGGCCGCGGCAGAGTCAGCGCCTCATAGAAGTAGAAAGCGCTGCCGCCGAGCAAAGACAGAGACGTGATGTTCAGGATGAGATTGATTGGTCGCTTCGCCATGGTCGTGGTTTCGCTCTGGGCCTTGACTCCTGGATGTGAGATTCCGAAACGCCCCTTCCCTAGACAGTGCAGTAGAGGCTAGGGAGCACCTGATTGGGCCCCTTCGACGGATCGGCGCTTCGAGCTATTCCAGGTTCTTGTCCCAGACCGACCGAGCAAGAGAGGTGAACTCGCTGCTTGTGCGGCGGTTGCCGCCTCCTCAACGCCGAGTCAATTGCGACCCTCGCTACTCAAGCTTGTCGCAGAAAGCAACCAGAAGGAAGGTGGCGACAGGCCCGAGGAGCAGCGAGATGAGAAACCACGCCAGACCGCTGCGATTCTTGCTCTGCGCGAGTCCCGCGTTCAGCAGCGAAAGCGTTCCCCAACCGACCAGGTAGCCAGGATCAGTTTCTGAGATTATCTGCGACAGCATTCGCCGGACTCCCAGACGACGACTGGAGGGAAGAAGTGGTGGGCCGTAGTGGACTTGAACCACTGACTTCCACCGTGTGAAGATGGCACTCTACCGCTGAGTTAACGGCCCGTCGGGCGGAGAGGCTAGCGGGCGCTACCCGGGCCTGCAACCTCAGAATGGGCAGCGGCCCAGCCCTCTACTGAATGTCCACATAGGCGGGCATGATGTGCCCTTCCGTCTTGCCGACTTCAACCCATTCCTGCACATCCGGCTGCGCCAGGAGGGTCTCGGCGTAGCCCTTCGCCTCGCCCTCCAGCCGAACCGCGTAGGTCAAGAACCTGCTGGCCACAGGCGCATAGAAGGCGTCCGCCAGGCTGTAGTCCCCGAAGAGGAAGTTTCCACCAGAGCCGTAGTCTCGGCGGCAGCCTTCCCAGATCTCGATGACTCGGGCGACCTCCTTGGCGACCTCTGGACCACGGTCCCGTTCCTCACGCTGCACCGCACAGTTCATGGGCAGCTTGGAACGCAGGGCTGCGAAGCCTGAGTGCATCTCGGCCACTATGGAGCGGGCCCGCGCCCGCGCCTGCAGATCCTTGGGCCACATTGGAGCATCGGGACAGAGTTCCGCCATGTACTCGGCGATGGCCAGGCTGTCCCAGATACAGAAGTCGCCGTGCATCAAGGCGGGCACACGGCCCGCGGGGGTCTTTGCCAGGCGCTGCTTGCGGTCGAGGTCCTGGTCCAGCCAGATTTTCTCCACTGTGAAGTTCACGCCGCTCAACTTCATGGCCAGCCAACCGCGCATGGACCAGGTCGAATAGTTTTGATTACCGATCACCAACTTGAATTCGCTCATGAGCGACACCTTGCCAAGGGAGCGTTCTGATTCCATGGTTAACTGCCATGCGTCTCGGACTCGTCAGTTGCAGTCGGTACAAATTGCCCGGGCCGGAGGATGAGCTGGTGATTCCAGAGCTCGCGGCTGCTGGCATCGAAGGCATCCCGATCGCCTGGGACTCCAATCCAGAAGCGGACTTGGACGCGATCGTCATCCGCTCCGCCTGGAACTACTGGCATCTGCCTCGCGAGTTTGGCAGCTGGGTTCAGAGGCAGGTCGATGCTGGCAGAGTCGTCCTTAATGGCCTGCACTGCATCCAATGGAACTTGAACAAGCGCTATCTCAAGGACCTGGCCGGAGTCGGGGTGGACATCGTCCCCAGCGAACTGATCGAGGCGGGTACTGAGCCGGACTTGCTCGCGATCCTGGAGAAACATGGCTGGGACGAGTTCGTGATCAAGCCGCTGATCGGAGGCGATGCCCACCGCATGGTCTTCTCCCGGCGCTCTGAGGTGCTGCGTGCCCAGAATTTTCTGCATCGTCTCTGCCAACGTGAGGGCGTTCTGGTTCAGCCGCTGATCAAAGAGATACGTGCTGGCGAACTGTCGCTGGTCTTCTTCGACCATGAGTACAGCCACTGCCAGCGCAAGATTCCGAAGGCAGGCGACTTTCGCACGCAGGAACACGCCGGCTCGCATACTCAGGCAGAAGTGGTCTCCAAGGAACTGATCGCTTGGGGCGAGCAGGTGCTGACTGCGGCCGCGGACATTCTTGGCAGTCGAGTGGACTATGTGCGCATCGATGCGGTGCAGACTCAGGGGCGCTACCTACTCATGGAATTCGAGGCCATCGATCCGCACCTCTACCTGAGCGATCATCCGGGATCTGCGGCGCGCTTCGCGCGGGCAATCGCCAAGCGCTTGCGGAGCTAGCTGCCGAGCAGAGCGGGGGTCGGCAGCAGGGGAATCTCGAGGAGGAGACAGGCGCCGCCATACTCAGGATCGGGTTCCAAACAAGTAACCTGCCCCTGGTGCCGTTCCATGATGCGGCGGCAGAGGGCGAGGCCCAGGCCAGCGCCAGCGGGTTTTGCGGTGAGTGGATCACCGATCTGGCGGAAGCATTGAAAGACCTCCTCGCGCTCGTTCGCATCGATGCCAGGACCACTGTCCTGCACGCTGATGCGCGCCATTCCAGCCCGCTCATCGATACTGACGCGAACGCGACCCTGGTCCGGGGTGAACTTGACAGCGTTGTCCAAGAGGTTGGCTAACGCCAATTGCAGACGGGAGCGGTCCGCTTGCACGTGTAGCTCTAGACCGGATGCCTGCGGCAAGACCTCTACCTGAAGAGTGATGCTGCGCTCGCGACAGAGCGGTTCGAGCTGACGTATGTCGGCCTCGATTAGCTCGATGAGGTCCACATCCTCCATCTGCCAGGCGAGATCATCCGCCTCCACCTGGGAGTACTCGAGGACGCCTTCAACCAGGCGGGCCAGGCGATGACCTTCCCTCAGAATAATGCGGGTAAAGTCCACCCACTCTGCATGACCCGGTTGCATCTGGCCAAGGATCTCGGCGTAGGCACAGATGCTGGTGAGAGGCGTGCGCAGTTCATGGGAAACAGAGGACAGGAACTCGTTCTTGGCACGCTCGACCTCGAAGCGATTGCTCACATCCATGAAGACCACAACGAAGCCAAAGTCCTCACCACTGCGCTGGGAGAGGACGCGGACCGCGAGGACATCGAAGTGACGCTCACCCCACGGGATGCCGTCGGCGCGAGCATGACCGCCAGGATTCTCCTCGGCTTCGACCAGAGCTTCGCTGACCGCTTGACCAATCCCACCATCCAAAAGGGCAGAGATGTTCTTGCCGTTGAGATCATCCGACTTCGCGGCAAGGAGCTCTTCGGCGGCATCGTTGGTGAGGACTACTTCGCCAACTACATCGACAACCACCACCGCCTCGATGAGAGACTGGAGGACAGAATGCACACGGTCGAGGGAGATCTCGGCAGACAGCACCTGAGCACTGATGCGGCGGTCTCGCTCGAGGGTCGTGGCCAAGACTTCGTTGAGCCGGCGAAAGAAGAGTCGGGGCAGAGGACTGCCTATCTCAGGTAGGCGACGACGACTCTGTCCAGAGCGCAGATCCTCGGCAACCACGCAGGCTTCTGCCAGGGGCGTGGAATAATCTCGCGCCACGCGTTTGACGATGGATCGCCAGGCAAGCGTCGTGGTAAAGACGCTGATGCCGAGGAGAATGCCGCAGAGAATCGCGCTGGCGCCACCCAAGTAGGCGGCTGCGGTGATCACTCCAGCGATCAGGAGCGTGGGGAAGATAGGAGGAAAAGGCGCCCATCTCTCCATACCAGGGATGCTTGAGCGAGTGGAGAGGAGGAAGGAGTCTGAGACCCCTGCCGGCTTGTCAGCCAAGCTCCCATCCTGTCGGGATGTCGACGTTTCACCCAAGAAAGCACTCACGGCTTCATATCGACATGGGAGAAGAGCGACTTGATTCGCTGCCCAGAAGGACGGCAGTTGCTCACTAGCTGCACAGTTTCTGCGTTCCTGGCCGAGTCTCGCTGAAGCCATGGCAGGGCAGTTACCGATAGGAAGGGCTGCAGATCTGCCAGGAGAAACATGCACTTGCCAACTTTCGCTGCCCTTTTGATTCCTGTTCTCAGCGCCCAACTGTCGGCTCAGTCCCCTGAGTCGAACCCGGGCACCCTCTTTCAACATCAGGAGGCATACCCGCACGAGACCATCGCGGTCTTCGGTATCAATGCGGTAGGCCCTCACGAAGCGGAGCTGAAGAAGACCGGCTTGTTCCGGCTCTTCGAGAACAGTCCTGAACTGAAGCAGGCACTGCCGCAGATGATCGATCAGATCGCGACGCGCACAGGCATGGATGCCATGGAGATCGAAGCTCTCGCCAAGGGTGGCATGAGCATCGCGCTCACCGGCTTCCGTCCTCCTGAGCACTTCGACTTCATGGGTCTAGTGGAGCTAGGTGCAAGTGCAGCCAAGCTCGAAGGGATGCTGTCCATGATGGGCGAACCCAGCGGCTCCGTGGACAATACTCAGATCTACTCGGTGGCCATTCCACCGGAGCAGCGCATCAGCTATTGCGTGCGCAACTCCACTCTCATGTTCGGTTCCTCACGAGAACAGGTGGCAGCTGCTCTCGACCGATTGAAGGACAAGTCCAAGCCCTCTCTGGCAAGCAGTCCCAAGTTCCGCCGCACGGCATCGGAGTTGAGCGAAGACACCAGCCAACCTCTGGTTGCTGGTTACCTTGACTTCACCCGCGCCATCGACGCAGCTCTCTTGGCAGTTCCTCCAGAGAGTCGCGAAAGCGTGAATCAGGTCCTACAGGCTCTGAACCTCCGGCAGGCGAATGCCCTGGGCTATAGCTCAATGCCAGGCAACGGCCGGATCACCGATCACTTCCGTGTATCTCTCGCCGGCGAACCGAAAGGGATTCTGGCCGCCTTCGCTCCTGAAGTGGGCAAGCTCGATGCCGAGTTCAATCGCTTCGTTCCCCTGGGAGTGAGCTCCTTCGCGCTCACTCACATGCGCTTTGACGAACTCTTCAGCCAGGTTCTCCTGACCTTGGGCTCCTACGACAACAACATCGCTTCGCAAGCCCGGATGATGATGCGGCAGATGACCACGCAAACTGGCGTGGATATCGAGCGCGACCTCTTCGGCAGCCTCGGCCAGCGCGTTCTGACTCTGCAATGGCCGAGCGTAGATGCGGGCAGTCCGGACTTCGCAGTCTTGATCGAGTTGCGTAGCGAAGTTCGCTTCGACGGCGCCATGCGCAAGCTCAGCATGCTCAAGCATGCGAACTTCCAGGATTTTCAGATCTATAGCGCATCCATGCCCGGCATGCCCGGCGTGGATCAGTTCCCCGGCCTGGCAGTCGGCAAGCGCTTTCTGACCATCGCCAGCACGCGCTCGCGACTGGAGTCTGTGCTCAAGCACCTGGAGAACCCGCAGGCGAACGTGCGGGTCAAGACGCTCTTCTCCAACCAGCCCGAAGGCACCATCGCCAGCGGCTGGAGCAATCTCAGCGTCATGCTGGAGAGCTACTCGAGTCTCTTCGACCGCTTGGATCAGGTCGCTGACCCAACTGAGCTGGACCGCTTTCGCATTACTTTCCAGCGCCTGGCCAAGATGCTCGGTGAATCCGAGACCAGTGTCGTGCGCAACGCCGAAGGCCTCTCCTTTATCTCGCGCTCACCCACCGGCAATCTCGGTGGCCTCCTCGCCGCCGGCATCAGCGCCGCCAGCACGGGCATGGGGGCGGCGGTCGTCAGCGACGAGACTGGTGAAGTCAGCGTAGATCGCGCGGAATATGAGGCCTTTCGGGCTCTCCTCACCGAAGTGGCGGTTTCCGAACTCGCCCACAAGGAACAGATCGCCGGACGCTACGTCGATCTGCAGACACTGGTCGATGCCGGCAGTATGGAGCGCAGCGTCCTGGGCAAGGCCAAGGAAGACGGCGTCTTCGACCAGGGCACCCACCTGATTCGCGTTCTGCTTCCCGAGGATACCGCCGCTCAGGCTGATCAGTTCATCGTCGTCGCCTGGCCCATCGATGCCGGCACGGGCAATGTCTACGCCTGCCGACAGGATGGACTGCCGATGATCAACAATCTCATCGCCGGCAGCAATGGCATCGAGGAGCTGCAACTTCGCGATGTGTTCGCCGGCGGTAGCTTCGAAGGCAAGTTGACCCCGGGCTGGCGACGACTCGAAACCCGCGAGATGAGCGCGGTGCAGACCACCAACAGTGAAGACTCGGCGGCGGACTGGGAAGCCTTCCAGATGATCATCGCTGCCGAAGAAAGCGGCCAGGGCGAGGCAGGCAAGCTCATCCCCCTGCTCGACTCGGAGAATGTCGAACTTGCCTCGCGGGCTGCATTCGCCCTCGGCAAGCTGCAGATGACCGAGGCCGTCCCGGATCTGATCAAGATCGTCAGCACTCACCCTCAGATGGAAGTGCGACGCTTTGCCATGAGTGCCCTCAAGGATATGCGCGATCCACGCAGCATCCAGACATCTGCCGCGGCACTGACCTCCTCGGATATCCGCCTGCGCACACTGGCCGCCGACAACCTCGGACGCCTTCGCAAGGAAGAGGCCGTCGATCCCCTCCTTGGACTTCTGGCTGGCGAAGCAAGCAAGGCAAGCGACGCGGATTCGCGCATGGATCGTGTTCAGGCGCTCCTGTCCCTCTGTGACATCGGCAACGCACGCTCCCTGCTCCCAGCAGCAAGCTCGGTGGGTGCTGGCAGCAAGGCCGAAGAAGAAGCCCTGACCTACATGTTCCAGGTGCTGACGCCCAAGCTCGAAGCTGAAGAAGAAGCCACCACTTTGATGGCGGTCCTCGATCACGAAAGCGTTCTCCTCAGGCGCTATGCCATCCAACGCTTGGGCGAGATGAAAGACTCGAATGCCGTACCCGCCCTCGAAGAGCGCCTGGCGGTTGAAGGTGACGAACTCAAGCCACTACTCGAAGCTGCCCTCAACGGCATGATCGATGAAGGCTCGGGAAGCAGCACCATCAACACCGGCGCCGCCTTGCTCAGACTCAAGCAGTGGAAGCAGCAGGCCATCGATTACTGGCAAGGCCTCGCCCAAGCCGAGCGCAACAAGCTCATCGCCGGCAGCGCCGGTGGCGTCATCCTCTTCTTCACATTGATCTTCCTCGCCCGTCGCCGCCGCCGTCAGAAGCGCGCCGACAACTGGGTCTCCTCCATGGTTGCCCCCTCCGATGAAGAGTTCATCGATGAGGAACAAGCCTATGATGACGAGGGCTACGACGAGGAATACACGGAGGAATATCAAGAGGAATACAGTGAAGAGGCCGCCCCTGCGGAGGCCCCTTCCCTGGTCGGCCTGCCCGATAGCGCGGCTCTCCCCAGCGGCGACGGCTGGGAAAGCGCCGAACTCGGCGTCGGCTTCGGCGACGAAGACGACGGCTACCAGCGCTGATCGCCAAGAACATGCGAGTCCTGGTTCGATCGATCATCCCGGGGCTTCTGCTCTGCGCGCCGGGACTCCTCCCGGCGCAGAGTCCGCTGGTTCGCATGCAACTTGCCGCGGACCAGCAGGAGCTCGGGCCTGAAGCCTGGACTTTCGTTCGCCGGAGCATTCTCCCCGCTCTGCCAACCTGGCCGACTCAGCTTGATCCCTTCGACCCGCTCGAGATCCGAGTGCATGCTGATGGTCGCCTGCAGTTCACCGCAGGACAGGGATCACCGCAGTATCTCCAGGCGATCGTGCAGCTTCCCAGTGGCAACCGCATCGACTGCTCCTGCGACAGCTCCGGCAAGGAGAGTTGGCAAATCCATGGCGATGCAAAACTCGAAGCCCGCCTCGATCAGATGCTCGATCTTCTCGATCTACGCCACGAGCGGAATCTGATTCGCTTCGACGTCGGCGCCGCCACCGGCAATCTCATGGCTGGCAGCAGCTGCAGCGATCCCTTTCACAGCCTGCTCACCGATGGCGCCGTCGAATGCGGCGAGTTGAACCTGGCAGTATTCCGTGAGGGAGAGCGCTGGATTGTCAGCGGCCGCAGCGCCGGTGGCCTCCTGCTACCAGCCCTGCTGACCTTCTTCGCCGATTGGCAGCGCTTCCCGAGCAAGGCTGCAGATCCATTTGCCGCACGCCCCATGCAAGAACTCGACCGCTGGCTACTTCTGGCGGCAGCTGGCCGGGGCGGAATCCGCGAGGAAGCTGCCGGCCAACTGGCACGCTTCGATTCGCCACGCGCGATTCGAGGTCTCGAACAACTTCTCCACTCGAAGGGACCCAGTCGCCAGGTCGCCATGGCAAGTCTGATCCGCAGAGGCGAACGGCAATCTCTGCACAAGATCCTGGCCAGCGTCGAGGCTGACGAAGAACCATCGGCCGAGCTCGCCGCCTATGCGGAGAGGATGCTCGGCGCCGAGGCTGCTCGGCAGCAGACCGAGAAGGCGACCAGCTTCGCCTGGGCACGACCCAGTCTCTGGGTTCTGCTCATCGCCAGCAGCATCTTCGTCCTCGGACGAATGCTCAGTTCGCGACGAAGTTAACCAGTCGTCCCTTGACGACGATCTCCTTGCGAATGGTCTTGCCCGCCAACTGATCCTTCACCGCCGCACGGGCCATCTCCAAGATGACATCCTCGCCGGCATCCGCCGGCACCTGAATGCGCGCACGCAGCTTGCCAAGAATCTGCACGGCCATCTCGACCATGTCGTCCTGCAGCAGACTCTCATCGACCAGGGGCCAGCTGGCGTAGACGAGAACTTCGCCCCCACCGAGCCGCGACCAGAGCTCTTCGCCCAGATGCGGGGCAAAGGGAGCGATGCATTGCACGAAGCGCAGGGCCTGGCTACGGCTCAACTTGTCCCCGGCCTTGGTGGCTTCGTTGACGAAGTTCATCATCGCGGCGATGGCCGTGTTGAAGGCCAGGCGCTCGATATCACCAGCCACCTTGTGAATGCAGCGGTGCAACAGGCGCTCGAGGTCCGCGTCCGAATCTCGCTCTGCAGCCAAGTGAGCGTGAATCGATCCCTGCTCGCTGTCCTCGGGACAGATGAGGCGCCAGACCCGATTCAGAAAGCGGTGCGTGCCCGGCACGTCCTTTGTGTTCCATGGTTTGGCATCTGCCAAGGGACCCATGAACATCTCGTAGAGGCGCAAAGTATCCGCTCCGTAGTCGGAGATCACTTCGTCTGGATTGACCACGTTCTGCAGGGTCTTGGACATCTTGGCCACGACCTGCTTCAGGGGAACCCCGGTCTTCTTGTGCCGGTACGCCTCCCCATCCTCCTCCGCATCGGATACCGGGACCGTTGCACCACGCTCATCCTCGTATGCGAAGCTCAGGATCATTCCCTGGTTGTAGAGCTTCTGGAAGGGCTCCTTGGTGTGAACCTGACCCAGGTCATAGAGCACCTTGTGCCAGAATCGTGCATAGAGCAGATGCAGCACCGCGTGCTCCACACCGCCGATGTACAGATCCACTGGCATCCAGTACTTTTCCGCCGCTTCGCTGACAAAGCGCTGGCTGTTCTTCGGATCCAGGAATCGCAGGTAGTACCAACAAGACCCGGCCCAGTTGGGCATGGTGTTGGTCTCTCGCTTGCACTCGCGACCCGCCGCATCCCTGGTCTTGACCCAATCCTCCGCCTTCGCTAGCAGGGCTTCCGGCCGCCCACTGGGACGGTAGTCATCGACCTCGGGCAAAGTGATCGGCAAGTCCGAGTCCGGCACCAGCGCGTGACTGCCATCCTCGTAATGCAGCACCGGGAAGGGCTCGCCCCAGTAGCGTTGTCGGGAGAAGAGCCAGTCCCGGAGGCGATAGGTGATCTTCGACTTGCCCACCTCACGCCCGGACAGGTACTCGATGACCAGCTTCTTGGCCTCGACCATGGACTTGCCAGTGAGATCGATCTCCGCATTGCTGCTGTTGATGTACGGCGCCTCGCCAACGAAGCATTCCTTGCCCGCGGCGATGGCTGCATCTCGATCCGCGTCACCGGTCTTCGGCGCGAAGATCGCCGGCACCGGGAGATCAAATTCCTGAGTGAAACGGAAGTCCCGATCATCGCCGGCGGGCACCGCCATGATCGCCCCTGTGCCATAGGTCACGATGACGTAGTCGGCGATCCAGACCGGCAACTTCGCACGCGGATCATCCGCGGCGAAGAGCGGGTTGAGACCGTAAGCGCCGGTAAAGACGCCGCTCATCTCGCGGGCCAGGTCGGTGCGATCCAGCTCGCTCTTGCTGGCAGCCATGCGCTTGTAATCGGCAACAGCATCCTTCTGCGCCGCGCTCGTGATCTGATCAACCAGAGGATGCTCCGGAGCCAGGACCATGAAGGAAGCGCCGAAGAGCGTGTCCGGCCTGGTTGTGAACACATCGATCACTGCATCCTGATGACCCGCCACCTGGAAGCTGACTTCCGCACCCTCACTCTTGCCGATCCACTCCCGCTGCATGGTCTTTACCGACTCGGGCCAATCCAATCCATCCAGGTCGGCCAGCAGGCGCTCGGCGTAATCGGTGATGCGCAGCATCCACTGCTTCAGCGGCCGGCGCTCACACTCGAAGTCACCGCGCTCGCTGCGGCCGTTGATGACCTCTTCGTTGGCTAGCACCGTGCCCATCTCCGGACACCACCAAACCGGCACTTCGGAGACGTAGGCCAGGCCACGCTCATAGAGCTGCGAGAAGATCCACTGCGTCCAGCGGAAGTACTCCTCATCGGTGGTCGCGAACTCCCGATCCCAGTCATAGCTGAATCCCAAGGCCTTCAGCTGCCGGCGAAACATGTTGATGTTCTCCGCGGTGGAGATCGCCGGATGCGTTCCGGTCCGAATCGCGTGTTGCTCCGCAGGCAGACCGAAGGCATCCCAGCCCATGGGGTGCAGGACGTTGAATCCGCGCATGCGCTTGAAGCGCGCCATGATGTCGGTCGCCGTGTAGCCCTCTGGATGCCCAACATGCAAACCGGCCCCGGAGGGGTAGGGAAACATGTCCAGCACGTAGTACTTGGGACGTGACTCGTCGAAGCCCGCATCGCCGGGATTGAGGCAGCGAAAGACGCCTTCCTCCTCCCAATAAGCCTGCCAACGGGGCTCGATCTCAGCCGGATTGTAGTTCTGCTTGGCCATTCTCGATTTGGAGGGCCAGGAGTATGCCGTCCGCCGCGCTGACCTGCCTAGGGAATTGTCATCGCTGCCATTAACCTCGGGGCATGAAGTCCATGAGCGAGAACGGCTTTCACTGGCTGATGGGCGCCCTTCTGCTGGGTTCCTGCTTCCTCGACCCGCTCATCCAGGGCATCCTCCCCACATGGGACCCACCCCTGCCAAGTCTGGCCACCGTCATCATCGGCCTCATCTGGGTTGGCCGCTTTACCAGTTGGCGCCTCGAACTCGAGGAGGAGACGAATCGCGTTCTCAAGGACCGGGTCGAGCGACTGGAACGCCGGGCCAACGCCCTCGAGGATGAGCTGCGCGCGCGGAACGGCCCTTTCACCCCTTCGCCGAATAGCTGAGCACGAAGGCCGGTGGCAGGTTGCACAACACTGGACCGGTCAGGGAAAGCGGACCGAAGCCGCCGACCATGGACTTGCGAAACTTGCTGGCCTTGGGCAGGGGGTAGGCATGCAGATACTGGAAGGTCCTGAACTGCCCCCCCGGCTGCAGCACCTTGGCGGTGCTATCGATGATCTTCTTGCGCTCGTTCACCGGCAGGGAGGCAAAGGGCAGACCGGAGATGATGAGCTTGGGCTTGGGCAAGCCCGCATCGGTCAGGACCTGCTCCACATCGGCAACCGAGCCGTGATGAAAGCGGCGCTGGGGAAAGCGCCGGCGCAAGACCTGCACGAACTCCGCGTTCAGCTCGATCCCGAGGTACTCCACACCGGGCGGGAGAGTCTCCTCCAGGATCTGAGTCACCGGACCGGTGCCCGGTCCGTATTCGACGACCACATCCCCGGCTTTGAGGGGCAAATGCCCGACCAGAGCCCTGGATAGCGAGCGAGAACTCGGCCAAACCGCCCCAACATGGGTCGGATTGCGGAGAAAGGAACGGAAGAAGTTGAGCGAGTCACCCATGGAGGCGCACCATGATGGGCTCGCTACGGCCGCGAACCAGTCCGTTGTGATATTTGTCGACTGACAAGCAGTCCATGAGCCAGCAGAGCGAGAGAATGCGCCGTCTATATCGCTTTCAGGCGCCGATCTACGACAAAACTCGATGGGCCTTCCTGCACGGCCGCCGTCAGGCCTGCGAGCTGCTCCGCCCGAGGAGCGGGGAGAGGATTCTGGACCTGGGCTGCGGAACCGGCCGCTGGCTGCCCAGGCTGGCAAAGAAAGTGGGCCGCCAAGGGCGAATCGTCGGTATCGATTGTGTCTCGAAGCTTCTCGCCCGCGCCAGATCACGCTGCCGCCAGCTATCGGCGGTGCGGATCGTCGAAGGTGACTGGCTGGAGCTCGATGCGGAGCCCGAAGCCTTCGACGCCGTGCTCCTCTCCTATTCCCTGTCCATGATCGACGACTGGCAGGACTGCATCCGCAAGGTCCACGACTGCCTATCTCCCCAGGGAAGGGTCGTGGTGGTCGACTTCCTGCACTGCCGGACCCCTGGCCTGGCCACGGTCTTTCGTCGCCATGGAGTCCAATTCGGCGCCGAACGTCGGGCGGAATTGCAGAGGAGATTTGCGCTGACTGCCGATGAGGAACGGCCCGCCTTCGCGTCCGCCTGGAGCTGGTACCTTCTCGCCGGTCATCGATGCGCAAAAGCGCAATGATTGGGCCCCTGGGGCGCGAAATCCAACCGCCGGAAAGGCTTGTGCAGTGCCCCTGAGCCCTGCGTAATACTGTCCTTCGGCCTCGATCCAATAACCCCCTCCCCCCGTCCAACCCCTCATGCCCAGGACCTCGCAGGCTCGCGTCATGCGGTCATGCCGCATTCACCTTATTCCCTCCCTCGTCCTCGTGCTTACCTGCCTCGGGCAGAGCATGTTGAGGGCGCAGGAAACCGACTCAGTGATCAAGGCGATCCGTGTCGGCAAGCTGCACCCGATCTCCGGACCGAGCATTGACCAGGGCGTCATCCTTATCCAAGGAGCGCGCATCACCGCTGTCGGTGCGGAGACCGAGATCGAGATCCCTGCGGATGCAGAGCTCATCGACCTACCCGCGGCCGAGGCCTACCCAGGTCTGGTGGATGCGCTCTCCGCTGCCTTCTGCAGCCAGAGGGAACTGGCCAATGGCGCGGTGGATGCCGGCAGCCGGATCATCGATGGGCTGGATCCCTATGACAAACTCTCACGCGAGCTCGGCGAGGCGGGAATCACCACCGCCTATGTGAGCAATCGCAGCAGCAGCCGCTGGCGGGGACTGGGCACCGTCCTGCGCCCCCGCGCCGAGGGCTACCGCATGGTCCCCGGCAAGGAAATGGCCGGCCTCGAACTCCTGATGAGCATGGGCAACGCCCCCATGCACGCCCTCACTCGACGGCAGCAGCTGGAGGCCGTGAGCAAGACTTTCGAAGCGCTGGAGGCATACAAAGAAGCCTTCAGCAAGCATGCGGAGAG
>JAJFFD010000110.1 GCA_021776805.1 Planctomycetota bacterium
GCTCGGCCTCGAAGCGAGCCACAACCTGCTTGCTGTCCATGCCGAGTTTGATGATCTTCAGGGCGACCTTGCGCTTGACCGGCTCCTGCTGCTCAGCCATCCAGACGACCCCGAAACCACCCTCACCGATCTCCTGGAGCAGCTTGTAGCGATCGATTACCGCACCCGGCTGCTCCTCCCCGCTGAGGGCGGGGCGCTGTTCGGTCTCCGCCAAAAACTCTCCCGCATCAACGAATGCGACCAGCAGGGCTTCGACCTCCGCCCTGAGCTCAGCCTCGCCAGCACATTCGACCTCTAGAAAGCCTTGCCGCTCACCCGGAGCAAGCTCCAGAGCCTGATCAAAGAGCTGCTGCACTCGAGGCATGGATTCGGCCATAACGAATCTGGCGAAGAATAGCCTCGCGGCCGGCCAGACTTTTCGCAAATCCTGCTGCCCTTGCAGGCTAGACGTCGATTTCGTTGACTTTCCCGAACACCAGTCGCAGTGGGATGCGGCGCAGGACTTGCCCATCTCGATAGAGCTGAACCACCCGCGCCTGCTCGCTCACCGCCAGGACCGGACTGCCGGAGTCACTCAAACGCCACCTGCGCGAACTCGCCATTCCTCCACCCTCATAACTCACGATTTCCAGAGGCTCGTCAGCCGCGTCAAGAACGGCGAAAGAATCTGCAAGGTCAGGGAGACTGAGGGAGACCCTGATCTGCATGCGGCGCACCACGGTGATACGCAGATCATCCAAGTCCCCGGCCCCAGCAGCCTGAAGACCACCTTCTCCCAGGCCGAGGAGGGCCACCATGATGTGGTCGCCGCGCATCGTCAGATAGATCTCCTTGGCCCCGAGGTCTGTGAAGCGAAAGCGTCCCTCAACATCGCTGCGCTGAATGGGCCCGTCATGGGTTGGCTCCGAGTTGTTCTGCGAGCTTCCGTCCGGCCACTCGAAGCGACTGCGAATGGGGACACAGTTCGCCTGCACGGAAACACCCTCCACTGGACTGCCATCCTCGCTCAGGATTCGCCCGGCGATCACCGGGCTTGTCTCCGGATCAAAGAGAATCTCCACAGCCTCTGATCCTGCTGGGTAGGGTCCGACATCCTGCATCTGCAGATTGGACATGCGCAAGATTCGCAGCTCATAGTCACGACGCTGCAGGCCGGCCAGCTCGAAGCGACCATCCGCATCGGTCTCCACCCAACCCCAAAACGAGGTCGGGTTTTGCACACGCAAATCTCCCATGTCCGCGCTCAGTTCGCCATTCCGAGTAAACCGCCGCCGCAACTCATCATCGGTCATGCCACCGCTCAGAAAGGCTTCGACATGGGAAACATGGCCAGGGCTGCCTGGGAACTGCTCTGGAGAAAGCGCCCAGACGCGCAGGCCGGCAAGAGCACGCCCGCGCGCATCGAGTACTCGTCCGCGAATCGACAAAGGTGGTCCGGCCAAACGCAGGTAGATGAAGGGGGTCATCTCTCCATCCGCGAGCTCTGGCAAGCTCGCCCTTGCGGGCAACCACCCTCTCTTCATGGCACGGACGGTCTGCACTCGACGACTGTCCTTCCTGCTCAGCGAGAATCGCCCCTCCGCATCGCTCAGGGCTCCACTCGTGCCGAGACAGACGAGTGCAGCCGCAACCGGATAGCCCGCCAGATCGAGTACTTGACCGAGCACCGTGTCAGCATCCGATCTTGGTTGTTCGAGCACGAAGTCCATGTCCGCTTCCGATCGCAGGGGTATCTTGCGCGATGCAGGTAGATAGTTGCTCTTGCTTGCGAAGAGGCTCGCACCGGACAGGGCAGCGACTCCCTGCAAGTGGTAGCGTCCATCCGGGTCAGTACGCACACGCCAGACTTCGTCACGCAAAGTGCTCGCATCCAGGGAAAGAGGGAAGGCAGCGGCGAAGCCCTTCGGCAATCTGAAGCGAAGGTCCACCCCTGGGATGCCATTGCCAAACTGATCGCGAACAGTTCCAGAGACCTCGATGGCAGGCGCTGCGATGAGCAGGGGCTCAACTCGCCCTTCGCCGGACCCGGCTTCGACCAGACTAGAGGCGAGAGTTGCCCAACCATCCTCAGTCACGCGCAATTCCATTCGCTGGCCACCATAGGGAAGGGTGAAACGACCACCCTCTCCGCTCTGCACAGCTGCCGACCCCTCTTCCGGATGGGAATTCACCATCAGTCCGGTCAGTCCGTTGCCCGCGCTATCCACTAGTCGGCCGACGAGCTGCGCTCCAATGGCCTTCGGATCTCCCTCCTCTGACGGCGCCAGAGCGATCACTTCTCGGGAAGTTCCCATGCTTTCGCTCCCCCTTCCGCCGGTGATCGAACCCTGACTCTCAGTTCGAGCCTCCCCCTCAGGAATCATTGCCAAAGACTCGCTTGCGCCCGAAAGGTAAAACGCGATCCCGATCGTGAGGACGGAAATCAACAAGAGAACGAGCAGGTATCTTGTCGTCGGGGCATTCATGGCAAGCTTTCTCCGTGGAGGGGCATGGGCATGAATTCCCAGGGAGCCGGAATTCGAGGCAGGTTTTTGTGAAACTGGCTAATCTGACCCTGAACCGACCGCGCTCGACGACGGATTCGGGCGCGGCCCCAACTCCAACCAAGGAGAGCAATGCACAGACTTGTCTGGACCAGCCTGCTCTTACTGCCATGCAGCATGCTCGCTGCACAGCAAGAAGGCAGCCCTTCCAAGGAAACCTATACCCAACTCCTTGCGGAGTACAAGACAGCTCAATCAAGCTGGATGACCGCCTACCAGGCGGCGTCAGGCGCGGAAGATAGCGCCAAGATCGAAGAGCTCATGTTGGCGCGCCCGGAGGCAAGCTTCGCGCCTCGCTTCCTTGCTGCAAGCAAGGCCACTGCGGACAGCGATGCCAAGGTCGACTGCCTGTTATGGATCTGCTCCCGAGCCTTCCAGAGTCCGGAAGCCAAGATCGCTTTGGCCAGCATTCTCGAGGATCACCTCGACTCACCCAAGCTGGTGAGCGTGATCCAGATGGTCGGATACATCGACCCCGAAAACGCAGCGACAAACTTCGACCGCCTGGTTGAAGGAAGCAGCGATGCCGAGGTCAAGGCACAGGCTCTGTTCAACCGGGCCGCTTTCCTGGCCAAGGGGCAGAGCGATGCGGAAATCTTGGCCAAGGCCAAGACCGACTATGAGCAGGTCATTCAGATCTCGTCCGAAGACAGACTGGTCACCCGCGCCAAGGGAGCCATCTTCGAGCTCGAGAACTTATCCATCGGTATGATCGCGCCAGATATCGAGGCGGCGGATCTCGATGGAGTCCAGTTCAAGCTCTCCGACTACCGCGGCAAGGTAGTCATGCTCGACTTCTGGGGCGATTGGTGAGGCCCCTGCCGGGCCATGTACCCACACGAGCGGTCGCTCGTGAAAGCGATGAAGGACAAGCCTTTTGCCCTCCTCGGCGTGAACTCCGATAGTGATCTCGACAAACTTCGTCCACGGATGGAGGAGGAGAGCATCACCTGGCGCAGCTTCTGGAATGGACCAGAAGGCACCAATGGCCCGATCTCCAAGGCCTGGAATGTGAGTGGTTGGCCAACCCTCTACCTCATCGATCATGAGGGTGTGATCCGCTTCAAGTCCCTCGGCTTCGATCAGCCGGGCATGGATGCGGCCATTGCCAAGTGGGTCCCAATCGCGGAAAAAGCCCGCGTTGAGGACCGGGACTAGTTGGCAACGGGGGCCCTGCCCCCTGACCACCCCTCGATTCGGGGCCTGGCCGGTCAATCCGCCATGCCCCGAATCCCTTCGGAGAGGGCGCGAGGGCCCAGAATCAGGGGGCGACGCCGCTCCCCCAGTCTAGCCTCGGGATCTGCAAGAAAAGATCAGGCAGTCCTGCCATCGGAGAGGCCAGTCGCTATCCTCCGGAGGTCTCGCGCGGCCCTCTGGACCCCAAATCCTTATGGCAGCGCGGACAGACCTAGCCTCCGTGTGTCCACCGCTCTCGACGTTCGATATTGGTGTGCACACTTTCGAACCGATAGACAGCAGCAGAATTCCGATGAGTAACCGACTCTATGTGGGCAACCTTTCCTGGGACACCCTCGAAGACGATCTAATCAAGACCTTCGAAGGTGACGGCCGGAAGGTAGTCAGCGCCCGCATCATCACCGATCGCGATACTGGCCGCTCCCGCGGCTTTGCATTTGTAGAAATGGAGACCGAGGCGGATGCACAAGCCGCCATTCAAGCCATGGACGGCGTTGAACTGGATGGCCGGCAGCTCCGTGTCAACGAAGCCCAAGAGCGCCCAGCCCGTGGACCAGGTGGTCCAGGTGGCGGCGGTGGTGGCGGCGGCGGCGGTGGTCGTGGCGGCGGCGGTGGCCGTGGCGGCGGCGGCGGTGGTCGTGGCGGTGGCCGCGACCGCTACTGAGAACCTCTCAGTAGCTGAACCCCAGTAGCTCGACAGATTGGGAAGGCCCGGCCTGACGGAATCATCCGTTAGGCCGAGGTCACAAGAAGGAGCAGGGTAGACCCCGTTCTGCGGAAATGCAGCGCCTCCTCAGGCTGCTGCACGCCCGCAGGTATCGGCTAGAAGGTCACCGTGATGCCGGTCGTCATGGAGAAGTCCGGGGCATCCGTGCTCAATGGCAGGTCAAAGCCAAAGTCCAGGATCACATCTTCCTTGATGAACCAGCCGGTTCCGAAGTTGGCGATCACCTGCTCGTCGTTATCGGCGGCGACGATGCGCGTGAAGAGCTCACCGAAGACAAAGATGTCCTCGCGCAAGAACCGCGCCGCCAGCAGTCCAAAGCTGTGCTCCAGGTTGCCATCATCGTCATCCGGATCGCCGAGGAAAGTCAGTCCGTAGGAAGCATTGAGGAAGGTGCCGTCGAAGGTCTTGGAAATGGCAAAGGCCCCGCCGAAGTCCACTTCGCCGCTGCCAAAGCCATCGCTTTCATCCGCTGTCGGTAGCTTGGTAGCCGCTTCCAACAGGAAGGCTGGGGTGTCATCGGTCTCTGAGATGACCTGATTGCGCAGGCCAAACACCATGTCACCGAAGCCGTGGGCATTGGGTCCGCTGCGAGACTCCCAGTCGTAGACCGAACCAGCGAGGAAAACTTCGGTCAGCTCGGCGATACCCAGCCTGAGCTCGTAGGGGGAAGCAAAAGCATCACCCGGTTCGCTCTCGACACCGCCTTCGATCTCGAAGTCGCCCTTTGCAGGCCTGACATCCGTATCTGTCGAGTCCTTGCTCCGCATTGGCGGCGGAGCCACCGGAGTCATGTCGATTCCCTCGCAGGCGGTAGACAGGCAGAGCAGGAGAGTAAGTGAAGAAGCACTCTTTGCGCGCATGATCAGCCCTGGAGCTCTTGGATTAGCTCGGCAAGATCCTTGCCGTGGTTGGTTACATCGACCTTGTTGTCGATGGCGCGAAGGACCCCTGCGTCGTCGATCACGAAGGTCACCCGACCGGCCATACTCATGCCGCGCATGCTGCGCAGAACTCGGTACTTGGCGGCAACGCTACCGTCCGGATCGCTGAGAAGATCGAAGGGCAATTCGTGCTCCTTGGCGAAGGCCGCCTGACTGGCCACGTCGTCGGTACTGACACCGTAGACCTTGACATTGAGTTCCTCGAAGTTCGGCGCTACGTCCCGCAGCGCGCATACTTCCTTCGTTCAACCAGGGGTCCCGGCCTTGGGATAGAAGGCGAGGACCGTCCAGTGGTCGACCTCCCCACCGACGCTCACCTTCTTGCCATGATGGTCGTTCAAGGCGAAGGCGGGAGCCGGCTCCTCCAAAGTCAGGGGCTTGTTGTCCTGGCGGTCTTGCACCAGAGACAGGAAAGGGAGGAGGGCCAGGGAACTGGCGAGTAGGAGTGATTTCATGGGCGAGTCGAGGCTGGAACTGGGCTGCAATGTAGCGGCCGCCGGCTACAAGGGGAGTAGAATTGCCCCTCTACGGGGAGAGAGCGTGGGCCGTAGAAGTGAATCGTGAAAGTCCTGCACTAGCATGCAGTCTCAGCCCTATGCCCTTGCATCACCCCAGCCGGGAACCCCGCCGACCACGCCCCCCAGGACCTATTAAGGGCCCTTCAGCTTGGCTCGGCAGCGAAGTACGAAGCAAGCGAGATTGGCTCTGCGAACTCGGCCCAGAGGATGTCGACGAACTTCTGCAGGCGAATCGCAAATGCTTTGCCGCAGGACTATCCATCGACCGCATCAGCCGCCGCGAATACTGCCTGCCGACTCTAGGAGAGAGGCTATGCCGGCTACTCCAGGAACTCCTTCATGGCCGCGGCTTCGCGCTGATTCGAGGACTACCCAGGGGAGAACTCTCCGATGTCGAGATCGCCGCCACCTTCTGGGGAATTGGCAGCCATCTCGGCCGAGCCTTGCTGCAGAACGCGGCCGGACACCTGCTCGGTCACGTCACCGACCTCGGACTGAGCTCAGAAGACCCAGCGGTGCGGATTTACCAGACCCACGAACGGCAAGGATTTCACACGGACTCGGCGGACCTGGTCGGCCTGCTCTGTCTGCAGACTGCCCAGCAGGGGGGCCGGAGCAGCCTGGTAAGCGTTTCCTCCGTCTACAACCGCATGCTCGCCAACTGTCCCGAGCACCTGCCGCCGCTCTTCGAAGACTTCTACACGGATCACCGGGGTGAGGCGCCTATTTGCAGCGAGCCATTTTTCAGGGCACCGATACTCCACTGGCATGCGGACGAACTCTCCGTGCTCTACCAGCGCGCCTACATCGAATCTGCCCAGCGCTACCCGGGGGTACCGACCTTGAGCGCTGAGCAGATCGCTGCATTGGATGCCTTCGATGCCCTGCTAGAGGACCCGGACTTGCAGCTGTCCATGGACTTGGAGCCAGGGGACATACAGTTCATCCATAATCACCAGCTGCTCCACGATCGCAGCGCCTTCCAGGATGGGCCTGATCAGCGGCGACACTTAATGCGGCTCTGGTTGAGTCCTGCGGAAGGGCGCGCCCTGCCGGAGTGTTTCGCGGAGCGCTTCGGCAGCCTGGAGCCCGGTCAACGTGGTGGGGTTCAACCTTCTGAAGGAGTCATTCCGACGGCGCCGCTGAATCCTCTCGATTCCAGATGAGATAGGCCGGCACGCCCAGGGCCAGGATGCCTAGACCGTACATCGACTCCTCCCATCGCTCCTCCATGATGATCCACAGAAAGACCAGATAGACGACAACGAAGATCAGCGGGGTGATCGGATATCCGAGAGTGCGATAGGGTCGCGCTAGCTCGGGGCGGCGCATCCTCAGGACGATCACCGCAAACACGGCCATGGTGTAGAAGACGCTCGCCCCGAAGACGACGATGTTGGTCAGGTAGTCGAAGACCCCTCGGCTCTCGCGAATCGCCGCGATGATGATCAGCACGATTGCCAAGCTCGATTGGCAACAGATGGCCACAACCGGCGTCCGCCAGCGCGCATGCAGAATCCCGAGCTGCGGGAAGAACAGGCGATCCCTGCCCATGGCGTAGTACACCCGAGGCGCATGCATCAGGTTCGCATTCACGGTCCCAAAGACCGAACACATGACCAAAGCCATCATGATGGTCCCACCCACCGGTCCGATGATGCTGTTGGTCAGAGCAGTCGCAGAGTCCGCATTGGCGGCAACCTCGTCCATGGACATGCCCGCGTGGTAGGCCACATTGGCTGCGACGTATAGGACGACCAGGCTGCTCACACCGACGATGAGAGCCCAGGGCACATTGCGCTCCGGATCCTTGATCTCTTCGGCCAAGGGCGTGACCTCGTGCCAGGAGTTGTAGGCAAACATCACCGCCAGGAGAGCAACCATGAAGCTGGTGACCGTGACCGTTCGCTCGCCGGAGCCAAGCTCGCTGGTGAAATTGCTCAGCTCGAAGCCGCCGGTGAACCATGGCAGAATCGCAATCGCAAACAGCGATCCCACCTTGATCGCCGTGGTCCAGGTCTGCATGCGCCCACCCCAAATCACGCCGATCACGTTGACGAAGGTGAGGAAGAGCAGGACCCCGACAGAGACGAAGAACTTGGCCAGATCGGAGATTGGCAGGTTTACCGGGAAGATTGCTGCCAGGCTGCCGGTGGCTGCGGGTCTGACCACGAAGAAGAGGCTCCAGCCATAGAGGAAGCCCACGAGCCGGCCGTACGCCTCGCGTAGATAGACGTAGATCCCTCCGGCCCGCGGCAGCATGGCGCCCAGTTCAGCGAGGCTCAAAGCACCGAGAAGGCTGAGAATTCCGGCGACGATCCAAACCGCAATGATCCATTCGAAACTGCCGAGTTCGTCAGCGATGCGCTGGGGCTTCAGGAAGATACCCGAACCGATGACGCTGCCGAGCACCATGGCGATGGCCGCTGGACGACCGAGGGCCCGGTGCAAACTGGTCCCACCTGGGGAAGGCTTACCAGGCAATGCCGTAGTCCTCGCCGTTGTTGCTCGAACCACCCCACATGCTGCCGTTCTTCCAATCGAACCAGATCCCGTTCAAGGGACCTGAAGTCCGCGGCCGAACGCGTACTTCATAGCCCATGCTCTTCAGCTTCTCGATCACCTCGGGCTGCACCGACTGATGAACCGTGAGCCGACCGGGCACATAGGCATGGTCACCAAAGGAGCTGTACATCTGACCACTGCCGATGTTCGGTCCTTCACAGGCCTGCTGCACATTCATCTCCCACTCCACCATATTGAGGAACATCTGCAGCAGGTTCTGATCCTGAGAGTCGCCGCCCTGCAGCGAGAAGGACAAAAAGGGCTTGCCGTCCTTCAGGGCCAGGCTCGGCGTCAAGGTCGCTCGCGGCCGCTTGCCTGGTTCGATCACGTTGAAGGGATTGCTCGAATCATCGAGCACGAAGGACTGCGCCCTTTGACTGAGACCGACGCCGGTCTTGCCAGCGATCACCGCTGGTATCCAACCACCGCTGGGGGTCATGGAGACGATCCAACCGTTCTTGTCCGCGGCCTGCATGGAGGTGGTGCCCGCAGTGAAGGCCTCCTCCCACTCTCGCTCGCGTTCCTCATCCCACTTCCCCTCCTCCGGCTGCCGATCCTCGCCACCCAGCGCCTCGAGCAGATGCGCGAAGGGGTTCTTCTCCCCCTGGAATGGGTAGGGATCGCCAGGGCCAACATCCGGGTCGTTCTTCTCCCAATCGAACTGCTTCAGCCGCTCCTTGGCGTAGTCCTTGCTTAGCAGTCCCAGGATGGGCTCCGCCGGCGGGAAGTAGGGATCACCGTAGTAGAAATCCCGGTCCGCATAGGCGTGGTTCATCACCTGGTAGAGCGTGTGGATGTACTCGGCAGAGTTGAAGCCCATGGCCTTGAGGTCGAGTTGCTCGAGCATGTTCAAGGCCTGCAACATCACCGGCCCCTGCACCCAGGTAGTCAGCTTGTAGACATCGATGCCCTTGTAGCTCGTCTTAACTGGCTCCTCAATGTGCACCTGCCAGCGATCAAGATCCTCCATGCTGATCAGGCCACCCTGTTCCTGAGTACCGCGCACGATCTCCTCTGCGATGTCACCACGGTAGAAGCGATCGTAGGCAGCCATGATGGCTTCCTTGCGCGACTTGCCTTCGGACCGGGCCAGGCGCTCGGCGGCGACCAGCTTGAGCAAGGTCGCCTGCAGGTCGCTTTGCACGAAGATTTCACCAGCCCGCGGCCCCTCTCGATCCTCGCCTGGATGCGGTAGATACACCGCCGCCGTATAGGGCCAATCCTTGACCCGCTTGGCGTTGCGATTCATGCCATTCGCTGCCGAAGCTTCGATGGGATAACCCTCGGCCATCTCGATGGCCGGGGCGAGCACATCTTCCAGACTCATGCTCCCCCACTCGGCGAGCATGACCATGAGCGCACCAGGGGTTCCTGGGGTAACCGCCGCCAGCGGGCCCTGGCCCGGCGGATACTTGTCGTAGCCCTTCGCCTTGTAGAATTCGGCGGTCGCGCCACTGGGAGCTACGCCAAGCCCGTTGATCCCGATGACCTTCTTCTGCACTGGATCGTAGATCAGGGCCTGAGTCTCACCACCCCAACTGAGCGTGTCCCACATGGTGCAGGTGGCCGCGAGCATGGCACAGGCCGAGTCCACTGCGTTGCCACCCTGCTGGAAGATCCGCGCACCCGCCGTCGCCGCCAGAGGCTTGCCAGTGATCGCGACCCAGTGGCGACCATGCAGAACTGGCTTGGCCGTACGAGCTGCAGCAGGATTGCGGGCACCTCGCTCTCGGCCACCTTGCGCATCCAGGCAGGGTGCTGCAAGAAGAGTGCATCCGACTGCAAGCACAGAGAGCCGACTCGGGTGAGAGGCGATACGCAAACGCATGGGGATCCTCCAATGATGGACAGTGAGAATCGTCGCCCCGGACAGGGGGCAAGTCCAGGTATCCTGTGCGCATGCTGGAATACGACGCAATTGGTAAACGACAAGGCATGCCCAAGACCAGTCTTTGTCTGCTCAGCATGCTGCTCTTGGCCGCATGCAAGACCGATGCCAGGGCAAGTCGAGCAGAACGAGAAGCCTGGCCAGAGGTCGCCACATTTTCCATTCTTGCCTACGACCCGGCCAGCGGCGAAATCGGTGGCGCAGTGCAGTCGCGAGTATTCTCCGTCGGCAATGGTGTGCTTTGGGCGGAGGCAGGGCTTGGCGCGGTGGCGACCCAGGCGGTTGTCGACGTGAGCTATGGGCCACAGGGCCTGGAGCGTCTACGAAAAGGTGACACAGCAGAGGAAGCTCTAGCTCGAGTTCATGCGGATGATCCGGATCCGCGACCGAAGCGCTGGTCAAAAGCGGGGCGTCAATTCGCCATCATTGACGCCAAGGGTCGCAGCGCTGCCCACAGCGGCGAGATGGCCACGGACTGGGCCGGACACATCACGGGTGAGAACTTCACCGTGCAAGGCAACACCCTCGCCGGCGAAGAGGTGGTCAAGGCCATGGCCAAGGCCTTTCAAGAATCCGAAGGGCGCTTGGCCTTCCGTCTCCTCGCCGCACTTGAAGCGGGCCAAACCGCCGGTGGCGACAAGCGCGGCATGCAGTCCGCTGCGATGCTCATCGTCAAGGAAGATGGCGGCGTCTGGTTGAACAACGATGTGGCCCTGCGCTTGCAGGTTGACGACCACGAAAGCCCGATCGCCGAGTTGCGGCGCCTGGTGGAAAAGGGTCTACGGCCCAGGCGAAGAGCTCGCAGGTAGCTCCCGCCTTCCCCGCAAGCGCGGGTATGATGATGTTGGCCATGCCTCCCACCTCGATCGCCGCAACCACTCGCCTTCTGATCGCCCTCAGCGAAGACGACTTCAAGGCGGGTGAGAAGCTCGTGCCCCTCATCTACGACGAACTGCGTGAGATCGCAGGCAAGATCCTCGCCGGAAACCCGCGCGCAACTCTGCAAGCCACCGAGCTAATTCACGAGGCCTACATCCGACTCGTCGATGCGAGCCTGGGAAAGGAAGGATGGGACGGCAAGGTGCACTTCCAGCGCATGGCCGCCCGCGCCATGCGCTACGTCCTGGTCGATCGTGCGCGTGCTCGCTTTGCGCAGAAGCGCGGCGGCTCTGGCCATTCGGTCACTCTCGACGAAGAACTCGTCGGGCAAATCGACGACAGCGACCGCGCCATTCAGGTCAGCGATGGGCTCGAACAGCTGAGCAAGGTCGACCCCCAACTGTCTCAGCTTGTCGAGCTACGCTTCTTCGGCGGCCTGAGCATGGAAGAGATTGCCGACAACCTGGGCATCTCCCTGCGCAGTGCCCAGCGATCCTGGCGCCTGGCACGCGCCTGGTGGATCAGAGAGTTCGGCGAGGGCGGCAAGGATGAGTAACTGGACTCGAGTGCGTGAGGTCTTCGAGGAAGTCGTCGAGCTGGCTGCTGACATGCGCAGCAAGGCTCTCGAGATCGCCTGCGCAGATGACAGGGAGCTGCGGGCTGCGGTGGAGGACCTTCTCGCCGCGGATGCGGTGGAAGACTCGGCAGCGATCGAAAGCAAAGCACCAGTGGAGCTCATCGAAGCTTCGACCACGCGTATCAAACAAGTTGGCAGCTATCAGATCGTCCGCCTCCTCGGTAGCGGCGGCATGGGAACCGTCTTCGAAGCCACTCAGCAACATCCCAAGCGCAGCGTAGCAATCAAGATCTTGCGCTCTCTGCTGGTTTCGGACAACGCCAAGCGGCGCTTCGAGTACGAAGCCGAGACTCTAGCCCGCCTGCAGCATCCGAACATCGCTCAGATTTATGAAGCCGGCACCTGGCAGGATCCGGACAGCCAGGAGAGCTGTCCCTTCTTTGCCATGGAATACGTGGCAGAGGCCAGGTCCCTGGACCAGTATGCCAAACGGCTGGCCTTGGATCTGCGCGCGCGCCTCGAGCTCTTCTTACAAGTCTGCGGAGCAGTACAACATGGTCACCTGCTCGGCATTCTGCATCGCGACATCAAACCTGCAAACATTCTGGTTGGCGCGGACGGCCGCCCCAAAGTCATCGATTTTGGAATCGCACGCAGCAGCGACAAGCAGCAGGATGACAGGAGTATGCAAACCATGGCCGGCCAGGTCATGGGCACGCTGGCCTACATGAGCCCTGAGCAGCTCGTTGGATCACCCCAGGGTCTCGATCTGCGCAGCGACTTGTATTCCCTCGGTGCCACTCTCTACGAACTTCTCACCGGCCAAGCTCCGCATGAGCCTAGCGAGCAATCCATCACTCAGTTCATCGACCGGGTCAGCAACACGAGCCCTGCCGCTCCCTCACAGGTCGCCAAGGACTTGCAGATCCCCGATGAACTGGATTGGATCATCCTCAAGGCACTCGATGGCGAACGGGAGCAGCGCTACGCATCGATCTCCGAATTCGCTGCTGATCTCAGGCACTTCTTGGCGAATGAACCGGTCACTGCGCGCCCCCAGAGCAAGAGCTACGTCCTGCGCAAGTTTGTCCGCCGCAACCGTACTTTGGTGAGCACAATCGCAGCTTCCCTAGTCCTGCTCTTGGGAACTACGGTGGTCGCCATCACCGGCTGGATTGAAGCGGACCAGTCCATGCAGACAGCCCGCCTGGAAGCGGACACTCAATCCGCCGTAACCAACTACATGCTGAGTCTCATCGCGCGGGCAAGGGCAGAGAACGGCGGTGAAGAAGTCCTCATGGGTGATGTGCTCGCCCAGAGCGAAGCAGTGATCGAGGAGCTAGCCAAGGGCAGAGTGGATGTGGCAGCACAAATGCGCCTGGCGACCGCCAACAGCTACTTGAGCCTCAGACAACCGGAGCAGGCGAAACCAATTCTCGAGGAACTCCTTGCCAGCAACAGCGAGGAGCTCGGCCTGGCGCATCCGGTCATCCTCAGCGCACGACACAGCCTGGGCATGACCCTCAGTAACGAGGGCAAGTACGAAGAGGCCATCGACTGCCTCAGCCAGGTTCTCGAGCAACGATTGCTGATCGATGGGCCTGAATCCGAAACGGTGGCGGAAACTCGGCAAGTGCTCGGCAGCACTCATCTAGAGGCAGGCAATCTCGTAGCCGCCGAGCAGGAGCTCCGCGCAGCCTCCGCGTCCTTCCAAGCACGATTGCAAGCCAGCACCATTGCGGATTCACCGGATCGTAAGCTGACGCGACAGACCGTGCAGACCGACACGGCTCTAGCGATGGCTCTGTACACCGGCGGCAACAATGCGGCCGCAGAGGCGATCGCCCGTCCAACATGGGAACTCTCTCGTTCCATTCTGGGCGAGGAAGACCCAGCCACGGCCCTCGCAGGTGGTGTGTTGGCAAACATTCTCACCATGCTCGGAGAATTCGATCAGGCAGTGGAGCACGCCGCGCGACTCCTCGAATTCAACCGCCGCCGATTTGGCGAGGACAGCCCGTCTACTCTGGCAAGCCAGTCCAAGCTGGGTGCAGTCCTTATGCAGGCAGGGCGAACTAGCGAGGCACTAGAACAGATGCGCGCTGCATGGGCAGGAACCCTGCGCAACGACGACCGCAGCATGGATGCGCTTATCTCTCTCTACAATCTGGCCGGCACTCTGGAGAGGCATGGCGAGCTGGAAAAGTCACTGGGGTATTTCAAGGAGCTCTTCCCGCGCTGCGAGGGCCTGCTGCCTGAGACTCATTGGCTCTATGGACAGATCCGCAAGGGCTATGGCACTCTCCTCCGTCGCCTCGAGCGTTACGAGGAAGCGGAAGTGGAAGTGCTGGCTGCCTTGGCGCTGATGGAGCCACAATTAGGGGCTGAGCACCAGCGCATCATCAAGGTGCTGGAGGAGCTGGTGACCCTGTATGAGGCATGGGATCGGCCGGAGGAGGCCGCCAGGTATGCGGCTCGGTTGAAGGGGAACTAGGAGCAGAGAAAAAAGCGCAGATTCCTGGCATGTGCTGGGGGCGGTTTCCGACCTGAGGGCAGAACCGTTCACCCTTACCCAGGAACGACATGCGCTACTGCAAACCCTTTCTCCCCTTCCTCCTCACCTGCAGCTTCTTGCCAGGACAGGACTCTGGCCCAAACACTGCGAGCCAGCCCGAGCTCATCCTCGGTGAATTGAACGACATCGCCTACTACCTCCACTCGGTTACGCGCGGGCAGAAGTTCAACTCTTTGGTGTTCTATGGACTCGTCGTGGCCTACATGCGCAGTGATCAGGCCGAGGAGAACCCGGAAGGCAGCGCCGCCGCCCTCGCCTCGGAACCGAATGCCTACCTGGTTTCTGAGCCGGGAAACAACCGAGTCCACATGCTCAATGGTTGCGACAACAGCATCATGGAGACATTCAACGGGCCCTCACGCATCAACTTTGGCAGCTCGCTAGCAGCCGCTGATCTTGATGGTAACGGCTACGACGACGTGCTTGTGGGAGCACGCGGTGGCTTGGGTGCCGGCAGTATCGCCGTGTTCAGACGCGGACCAGGAGTTGTCGGCGGCACTATCTTGCAAACTACCAATGGCAACTGGGCCACCCGAATCCTAGTCGCCGACCTGGATAGTGACGGGAGCAAGGAGATCGTCGTCAGCGACCACATTCATGACGGGCTGGCAGGCACCAGCAGCGGCTGGGTCGGCATCTACGACGCGATCAGCCTGCAATTGGAGGTCGACATGGAGGGCACAACTTCCCTTGGACTCATGGGGGTTTCCATGGCGATCGCAAGTTGGCCGGGACAGGTCAATCCAGTACTCATGGTTGGCGAACCAGGCTATGACTCGGGCAAGGGGCGCATCTGCATTCTCGATGCGAGCCTGAACCTAATCGATGAGATCAAGGGCAGCGTGATCGAGGGCAGACTCGGCTCAGGCTTCCTCGGTCAAGATCCAGGCGGAAACATCGTCATTGGCTCGCCCTTCGCGTCCCCGAGTGGACCGAACAGCTGGGAAGGCAACATCACGGTCTACAACCCGAGCACGGATGCAGTGGAACTCAGCCACGACGGCGCCAATCCTGGCGAGGAGTTGGGCCGCAGCATCGCCTATCGAAGGGATGGCAGTCTGCTGGTCATGCGCAAGGACTCGTTTTCGAGCTCCAGTCTCCACAGCCTGGATCCTCAAACCAATGAGCTGCTACCGCTGATCGGTCCTCTCGGCGGCGCCGCCCGCATCAGTCCAGACCCCATCACCAGCTTTTTCGCCGACGGCAAGGCGCGCTACCTCCTCGCCGAGCCGAACAAGACCGGGCAATTTGGCGAAGGAGCAAACGGCCAGGTTGCAGTGATCTTCGCCGAGCCGCCCGATATGCGCGTGGATGTAACCGCAGCCACCCGCGGCGACACTCTCACCTACTTCCTCGACTTCGGCCCGGACGCTGCCGGCTGTATCTTCTTCCCCTTTGGCTCCCGCACAGGCGACGGCCCCACTGTCATCTGGCCAGGCCTTTCAGTTGCCATCACCATCGACAGCCTCACTGGTCGCGGCCCAGCCCTCTTTGGTACGCCACCCACCCTGGACGCGAACGGTCGTGGCAGCTTCACCCTGACGGTTCCGCAGGGCACCATGCTCGGAGAGGATCTGAAGATCTGGGTCAGCGGCGTGCTCTTCAAGAACGGTACACTGACCGGCGGCAGCTGCACCAGCACCTGGGCACGCATTCAAATCTGATCGCCTTCCTGGGTAGGGGCTGCGCCTAGCAGTCACGTTAGGAGTGATCACTTGCAGCTTCGGGATCGAGGTCTCGGGGCTGCTTCTATTGAAGGATCATCCCATGCCCCGCACGAGCTTGGTACTTCCTGCAACCCAGACCACTGCCTAGCATCTGGAGCGCATCTGTCCTCAGAAGAATTCCCATGCACAGCCATACAATCGCCTATCTTTCTCTGGTCATGCTCTGCGCAAGCCTCTCCGCCCAAGGGTCATCCGCAGGCAGCAACGAAGACCCGGTCATTCAACAACTCCGCCGGCAGAACGAATCCATGCGGCACCGCATGGACAGTCTCTCGCGCCAAGTTGACGACCTCATGTTCTATCAACGCATGGGCGATCTGGCAGAGATCGACA
>JAJFFD010000012.1 GCA_021776805.1 Planctomycetota bacterium
GCGATCCTCGAGACCTACGCCGAAAAGCAGGACCTCATCTACCGCCTCCTCATCCATGCCGGCGAGCATGAGATGTCCCCGGCCGCCAAGTACCTCCTCCTCAACCGGGCCCTCGAGACTGCCACCGAAGCTCAGCTCTTCGTCCCCGCCCTCGACAGCCTCATGGCCCTCGAGGCATCCTTCAAGGTCGACGCCTACCAGCTCTTCAGTGAGACTCTCGCCAACTTTGCGAGCAAGCAGACCGTCCCCCCTTCCCTTCTCTGCAATGCCTTTCTCCAACTGGCCGAACGTAGCGCCGAGGGTGAAGAGACTGCGCGCATGCGCCTCGCCATCAAGGAGGCCGAGCGGGTGGCGGGAGAAGATGCGCATCTGCTGCGCTGGGTCGCAGGTAAGCGGGAGAAACTTCAGCAATTGCATCAGGCCTACCAAGAACTCGCCGGCCCAGAGGCAAGCAAGTCGGAGCTAGCCCAGTACCTGTGCTTTTACCGCGGGGACTGGCAGCAGGGTTTGGCACACTTGAGCGATGCGGACCTGCCAGGTCCTCTCCGTCCGGTGGAGAGCAAGCAGGTCGGTGCGGCGCAGATCGATGCAGACAGCAAGGTCAAGATCGCCGATGCCTGGCTCTTTCGTGCCAGCAAGCGTGGTGGTGCTGCCGATCTGTCGGGCCTCGCGGTTCGGAACTTGAAGCGCCAGGCCCTGCACTGGTATCGCCTGGCCTGGGACGATCTGGCGAGTTCGCGTGCGGATCGGGTGCGGCGGCAGATGGATCGATTGGAGGATGAGCTGAATGCGGATTCGGGGCTGGGTCACATTCAGTTTGCCAATGGGGACGACATGCGGCAGATGGTGTTTTCGGGCCCGGGTTGGACGGTCGGGCGTCGGGGTCTGGTGGGGGACTCGGCCGCTGGTCCGACCCAGGCCAGCAGTCGGCATGGATACACGGCGATCCGCTCGGTGACCATCCGCGGTGGCATCCTGTCCAAGAACAGCTTCAACTTTCGCTTCGCGGTGGGGAAACTCATGGTCATCTTCAACTGGGAGCATGCGCCGGAGAATCACTTCTACTTTGGCAAGGTTCGGCACATTCGTGCACCGCAGGCTCTGAGCCGGGGCAAGGAACACGACATCCGGGTGCGGCAGATTGGCAAGGAAGTGCTTCTGTTCGTGGACGGCAAGGAGCTGTACCGGACGCGCGGTGATTTGTCCGGTGCGGTGAGCGTGTATCCAGCCCTGGGCAGCGAGATCTTTGTGCGGGAGATCCTGGTTGAAGGAGATTTGGATGGGACCCAGGAGTTGACGGCGCCGCCGCATGGCCTTCGCTAGTAGGGGGCTGCGTTAGTTTCTTGGTCCGAATGCGGGGGGACCATTAGCTTGTACCCATGCGCGCTGTTCTCGTACTGCTGTTCATGTTGGCTGCCTGCACTGAGGCGAGCCGGTCCATGGTCCTGGACGGGCGCTTCGATGACTGGGAGAGCATCCCGAAGTTACTGGCGGAGGACTCGGGGGATGCCGCCGATTCCTTGGTGGACTTTGCGGATGTCCGTGCTGTGCAGGATGGTGAGCATGTCTACCTGAGCTTCGCCGTCGGATCTCTGATCAATCTCCAGTCCCACGCGGGCAGCATCAGCCTGGCCATGCCGGCGATGAACATGGAGCTGGTCTTTTCGCCCCTGGTCAAAGCGGGCTCCCCTGGTCGGGGCGCCTTGTTGCTGCGCGCTGGGAAGCGGAGCTCGGCCTACGAAATCGGTCTGCTGCAGGCGCCAACTCATGCTGCACGTCGCTTTGAGATTCGCATGGATCGCAGGGAGCTCTTGGCTGGAGATGGGAGCTTTACGGGGAAGCTGCTCTTCCGCGATGCGATCGGGCGGGTTCAGGATGAGACCGACATGTTCTCTCTCGAGGCGCGGAGCCTGGAGACTGGGGGGGTGTTGGCCTCACCGTCCTTGGCCAGCCAGGGCGACTTTCGCGCGCTGAGTTGGAATACGGAGCATGGCGGGCTCGTCGCTCGCAAGGATGCCTTCCTGCCTCTACTCGCGAGTTTCGATGCTGACCTGTTGTTCTTGCAGGAGATCGAGGGTGCCGAGCCAGCCCGCGAATTGGCGGATTGGTTCCGCGAGAACTTGCCGGGCGCAGAGCCGTGGCATGTGCTGGTAGCTGCGGAGGGTGGGGATCTACGTTCTGCCCTGGTCAGCCGATTCCCGATGGAGCCAGTGGATCTCGGTCTCGAGAAGGGATCCATAGGTGCAGAGCGCCTGGCCCTTGGGCTGGTGAAGATGGGCGAGAGGAAACTTTTGGCCCTCTCCGTGCACCTGCGTTGCTGCGGTCGCATGGACTCGCCGGAGGATGAATTGCGAATCGAGGCTGCGCGACAGATCCGCAGGGCCCTCGATCTGTACTTGAACGAGCATGTGGTGGATGGAGTGATCCTGGCCGGTGACTTGAACCTGGTCGGTTCACGGGCACCGTTGGAAATCCTGGCGGGTGCACACTTACGCATTTCGGAGCCCCTCAGTTCGGATGGGCAGCAGATGGTCACCTGGCGGGATGCGAAGGGCTCTTTCCTGCCCGGGCGTCTGGATTACCTTCTCCATACCCCGGGGCGACCACGAGTGGAGCGGGGCATGGTCTTCGAGCCGACTGGAACAGGACATGCATCCGATCATCTGCCCCTGATCTTCGACTTCTCCTGGTAGACTTGGCGGCCATGCGACGCCTCCTCGTACCCTTGTTGGCGCTGCCTCTGTGCAGCGATCTCCTCAGTCAGTCAGCGACGAGTAAGCCCAGTGTAGATACCAAGGCTGTTGCCGATGCCGCCGAGAAGGCGCCGCGGCGGCAGGGTGGGTTCTTTGGGCTCACCCTCAGCGAAGTGCACCATGATGGGCAGGTAGACCTCTGCATTGCTGTCTTCCCGGGCAGCGAGGCGGAGCGGCTCGGCTTCAAGAGCGGTGACATCATCCGCGCTGTAAATGGCTCGAAGATCGAACATGGGGATGACTTCATCCAGAAGATCTACAACACCATGCGCGGCTACGAGTCCCAGGAGTGGAAGGGCAAGAAGCACGTGGTCACTCTGGAGCGTGCAGGCGAGCGCATCGATATCGACGCCGGATTGGACGACCTGGATGCGAGACCTGCGGTGGGCGACAAGGCTCCCGACTTCACTCTGCTGGATGCATCCGGCGAGGAAGAGGTGACCCTCTCCGATCTGATGGGGGACAAGCCGGTCTTCCTGGTCTTTGGCTCATACACTTGACCGCCATTTCGACAACAGTCGGGCACTGTTGAAGACCTCTATAAGAAGCATCAGGACGACGCCAATTTTCTCTTCGTCTACATCCGCGAGGCGCATCCGGCGGACTCGAATTGGGCGGACTGGCAGATCAAGGGTGTGAACGATCCCACCAGCTTGATGAACCGAAACACGGTGGCGCAAACCTGCAACGCCGAGCTAGGCCTGACCCTGCCGACGGTGGTGGATGACATGGAAGACCGTGTCAATCTGCTCTATCACGGTTGGCCCGAGCGCATGTATGTCATCGATAGGGATGGCAAGATCGCCTACAAGGGCCGCATCGGCCCCATGGGCTTCGATATCAAAGAAGCGAGCGCGGCGCTAAAGAAGCAGATCGCGGAGCAGTAAAACACCCGCGATCGCTTCGTAGCAGGATGAAGGCGGCTCCTACTTGGGGGTCGCCTTCTTGAATTCTGTGCTCAGGGGCGCCTTGAGGAGGAAGGGTCCCCAGGTGATCTCGAGCATGGCCGCGGTCAAGGACTCGCCGACGCGTTTGAACTCGATGCTCAGCTTCTCTGCTGGTCGATCCAGTTCCTCCAGTTCGAGGGGGATCTTGATGGCGGGGATGGTGAGCCGATCCGATTGCACCGCATCCAAGTGCAGCTTGCGGACTGCGGCGGGCTGATACAGGTTGAGGGTGAATTCGCCGACATCCTCGCAGCCAAGGGCGATGTAGTAGTAGCCCTCGGGCACGCTCGTATCCGCCATGGTCAGTGCTAGCGAGGAGTCGAGGGTGGACCAGAAGTCTTTGCCGAAACGCATGATGGTCCCGGGCATGGACTCGAGCTGTGCTTCATAGGCGGGATTCCAGGCTGGCTGGCCATACTGGATGGCGAACTGTCCGGGGGAGGTGCCGAGGATCTCCGCGTTTGGGTAGACAAAGAACATGCGCGTGCAGAGGCGCTCGCTGAGTTGGGGGATGGCGATGAGGCCGTCCATGGGATCCTGCGCTGCGCCTGTACTAGGAAGCCAGCGCTGATCGTCCACTCCCGGCTCATGCTGCCAGCTATGGACCAGGCGGTCGCTGGCCTCGAGTTCTCGACCGGTCTCGCCCTGCAAGAAGAGGGCGGAGCCTTCGATGACAGTCACGGTCAAGGTGAGGGTGATGGCCAGGCTGCGCAAATGAATGCCCCGGGCCAGATTGCGGAAGGGAGGTAGGTTCATGTTGTCCATGCTTGGGTTAGCGGAAATGCGAAGGCGGAGGCGTGCCGGTTGGTTGATCAGCAGGCTGCCGGCGGCGCTGCTGATCACGAAGGGGGTGCTTCGCTTGTGCTGCAGGTGCAGGCTGCCGAGGAGAAGGCGCGGTCGAACGCGCCCGTCTTCAAACTCCATAGCGAGCAGAGTTCCGGGGAGAGCCTCGAGGATCGTGCCGTCCGCGAGGCCGTCAGCGAGATCGATTTGCTCCACGGCGTCGATGAGCAGATGGTCGCCGTGGTGGAAGCTGACAGCGGGCTGCGGATCCCAGGCACCGGGTCGCAGGACTTCGATGGGGAACTCGGCGCGAGCCAGGGGATCTTCGATGCTCAGGCTGGTGCTTCGCGGCAGGAGGAAGACCAGGGCGATGCCGATGATGAAGATGGCGGCGAGGGGCAGCAGCCAGCGAGTCTGGGTCGCTCTCTTCTCGTCGAGGGATAGTTCGTCCGCGCCGGTCTCGCCCGCATGCCAGCGAGAGAGAACTCGGTAGCTCAGATCTTCTCCATCCTCGCCGCGGAAGTGTCGGCGCAGGGCGAAGTCCAAGATCCTGTCTTCCGCTTCGCTCATGATTCGGGGCCTCCTTCGATGCACTCGCGAAGAAAACGCCGCGCGCGCTGCAACAGTGACTTGACCCCGGCTGCACCCATGCCGAGTTCACGCGCAATCTCCTCGCGACTCATGTTCTGCTGGTAGCGCAGGCTGAGGCCGCGGGTACTGCGCTCGCCGAGTCTGGCAAGGCAGTTCTCGAGAGCGAGTTGGTAGCTGTGCCCGTGGTCGCGAGCTTCATAGCACTCGCAGGCGAGTTCCATGGCAGCCAGGTCCAAGGTCTCCGGTCGCCGGCGCTGCCGGCGGAGGGCTTGGAAGTACGAGTTGCGCGCGATCTTACGCAGGTAGGCGGCGGTTGCCCGATCACCGCGATCGTCGATGCTCCGATTCAGGAAGCGAAGAAAGCTATCCTGCAAGAAGTCGTCGACCTGGCTTGCCGGGCAGCCCAGGGCGAGCAGGTATTGGCGCAGTCCCGTCTGCTGGCTGCGCACGAGTTGTGCGATCTCTTCATCGCTGCGCTGCGGTCTGGAGGTCTCGCGAATGCCGGTGGATGCCACGACTCCTCAATCCCGGGGAGCTGGAGAGGGGGGCAGGCTTCTCGAAAAAGGCTCCGGCGAGCCTATTCGATCTCGTCGCCCCACTTGCCAGTCTCCCGATCCCAGACCAGGCGGCCGCCGACCACGGTCATGTCCACCTTGGTGTCGAGGATCTGCTCCGGGGGGATGGCGAAGAGGTCGTCGGCGAGGACTACGAAGTCAGCCAGCCGACCTGCGGCCAGGCTGCCCTTTACGTTCTCCAGGTGCTCGCCGTAGGCGCTGCCGTAGGAGTAGTAATACAGGCTCTCCCAAACTGTCAGCTTCTGCTCCGGGAACCAGCCGGTCTTCGGCTGCATCTTCTGGATGTTCGTGCGGGTGACCGAGGAGAAAACCCCGCGCATGGGATCCAAGGGTTCCACGGACCAGTCCGTGCCGAAGGCGATGACCGCGCCGCCTTCGATGAGGCTGCGCCAGGGGTAGGCCGTCTTGCAGCGCTCGAGGCCGACGCGGATCTCGGCGAAGCGCATGTCCGTGGTGCAATGGGTTTGCTGCATGCTCGGGATCACACCCAGGGCGCCGAAGCGGCGGATGTCGTCGGGCTTGATCAGTTGGGCATGTTCGATGCGGTGCCGAGCGTCCTTGGTGCCGTTGACCAGGGCGGCTTTCTGGTAGGCGTTGAGCACCATGTTCACCCCCTTGTCGCCGATGGCGTGGATGCCGATCTGAAAGCCGTTGCGATCGGCAATGAGCACCTGCTCGTCCAATTGTTCCTGGCTCATGGTTGGCAGGCCGTCAAAGTCCGGGCGATCGACGAAGGGCTCGAAGACTGCGGCGGTGCCGTCACCGAGGGTGCCATCGATGAAGCCCTTGAGAAAACCCGTGCGCACCCAATAGTCCCCCTGGCCGCTGCGGATGCCCTGCTCGGCGAGTCGCTTGGCCATGCCCAGGCGCAGCCAGCCGGTCCAGCGCAGGGTGAGCTTGCCCTCGTCCTTGAGCTCGCGAAGCGTATCCATCTCCCGGGTGCTGCTGCTGGTCTGCACGCTGGTCACTCCGAGGCTGGCCGCGTGGCGGAAGCCATTGATGAGATCCTCCTTCGCCCGGGCCTTGCTCTCGTTGGGACTCAAGCGCGGGCGTGGAGTCCTGCGGATCAGGGACTGGGCGCTCTCCAGGAGAATGCCCGTGGGTTCGCCGGTCTCCGGGTCTCTCTGGATCTGCCCGGCGTGGGGATCCTCGCTGTCCTTGGTGATACCCGAGAGGCGCAAGACCATGGAGTTGACCCATGCAGAGTGACCGCTGGCCCGACGCAGGACGACCGGATTGTTCGGCGCGATCCGGTCCAGGTCCTGGCGAGTGGGCCACTTGTCACCCCAGAGAGTGTGGTCGTAGCGAGACCCGCTGATCCACTCACCGGGTTGGGAGCGATCGACCAGTTCCTTGACCTTCTCCAGGACTTCTTCAAGGGAAGCTACGCCGTAGAGATTGAGGGAGCGCAGCAGGCGAGATCCGCCGGCGAAGTGGGAGTGAGAATCGTTGAAGCCGGGTACTACAAGTCGATCCGTAGCATCGATGACCTTGGTGTTGGGGCCGATATAGGGCGCGATCTCTTCGACTGTGCCGACGGCGAGGATCCACTCGCCTTGGACGGCCATGGCTTCCGCTCGTGGCAGGCGACCATCCATGGTGATGATCTTCGCATTCGTCAGCACCATGCTGGCAGGTTCCTGCCGATCTTGGGCGGGCAGGCTGCTGGTGAATGCGAGGGCGAGAGACAGGGCTGCGAAAAGACTGCGCATTGGAGGGCTCCTTACTAGTTCTGACCCCGATACCACTCGAAGTAGCCGATCATCATCTCTTCCCAGGTTTGGTCGCCAAAGCGCACGGATGCGCTGGGATCAGGATTGGCCAAGTTGTCTTCCGAGTTGTCGAACCAGCCAGTGGCCTCGATGGTCGTGCCCTTGGGGACCGGAATCGGTTCCTCGAGCCGATAGCGCAGCTGCCAATTGAAGTCGTAGCGGGGCACGGCGAGGAGCTCCTCGCGCTCACCGTTGGGATACTTGATCTCGTAACTGAAGGCGCTGCCACGCAGGTGCATGTGCGGGGCGAAGGAGTACAGCACCCCATCCTCCTCGAAGCGGTACTTGCCCGTGACCTTGAAGCTCGGATCGCCAGGGGGGATGCGGAAGCGGAAGTTGTAGGCGGAGCTGGTGACCATCTCGTGGGCCGGTGGCTCGTCCATGAAGTTGAAGCCAACGGTGGTCTGTTCCAAGGCGGCTTCGCCGTTGGTGGTGTAATGGATCTGCACCTTGAGCGATGCGCCTGCCGGCAGGAGCTTGCCCATGCCCTCCGGGTACTCGGTGGTTTCCTGACCCGGGATCATGCTGCCGAAGTAGCCGAAGAGACCGCCTTGGAATCGGTTCTGGAACTCACGACCAGATTCGCCTTCCTTGCGTGGCTCCTCGATGAAGACCAGAACATGGTGCACGACCTGCGGCTGGTTCGAGATGAGCTCGATGCTCTTTACCCAGCGATCCTCTTGCAGAGGATTGGTCACATAGCGGTACTGGTACTCGACCGTGCCTTCCGCGGGCACTTCGACGGGTTCTACTTCCAGGGCCAGGTCGGGCTCGCCGAGCTTCCAGTCGCCGGGCCAGGTACGCGGCAGGGGGGCGTCCTTCTCATCACCCTCGGGGCAGTCATCGGCAATCCATTCGAGGAAGGCCTGCTTGTCATCCGCGTTCAGGTGCGAATCGTTGATGAACTTGCGGCTCTCCTCGCCGGCAAACCAGGGCGGCATGATATCGGTCTGGAGGGCGAAGCGAACCATGCTGCGCCGTCCGCGCGCGCGCTTGTAGGTGTCCAGGGCAAAAGGGCCGACGCCCGCATCCCGGTGGCAGCTCAGGCAGTTGTTCTGCAGGATGCGGCTGATGCGGTTGTGATAGGTGATATCATTCGCGGCGACCATAGGCCCGGCGAGATCCAAGACACAGCCTGGCGCAGAACTGGCGGCGATTGCGAGCTGTTCTCCGGCCAGGACCGCGTCCATGGCGTCCTGCAGGTACTTGTGCTCGGCCTTGTCGCGAGTGAAGCCGATGCCGTACTGATCGTCGATGGCGCCGCGGTAGCGCAGGCTCCGCGCCGCATCGAATAGGAATACTTCGGTGGTGCTGCGCGCGCCGAGCTGCTTGCCGATCTTCTGTTCTTTGTCGTGCAGGTAGCGACCTTGGAATCCATAGCGCTCGATCTCAGCCGCGATGTCCGCCGGCTCGTCCTGCTCGCTCAAGTTGAGGTAGAGGAAGGCGACGCCCTTTGCGCCGTAGTCCTCAGTCAGCCGACTGAGGGCCGGGCCGTACTTCTTGGAGATCGGGCAGCCCACGTCGCGAACGGCGATGACCAGGGGCTGGCCTGCGTACTCGGCGATGTTGCCGGCCTTGCCCATGATGTCCACGAAGCTGGCACTGGGGGCGATGCGCCCGACTCCCAGGTCCTGTGGCCGATAGTCCGGCTTCGCCTCGACCCGCAGGGGGCCGCGTTCGGCGGCTGCATTCTCCTGCGCGGGCAGGGCAGCGAGACTGAGACTGAGGCAGGAGAGGATGAGGAGAGAATGCTGATGGAGCATGGTGGTTGGTGCTGGCCGGAGCGGCCGATGGCTATGAGAACCGCTGCGGGCTCGCGAGGCCATCCGGTAGCCGGGCCAGGGGAGGAATTGTCCTGCGAGAAAAGCCCGGGTTTCGACCGGGCTTTCCTACAATATGTAGGAGGCTAGGCGAAGGCGGGCCATCGTGTCCCCTCCATCAGCAGACCTGCCCAATGTCAGCGAGGCTGAGCTCCGCCTTCTCAAGGTGCTCTGGCGGCATCCGGAGAGCACGGTCCGCGAGCTCCAGGAGATGCTCTTAAAGCTAGGCCAGGAATGGGCTTACACCACCGTGCAGACCATTCTCCAGCGCCTGGAGAAGAAGGGCTATGCGGCGGTGGATCGGGCTCCGACGGCGCATCGTTTCCGGGCTGCCGTCAGCCGGGATGGCCTGCTAGCCCGCCGTCTCGGGGAGCTGCGCGAGGATCTCTGCGAGGGTGAGAACTCACCTCTCATCCTCAATCTGGTCCGCAAGTCCAAGTTCAGCTCGGAAGAAATCGCCCAGCTCCGGCGCCTCCTCGACTCGGCGGAGGAGCGGAACTGAGTATGGACTGGGTCGCGGCCAATACTCTCGCAGCGGTCGTTCTTGCCCTCCTGGTCTTGCTCATCGGCAGGCTCGGCACACTCTCGCCGCAGGTGATGCACCTGCTCTGGCTAGGGGTGCTCATCAAGTTGGCCCTGCCGCCCCTGCTCTTCTTCGAGTTGCCAATTCTCGAGCCGGCTGCAGCCGCCAACTTCGCCGCCGATTCCCGAGTTGACGGGCTCCGTCTGGATCCACTGCCCGCGAGCTCCTCGCCAAGCCTGGGGATCTCGGCTGGATCCATAGGGGTCGAGGAATCGGCTCCGGCCTGGAGCGGACTCGAATTCTCCCTCCTGCTTGTCTGGACACTTGGCGCCGGCCTCCTGTTGGCGCAACAAGCCCGGGCCCTCCTCTCTCTTCGGCGGCGCTGGCGCGCGGCTCGCGGGGCACCCCTTTGGTTGCAGGCCGAATGTTCGCGCCTGGCCATCATCCTCGGGGCACCGGTCCCCGAGCTCCGCCTTGCCAGCATCGGCTCACCCTTCGTCTGGGGAACGCTGCGTCCCAGGCTGCTCTGGCCGGAGCAGGAGCTCAACCGCGGCGAGTTGCCGCGATTGCGCGCCATTCTCGCCCATGAGCTCGCCCACCTACGTCGCGGCGACCAGCGCCTGGCCGCCCTCGAGCTGCTCCTGGCGACAGCCCTTTGGTGGCATCCCCTGTTCTGGTTCGCCCGTGGGCGCATGCGCGAGCAGGCGGAGCTCTGCTGCGATGCCTGGGCGGTCTGGGCGGTTCCC
>JAJFFD010000111.1 GCA_021776805.1 Planctomycetota bacterium
GAGCGTGCTCTCGATGGATTCAAGGCCGGACGACTTCGTGTCCTGGTTGCGACCGACATCGCTGCCCGTGGCATCGACGTCCCGGAAATCACCCACGTGATCAACTTTGATCTGCCCAATATCCCAGACAGCTATGTGCACCGAATCGGTCGCACGGCTCGTGCTGGGCGGGATGGCTCGGCGATCTCTTTCTGTGATCGCGATGAGCGCGCCTTCTTGCGCGACATCGAGAAGTTGATTCGAGTCGAGGTGCCGATCGTTGACGCTCATCCCTTCAAGTCGACACATCCTTTCGTGCGGGGTGCTCAGCAGGCACCGTCCGCCAAGAAGAAGTCAGCTCGACGTCCTTCCGGCAAGCGTAAGCCTGGTCGGAGGAAGGGCGCTTTCTCTGCGCGGGTCAAGCCTGACAAGCTCAGGGCGCGGTCTGCCTGAGGGACCGCGGCCAGCTACCGCCCTTCGCCGAGGCCGAGTTCTCTGCGACTCCAACGACGGTCCATGTCCCGATCCCAGAAGCGCAGCAGGGCTTCGATCCCGGCCTGCCACTCTTCGGCGCTGACCATGCTGTCCGCGTCCGCATCGATCTGATTGAGGGCGCGACGGGCGCGGTCCGCTGAGGGGTCTTGTTCCCTACGGCTCCGTCGGGGGGCACTCTGCCATTGACGTCGAAGGACTGCAGTCATTTCATTCTCGTCCAAGGACTCGGAATGGTCCGCATCCACCGCTGCAAAACTCGTGGTGATGACTGACTCCACGCCCTGGCGATCAAGTGTGCTTGCCGATTCAGATGGCGCAGCTCCTTCGCGGAGGAGGTCGCGGAGAGAAGACCCGCGCGGAGTCCGATCATTGGGGCCCCAGAGATTCGGGGCGGTGACTCCTTCCGACTTGCCGGCCAGTTGGTCGAGCACGGACTTCTCCCGAGCCTCGACGAATTCCAAGAGTCCCAGCAGGTCGTCGCCCTCCCTCGGTTGTAGCACCGGCATGCGGGACGGCTGTCCGCCGAGTTCTGGTTCGGCCGACATGATCGCTTCGATGCGCATCTCCTCCTCAGCCAGCGCATCTTCGACCGTTGCATGCGCCCGGTGGATAGCGGCAGTCAGCGCCTCCGCCGAGCAGGGCCCGGCGATGTACTCGGCGACCAGCTCGCGATAGCGCTCCTTGAACTGTGCTTGGCCCAGGACGCGACGGAAGACTTCCTTTCGGGTCGGTCGCATCACGCTCAGTTCGACGGTCGGGGTTTGAGTGATGTAGCCATAGGCCCCCATGCTCCAGTTCATGTCCCAGGGCACGATGGTCACCTTCTTCGTATCCTGCGGGACAACCAGGTAGTAATTGTCCGGTACTGTCAGTGGGCTGTCTGTATTGATGAGGAGAGTGGTCACGGCCGTGTACTTGAGGAACCGCTCCACGTCCATGACCTCTTCGATACCCGCAACGAAGGCCTCGTCACTTGGCTCGTCGAAGAGCGCCGCGGTCTCGATGATCGGCTGTGCCAGTTCTTCGCTGACCTTCGACTTCGGGAAGTAGGAGTTGTCGTAATCCTCGTTCCACTGCTCCCCCAGATAGGCGAGGGTCTCTCCTTGGGGTTTGAGGATCAAGCCGCCACTGCCCAGGGTCCGCTTCGCGAAGCGTTGATCGACCTGCTCGACCACCGTGTACAGCCCGACGTAGGCCTCTTCCAGTTCACCTCTCAGCGTAAGGAAAACACGCGCGAAACAAGTTCTGCCGGCAACGACGCCGCAATCGCGATAGATCTGGTAGCTGACAGCTTCTTTGATCTGTGTCGCGTCCAATGCATTGCACTGGAGGTTGAGCTTGCCCATGCCGAGAAATTTCTGCTCCGAGTCCTCGCGATTGAAGTCGAGCTTCAGAGACTTCTTGAGCGTTCCTCCGTTGGCCATGAAGGTTGCGTTCCCCTTCATGCGGATGCCGACGTCCTCGAGCCTCTGGGTGCCGATTGTGACGTTGCCGATTCGGTAAGGGAACCTGCCGAAGAGTCGGGTCGCCGTGCTATCGCCCTGCGGGTACATTTGCACCCAGTCCTCGCGTTCCAACTCGATGTGGATGTCCCAGATCTTGTCCAGGCCGAAGAAGTCCTCCTGGCTGTCCTGGGCATTGAGTAAGGGGGTGAGGGCGGCCCAAGCGAGGAAGGTTGTGCGAAGCATCGGACCATTCTCTCCTCGGCCTGGGGGGCGTCAAGGCAGCCGGGGCGAAGCAGCGGAGCCGGATGTCATGGTCTCAATTCTTCCGGCTTGCTTCTGCCAGTTCGCCAGATAGATCCAGCAACTTCTAGTGCAGTCCGTAACTCAGTTCAGGCAGAAAGTCCCCGTCGAAGTACTCGGCCAGATCCATGCAGCGCATGAGCGCAGCCTTGCGCTGCGCATAGTCGATGCGGGCTTCCTCGCTCAGCCCCTCGACGAAGGCCTTGAACGAATCCCGTGAATAGAAGCTGGGCCAGTCCACCGGGAAAGTGACCTGGAACTGAATTCTCGGATCGCCAATCACGGTGGCGAAGCCTTCGATGGGCAGTGGGTAGCCATGCTCCTTCAAGAAGGCCGTGCGTGCAGTGAGCGCGACATCGAAGTCCGCCGCCATGCCCTTTCGAATCCGCCGCAGCATCATGCGTGCCTTCGGATTGTCGCCTGTGGACATCTCCTCAACGGAACTCCACGCGAGCTTCTGTTGGAAGACGACGAGCCACTCGATCTCGTAATCGAGGCCTTCGAGTAGAGCATCGATTTCGGCAGCGGAGTCCTTGCCAGCGGCGGTCGCCGTGTGCTGTGCAAAGCTGAGCAGTGGATCGCGGCCGCGGGGAACGGCGAAGCTATCCGCGGATTCACCGTACGTAAGCAGCCAGTAGCGTCCCGGTGACTCGCGGTAGCAGAGCCATTCGTGCTGCGCTGATAGTTTGGCGTCCTCGGCTACTTGCCGGCAGCGAGCGATGAGGGCTTCGAAGTCCTGAGTGTGAGCCGGGTCCAGACGTAGGCGTAGGTGGCGGACGAAGATGCCCTCGGCGGGAAAGGATTGGCTTCTGGTAGCCAGCCGATCCTGGCTGCCTTGACATCCTAGGCTCAGAACCAGCAGAACGTTGCAGAGCGGTAAGGTTCGCATGGTGGTCTGATCGAGATTAGATCCGCAGACAGGAGGATGCCACGGTTCAGTGGGTGAAGATGGTGCCCAGAGAGGGGTGGTGGTTAGTATCCCGGGAATCCCCCCGGAGAAGACATGCCATTGAAGCTCATCCTGATTGCCATCTTCGCTTCTGTGAACTTCATTCAGGCGCAAACCAAGGCAGACATCGTCCTACACAACGGGCCCGTTTATACGGTCGAAGACGATCAGCTCTGGGCGCGTGGGATCGCGATTTGGGGAAACCAGATCAGGGCTGTCTTCAGTGATGACTCAGAAGCTGCCGACTACATCGGTCCTGATACCAAGGTCATCGATCTCGCGGGTCGTCTCGCTCTCCCCGGCTTCATTGATGCCCACACCCACTTCGCTGGCTTCGCCGAGCAGCAGCAGGACATCATGCTCATGCGCGTCGACAGCGACGAGGGCTTGATCGCCGAGTTGGAGCGGGTCGTTCCCTTGGTCGGCGAGGGTCAGTGGATTACCGGCGGTCAGTGGTCGGGAGCGATTCAGTGGGATGCGGGCCTCGGTGAGATTGACGAAGGTAAGAGGGTTCGTTGGCGGCCGAATCGGAGGACCATCGATTCCATCACCGAGAAGAACCCCTGCTTTCTCAGCAGTTATGACAGGGACCTGCACCTGGCAAATACCGCTGCTCTGCGGGCGGCAGGTTTGGAGGCAGCGAAGCTCGAAGGAATGGAGCTGGAGGATGGAGTGCCGACCGGCCTGATCCATCGCGGATCACCGGCCCTCGCCAGGCTCCGTGCCGTGGTCAAGCCCAAGTCCCAGGAACGAATCCTCAATGAGTACCGCACTGGGCTACGGCTCTTGGCGGAGATGGGCATCGTCGAGTTCCATGACATGTTTCGCGGCTTCGATCACATCGAGCGCTTGCTCATCCTGCAAGAAGCCGGGGAGTTGACTGCCCGCATTTGGGAGCGACCCTGGCTTGATCTCAGCGAGCAGATGTACGAACGCGGCCTGAAGATGGGCATGCACCCGGCGACGAAGGAACGGGACTTCTTCTTCCGCTACGGTGGCTTCAAGAGCGCGAATGACGGGATGCTCGGTTCACGGGGGGCCATGCTCTTCCAGGTCTATGCGGATCGCCCGGACTACAAGGGCCACTACCAGGAGTACAACAGCGATGCACCGCGGCCCGGCAGCTTGATCGGCAACCCGCAGGTCTTCTACGAGTACTGCAAGGCGGCGGTAGAGCATGGATTTTCCGTGGACTCACATGCCATTGGCGATCGGGGCATTTCCGAAGTGATCGATGTACTCGAGCGCATTCATGAAGACTTGGATGCAGACATGAGCATGTTTCGCATCATCCATGCTGAGATCGTGCAGCCGCGAGAATTCGATCGGATGAAGGCACTCAATCTCATTGCCGAGACCAACCCGAGCCAGCTTCCGGATGACATGCGCTGGCTGCGGGCCAGGCTGGGGTCCGAGCGCGTCAAGCTTGCCTTTCCCTTCCGCAGCTTTATCGACAAGGGCATTGTCATGAGCTTCGGTTCGGATGTGCCAGGCAATGCCGGGGCGATCTTCTTCAACCACCCGAAGTACGTGCTCAATGCTGCGGTCAATCGAACCAACGAGAAGGGAGAGCCTGCAGGAGGCTGGCAGCCCCAGCACAAGATCAGCATGGCGGAGGCGATCAAGGCCTTCACTCTCAATGCTGCCTATGCATGTCTGCGCGAGGATCGGGTTCGTGGTTCGATCAAGGTCGGCAAGTTGGCGGACATCGCCGTGATCGACCGGAATATCCTCGCGGAGCCGGAGATGGTCCTAGAGATGAATGTCGACCTGACAATCGTCGATGGACGGATCGTCTTTGAGCGCTAAGTGCCTGCGGAGCACATTTCAGCTCGATTGGACCTGGATTGCCGCCGTCCTGGAGGGAGGATGAATCTGATTCGGCCACCATGGGCGCCATGAAAGCCTACGCACATCCAGTCCTGGTCATCACCTTTGCGCTTACGCGACTCCTTGGTCAGGAGAGCGCGACACTCGCCAAAGAAGAGACCGCCGATACGACTCTTGAGTCTCGTGTCGATGACTTCCTCGCCCCATACATGGAGACCGGCAACTTCAGCGGTTCGGTTCTCATCGGCCGAAAAGGGGAGGTCCTGCTCTCCAAGGGCTATGGCCTGTCCAACATCGAGCTCGATGTGCCAAATAGCCCGGAGACCATCTTCTACCTGGCCTCTGTCTCGCGCATTTTTACTTCCGCGGCGATCTTGCTACTCGAACAGAACGGGGAGCTCTCGACCGAAGACATGCTTGCCGACTTCGTGCCTGCCTGGCCGCGGGGGGACGAGATCAGCATTCATCATCTCATGACCACCTCGGCCGGCTTCCCCAATGTGAACAGCTTGCCCGGCTATGGCATGTGGTCCATGACCAAGCAGACCCCGCGCAGCATGGCGCACAAGTTCATCAACATGCCTCTGGAATACGAGCCAGGTGCGCGGACCGAGCACAGCAACTCCAACCTCGTCGTGTTGGCAGGACTGATCGAGATTATTTCCGGGAAGGATTTTGGTGACTACTTGCAGGACGAAATCTTCGCGCCCCTGGAGATGACTCGGACCGGACACGATGCTGACTCGGGGATCGTCGTTCCTGGCCGTGCGACCGGCTATGCACCGGTTGGCTTGGCAGAATTGGGCAAAGCCCCGTACCTGAACTGGTCGGTCAAGCCGGGACATGGCTCGATCTACTCGTCTACAGAAGACCTGTACAAGTTCGATCGAGCCCTGGCGAAGGCGACTCTCCTGGAAGAGGAGGCAGTCGCCAAGCTCTTCAAGCCGTACTTTCCCCGCACGGGCTACAGCTGGTTCATGCGCGAGCGCTTCGGCTCGAAGGAAGTCTACATGAGCGGGCGAAGTCCAGGATTTGGCGCCTTCTTGGGGCGGTCAGTTGACGAAGACCTGACCGTGGTTGTGCTCGGCAATCTCTACAACGCCCTTCCTGGGTCGATTGGCCCTGATCTAATCGCCCTGGCCTTGGGAGAGAAGGTGACAGCGACTGCAATGTCGACAGACGAGCCTGATCCCGAGCTCCTCCAAGAGCTGGTCGGTAGCTATCAGTTCGGACCAGAGTTCTATCTGCCGAATGCAGTGGTGGGCATCCATGTGCAGGCGGGGCATCTCTTCAACGGTGGCAGTTGGCTGATCCCCTCAAAGGGGATGCACTTCATTCATCGCGGTTATTGGTCCGATTTGATCTTCGAGCGCGACGAGGCGGGCAAGGTGACTCGCTTGCGCTACGACAGTCATGTTGGGGAAAAGAGGTAGAGGACTTCGACTCGAGGCCTGGTCTGTCTCCGGCGTCACCGTATCTCGTGCACGTTACTCGCCATACAGAACTGACTATTCAACCCAAGAGCAGACCATCACCTCTGCCAGGCCTCTGCCGGCAGATGAAAAGTTCCGCTTAGCCCCCCTTAGCTGACCCGTCACCCGACGGGTCTTCGTATGGCGCCATGCCCTGCGAGCAGCAGGGTGAAGACGCCACTCTTCAGCAAGCAGGAACATCAATGATAAAGACCACGAAGGGGAGCGCTCTGTACGCACTCAGCACCCTCCTCGCACTAGTCGTCTCATCCCAGCATCTGTCAGCACAAGAAACCGACCTGACCAATGCGCCAAATACGATTGGCGCCGGGATTGCTCGATCATTCGCCGAGCAGATCGGAGCGGGGCAAGGGGACTTGATGACACCGAATTCCTCGGTGTTCCTCATCGGGCGTGATCCCTTTCGCTCCATTGCGCGTGGGCGATCTCTCTTCCAACGAAAGTTCACCCACGCTGAGGGTAATGGCCCGCGTACGGGAGACGGCATGGGCAACCTGGATAGGGATGGGTCCATTGCCGCGGGCATGACGGATAGTTGCGCAGCATGCCATGGTCGTCCGCGTGGATCAGCCGGGGTCGGCGGCAACGTATTCACGCGTCCAGACAGTCGGGATGCACCGCACCTATTCGGCCTAGGTCTCGTGGAGATGCTGGCGGACGAGATTACCAGTGATCTACGTGCGAGCCGGGATCGTGCCCTCATGCTCGCGAAGCGCTACAACCGCACGCTGCGAGTTCGGTTACGCAGCAAGGGCATCAGCTACGGGTCGATCATCGCCAGGCCGGATGGAACGGTAAACACCAGCCGGGTTCAGGGTGTGGATGAGGACTTGCGAGTGCGGCCCTTTTTTGCCGAAGGCAGCACGATCTCCATCCGGGAATTTGCAGCAGGTGCCTTCAATGCGGAAATGGGTTTGGAAGCATACGACCCAATCCTGCAGCAGGCTGCCGCCGGATCGGATGTTGCTACGCCATCTGGGATGCAGCTCAGCGGTTCGATGGATGCAATCGAGGCGCCGCCTACGGTCAGTGAGTTAGATGATCCGGACGGGGATGGAGTGGTCAACGAGATCCCCACCAGCATCATCGATCACATGGAGTTCTACCTGCTCAACTACTTCAAACCTGGCATTGGCAGGCAGACCTATGCGAGCAGGCGCGGGAAGAAGCTCATGCAGAAGATTGGCTGCACTCAGTGTCACATCCCGAACCTCGTCATCGATCATGATCGGCGGGTGGCCGACATAGAGACGCGCTACGATCCCTCGCAGCAGGGCTTCAATCATCTCCTTGCGACAGCCACGCCACTGTTCGAGGAAGTAGACGACGGATCTGGCTTCGCCACGATCAAGCGGCCGCTCGGTGGACGCTTTGTGGTGCGTAACTTCTACGGCGACTTCAAGCGCCACGACTTGGGGCCAGCCTTTCACGAGCGCAACTTCGATGGCTCGATGCAGACCGAGTTCGTTACCGAGCCTCTCTGGGGTGTTGGAACCACCGCGCCCTATGGTCACGATGGCCGCAGCATCGATCTACACGAAGTGATCTTGCGTCATGGTGGTGAAGCTCAGCACTCGCGGCGTCTCTACCAGCGCCTCGCAGGCAATGATCAGGAGGCGATCACCGCCTTCTTGAATACCCTGGTGCTCTTCCCGCCCTTGGACACTGCTTCGAATCTGGATCCGGCGGACCCGACCGTGCCTGGATTTCCACAGAAGGGGCATGGCAGCATCAAACTGAGCGTGCTCTTCAACAACCCGACGATCATCGAGTAGAGGATGCTCTTGGGCCGGGACAGGTTCAAAAAAAACCCGCGATCCCTGGCATAGGATCGCGGGTTAGGTGACCCGGGGGCATAGGCCACCGAGTCGCGCTTCTCGCTCTCTGTTCGCTATCTCAGAGGTCGACCGGGATCAGCACGCGGCTGATGCCATGCAGGACGCCGTTGCTCGCTTTCACATTTAGCGGCCAGGTCAACCATGGGTTTCGGAAGTCAGGGTCGTTGTCCCTGAGGACAAAGAAGAAGGGCCGGATCACACCACCTTGGAGAGTGGTCAGCTTCCGGGAGAAAATCACTTGTAGAGGCTTCAGGCTCTCGCCGACCACGTGATAGAGGAGGACTGCGTTCAGAGTGGGGATGGGATCGCCGTTGCCGATGTCGGTAAGCACGCCGACGATCGCATCGAATGCTTCACCTTCGTCAGAGCCCTTGTAACCAAAGTCACGGGCGAGGCGGATGAAGGCGCGATCATTCGGTGCGAAGAGGGTCAGATCCTGGTTGGGATCACTGAGAGCCTCGAGAATGCTTGGGTCAGCAACCAGCACGGCGTTGAGCAGGATGTCAAAGTCGCGCGGGTTGTTATCGAATTCGCCGCCGCTCATCACTGCGATGTCGGCAAGCGTGGGCTTGGTGTCCTCGGGCACGCTGTACTTGTCCTGGGCGTAGGACGAAAGCGACAGGCTGCCGGCGAGGACGAGGGAGGTGAGAGAATGGGAGAGGATCATTGGAATTGATTAGTTGGTGGGTTGTCGAATCAACCGCGAGTTCGGCTCGGCTGGATTTCTGGATGCGCCTTTTTGTGGAAGTTCGTGACCGCTCTGGTGGGTTGATTCGGCCCATACGCAGTGCCGCAGTAGCCTTCACATTTGTGAACATCTGCGGTCGCGGATGCACTGCGGCGCTACGAATCCTTGGCTGGCAAGCCCTGGTCTGGGAAGCCGCGCCCAGGCGACCGTCTGGCCGTGAAGCAGGGACCTAAGCGCCAGACATGAGATGACCCTGCAGAAGTCCAGATTGATCATGCTTCCGCGAGATCTAAGCCTTGCTTGCGGAGCATGTAGGCGAAGACTCTTGCATAATGTTGCAGTCGTCGACTGGCCTGAGGATGCCTCTGCAGGAGGTGAACGATCCACTTCCGGGGCCGCCGCTTCTTACCGAGGCAGGATGTTTCTAGGGGTCAAGGCTGCTTCCGCGAGCTCCCTCTTCGCCTTCCTCATCCTGGCCATCACTCTCGCCTTCGGACTTTGGCCCGGAACTCCAGCTCCAGTCAATGAGCTGCGCAGTAGCGTGGATGGCTTGCAGCTCCTAGCTCCTTCCCAGGCCATCAGCAGGGGGGATCTCCTGGCCCACGGGGGCGAGGGAAGCCTCGAGCTTTGGTTCGAGCAGCATGAGCCGTCTGCCTCCGGCAATCTGAGCATCCTCGGTCTATGGCGGGATGGAAGGGCCCAGCTGATCCTCGGTCAGTGGCCGGGGGGCTTTTACCTGCACAACCATGCTGACAATCCCGGTGGCTGGCCCGAGCTGGATCGCTACGCGCTTGTCCCCGAGAAGCAAGGCCTGCGACACGCAGCATTGAGGATCACCGAGAATGAGATACACCTGGCAATCGACGGGGAAGCCCTCGATGTGATGATCCCTCTTCGGCCGAAGGAGTCGGACCCGGGTTTCGGTGGCAGGCTTCTTGTCGGAGCGACGAGCTTTGAAGAGGACGCCTTCAGTGGACTGGTTCGTGCGGCTGCCTTCCATTCCCGAAGACTGGAGGGAGATGAGCTGCGTTCCCGTGCCAAGACTGAGCCTTCGATGCTCTTCGAGCGGGGTATGACGGAAGACCTGCAGGCCTTCTACCTCTTCGCCGCCGAAGGCATCGAGGATGCAGGACGCATGCCTGCTTCCGCGCCAGAGTTTTATGCGCCCTTGCGGGTTGGTTCCCCGGACCCGGGCTTCCTTCGAGTGGGTATCAGCTCCCGTTGGCCCTGGTCGTCCATTCTCTGGGATCTCAGCATCAACCTCTTCGGCTTCATGCCTCTGGGTTGGGTTCTTGCAGTCCATGCACGGCGCCACCCTCTGCTAGTGGCATTCTTGGCAGGCCTTGCACTGAGTCTCGCGATCGAAGTCACCCAGTATTGGTTACCGGGTCGGCAATCCTCTGCAGTCGACTTGCTCTGCAATGGGATCGGTGCCTGGATTGGAGCAATCTCGACGCGCGCTTTCCCTTCGTGAACCGGGGAGCGTTCTAGGCCTTACTTCGAGATCACGACTCGACCTCCGGTGATCAGATCAACCACCTGCAGCGAGCCGAAGTGAGTATCGCTGACGAAGGCCAGGCTGCCGTCGAGGACAATATGGATGGGCACATTCTGGGGCCCAAGGCCCGTCCCGAAGCCTGACACGCTGCTGCGATCCCCGCTG
>JAJFFD010000112.1 GCA_021776805.1 Planctomycetota bacterium
GCCGTCGTAGCTGTGGCAGGCGATGCAGCGACGCTCCACGAGCTGACGGCTGGCGAACTCGATGCGAGAGTGCCGGCCCAGGGCGTGCATGCCCGTGCCGGCGAAGGCCTGCAGAGCGGCGCGTTCCTCAGAAGTGAAGCCGAAGTCGGGCGCTGCGCCCCGAAGCTCCCCCGTCTCCGCCATGCATCCGCCGTCGAACCCGGAACTGAGCAAACTGGAGAGTTCGGGAGCTCGGTATTGGCTCTCACCGGCCGGCTCATGACAGCTCAGGCAGCCATGAATCTGGACGAGCTCCGCCCCCCGCCGCGCGTCGCCGCTGACCTCGGGCAGACTGCTGGTGGAATGCTGGCGCAGGAAGGCCTCCAGATTGCTCGCTTCCTCTGCCGCCAGCTTGAAGTCGGGCATGCGGGTCCAGGGATCGTGTGCCCTCGGTCTCGCGAGAAAGCTCGCCAAGGCTCCGGGATGAAACTTGCTGGCCACTCTCGCCAGGGAAACCATCGGCGGCTCAACTTGCAGGGCGAAGTCATGGCAGGCGATGCAGCCGAGTTGGGCGAAGAGCTGCCCGCCCAGCACAGGGTTTCCCTCGCTCGCTTCGGGTGGCGCCCCCCCTTGAGTGGCCAGGTACTCCGCCAGATCGGCGGCTTCCTGCCGGCGCTGCTCAGCATTGCCCCTCAGCATGTGGGGCATGCGCGCTTCCGCGCGCAGCTCGCGCGGCGCGGCGATCCAGGCGGCGAGCCAGGGAGCTTGCAGACGCGCGCCGATCTCCGTGAAGTCTGGAGCACCCATCTGCAGCTCGCGCATGCCCACTGCAGCGAAGGCCTCACTCTCGTGACAGGCGATGCAGCGGCGTTGTGCAAAGAGATCGCGCCCCTCGCGGCGTTGATTGGCGGCTGCCAGTTCCGCGTCTGCCGCGTCGTGGCGCAGGGCTTCCGCAGGCAACGGTTCCGAGGCGAAGGCTCGGCTGGACCATTCCAGGCGCATGTTCGCGCGTCCACTCAAGCTACTCTGGTAGCGGACCAGGATCTCATGCGTACCGCGGCTCATGCGCGTCGCTTCGCTCGAGAGGGTTTCCTGCCGGGCTCCATCCGACTCTAGGATCTTCTCGCCATCGATGAGCAGCTCGAAGCGGCCACGGCCCACGAAGGTGAAGGCGTAGAGATCGCGCTTCGGCAGCACGACCTGCCCTTCCCACTCGGCGCGGAAGGGGCCTGGAGCCATGAAGGGTGTTGGCGCTTCCCCGCGAGGAACCTGAAGGGCAACGAGCCGGGCACGGCGACTGTCCCGTCGCAGAGCAGAGGGTGGCTCTTCGATCAGGGACTCGAAGCCCAGCTTCAAACCCTGGGCGGGCGATCCGTCCTGAGCAGGAACTTCGCTGCCAAGAAACAGCGCACCGAGAATCAGTCCGAGGCCGCGCAAGGAATCACTTGCCCGGCTCGGAGACCGGCTTGCCCAGGAAGTTCACCGTGTTGTGGATCTCGCCCTCGATGAGCTTGCCATCCTTGCTGTCCAGGCTGTAGCCGATGCGCATCTGCATGACCCGCTGCACGGCTGCCTTTAGATGCACGGTCTTGCCATCGCTGGAAACCGTGATCGACTCGATGCTCAGGGGATCTCGATTCTTGCCGCCCTCCGGAGCCTTGCGCTCTGGCTCGACCACGGAGACCTCCGGCGAGCCGTAGTCATCGGTCCAGGCATAGTTCCAATGCTCGATCTCCCAGCTCTCCGGGTCGCTGGCCACCTCCGCATCGAGAGCTTCGGAGAAGCTCACCGAGATCGTTCCATCCTCCACCCGCAGTTCCCGCGCCATGTGCAAAGGCTTGCCCGTGTAGCGCACCCGCTGGAAGGCCGTGTCCTTGGCGGCCCGGGTCTGCCATCCCTTGAAGCCAGTTACGTAGAGCTGACCATCCGCCTCGGAAAAACGCGCCCGCATCTGGCTCGAGTCAAAGCTCAATGGGAAGCGGACCACTCCGCCCTGCACCTTCTCGCCTTCAAACTGCTCGAGCACCAGGTACAGATTGCAGGTGCCGTAGGACTGGTGCAGCACTTCCCCCTGCAAGGGTCCCCAGCGATCGCTGGTCACCCAGACCTGGCCACCGCCGGAGTTGTCCACGCTCATGGGCAGCCAGCAGAGGGGGTCGTCGTAGACTGTCGGCGTCTCGTCTCGATGCGCCGTGTCGATGACGCCGGCGAAGGCGCCGGGCTTCATCCAGTTGATGCGGCACTTGGGCATCCAGGTGCCCTCGTTGTCGCCGGAGGTGACGATGCTGCCGTCCGGGCTCACGCCGATGCCGTTGGGGGCACGCAGGCCGGTGGCGTAGACGGAGAGGTTCTTGCCGTCAGGGCTGAGCTTCAGGATGGTGCCGTGGTGCGGCACGATCTTCTGGAAGCCGCGGCCTCCCGAGTTCACGGGTCCGCCCTTGGAGAAGTAGAAGTTGCCTTCCTGATCGGTTTGCAGGTCGAAGGCGAACTCGTGGAAGCCCTTGGTGACGTAGACGTCGTTGTTGAAGGTCTCGTAGTAGTCCGCCTCGCCGTCGTCGTTGAGATCGTGCAGGCGGGTGATCTGGTCGCGACCGTGGGTGAGGATCTTGCCGTCGACGACTTTGAGGCCGAGGGGATCGTGCAGGCCGGTGGCGAAGCGTCGCCAAGTCAGCTCGTCGAGATCCGCGTCGATGCCATCGACGATCCAGACGTCCCCGTTCCAGGTGGAGAGGGCGGCGCTGTCTGCGTCGATGAAGTCGAAGGCGGCGAAGCGCAGGTAGGAGCCCCAGGGGTTGGTGGCGGGGATGGTGATCGTGTCGAGGACGTAGGCCTGATCCTCGTCCTTGCTGACATGGCCGACGGTCTTGATGGTCTGCGGGTATTGCGCCGCCCCCCCATTGGTCAGAGCTTCGAGATCCGGACGCTCCTGGGCGGCGGCAAGTAGGTCGATAGCTGCATCGCTGTCAGCTGGTTTACCGTCCCAATGCAGGATGGCGAGGCGAGTGGGCTCGCTCGCTGCGGGGATTGTCAGGGAGAGGCGTCCGATGAGCCCGAGTTCCGGAGCCAAGTCGCCGCCAAGCACGGCGATAAGGCGGCTGCGCTTTTCCATCTTCAGCTCTTCGAGCGTCTCGCCGTCCCTGTCGCGGGTGAGGCTGTACTCGTAGTCAAAGATGCTCGCACCAGCTACTCGGCGAATCTGATCACCCGCACCCGAAACCTGACTGACATTCAGCCGCAGGTCCTTGTCGTGCGCATCGATCAACAGCTCACGGATGATGCCTCTCTGCCCCCCCACCTCGATCTCAGTAAAGTGCTCGAGCACGCGGGTGCCAGCGAGATCGTACTCCAGGACGACCTCTTCTTCATGAACGTACAGGCCCCTGAATCTCCCGTGGTCCGCGGACAAGGGCCCATGGGGGATCGGCCTCGAATCCTCAAAACTCCCAGCCATGGCCCAGCCCGGCTCCTGCCGCGTCAAGGAGACTGGCGTCCCCCACACCCGCGAAACCGGACCGTGCGCCCCATCGAAGGCGGTGCCCTTCAGCAGCAACTTCCCATCCACCCACATAGCCGCCACTCGCAGCAATTCCGTATCGAAAAGAACACCGCTGTCCTCACTCAGAAAGATCGCGCGCCCCTTCAAGGCCACGTTGTCCGCCTCGAAGCCTTCCGAAGTCAGCGAGAGATAGGGACCGTAGTCCATCTTCTCGTACCAGTCGGCTGAGCGCTGGGCAGGGGCCAAGGCAGTCGTGAGGAGCAGAGAAGTGAGAGGGAGGAGCTTGGTCTTGAGCATGCTGCGGATCCACCTGGGAGGGCTGGTCCTAACCATAGCCAGGGAGTTCTAACCCGACCTCGGCGTCCAGAAAAAATCCATACGCAGGGATGGATCCACCCCGGCCAGTTGTCCATGGGGCGAGTGACAGCTTGAAAGAGATAAGCGCAGGCACGCTGGCCAGACTCAGAAGGCGAGAGGTCTCGGCACTGAGCGAGGTCTACGAGGCCTACGGAGAACGGATCTACAGCATCTGTAGACGCCTGGCTGGCAATCGGGCGGACGCGGAGGACATCACCCAGGAAGTCCTCCTCCGCAGCCTCGACCATGCAGGGAGCTTCTCCGGTCGCGCCAGCTTCTCGACCTGGCTCTTTCGGCTCACCATGAACCTGGCTCGCAACCACCTCAAGGCGGAGCGCATTCGCCACAGCACCAAGCTGCTCGCCTTCCCCGGTGACGAGGGTCCGGAAGACGCGGCCCCAGGTCCGGCGGAGAAGGCCATGCAGCGGGAAGAATCCGCCCAGCTCGATGCCCTTCTCCAAGCCCTGCCTCTGGACCAACGCAGCGTGCTCATTCTGCGCCAGCTCGAAGGTATGAGCTACGAAGCGATCGCCGATGTTCTGAGCATCCCTCTAGGGACCGTGAACTCCAGACTCGGGCGCGGGCGCCAACGACTCGCCGAACTGATCGGCCAGTCGGAACTCGAATTCTCAACCGGTCGGGATGGAAGTCCGCGGCTCGGTTGTCCAAGCAAGGGAAGCCGATGATGAACTGTCACCAGATCCTCGATCAATACAGTCTCCTCCTCGACGGGCGACTGGAACCTGCCAAGCGCTCGGCACTGAAGCAGCATCTCGCCGCCTGTGAGGAATGCCGCCTGCAGACGGAGAGGATGGCAACAGCAAACGAGTTGCTCAGCCGGGTCGGAGCGGTAAAGGCGCCGGCCGATCTCTTGGCAAGCACCCTCGATCAAGTCGAACTGCCTGCCGCCCAGCCCCACCGGGCGGGCATCCTACAAGGGCTCGTCGCAGCCGGGCTCGGCGCCCTGACAGTCAACCTGCTCTGGACTGACGCGATCAGCAGCGGCGAATTGAGCAAGCACCGAGGCCCACTGACTTCGCTTCAAGCTCCGGGCTTGGTGCGCAGCGAGTTGCTTCGCTTGCAGCAACGTCCGGAGGGCCGGCTCCTGGCTTGGGTACGAAACACAGGACGCGAAGCAGAGGGAGAGGGTCGATGAAGCTACAAGTCTGCATGTTTTGCGCCCTGCTCGGCTGCTTCGCCGCCAGCACGGTGGTCAACTTCCAACTCCTCGGACTGCTGCGCGATGCACCAGCAGCGGCTAACGAGGTACGGCCTATCCTCGATCCTCAGGCCATCGACTGCCTCGAGACGCTGAACCTGACGCAGGAGCAATGCCAGCAGATCCTCGACTGCTCGACGACCTGCCTCGATCTGCGCAGCGATCTGGCCCACGAGGCCGAGGGCATGGCGGCCGAGTTGGAACAGCTGCTCGACCGTGAACAGCCCGACGCGGCCCGGGTCCGCGAACTGGCGAGCAAGATCTGCGAGCTGCGTTCCAAGCAGTACCAGCGGCTCGTGCAGTCGGTGCTCTTCCTGCGAGAGACCCTCACCCCCGAACAATTCACCCTGATATCCAATCAATAACCGGGTCTCGAGACCCGAGGAGCCACGCAATGATCAAGATCCTGTTGCTTCTGAGCCTTCTTGTCACGCACTCCGCTTCAACCAGCGAACTGCCTGGTACTGAAGCCGCAGTGCAGGCAAGCCAATCGCACTCTGAACCGAGGAACTGCACGGATGCGACTGCCGCCAGCGAGTGTTCGCTCGTCTGTCGGGTACTCTGCGTGATCTCGCAGCACTTGGGCATCCCCTGCACGACGAACTGCGATCCGGACGAATCCTGCCCGCCTGCACAGGCTTGCCCAACCGCAAAAACTTGCTCAGGCTCCAAGGTAGCGGCTGCCTGCCGCTGAAGTTAGCGCGATCGACCCTAGGCCGGTGAGCCCTTCGCGACTCGCCGGCCTAGTTTGTATTCCTCCACCATGCAGTACAGAGTCGGCACCACGAAGACCGTGATCAGCACCACGCACATGCCGCCGAAGGAGGGGATCGCCATGGGCACCATCACATCCGAGCCACGACCAGTGGACGTAAGCACAGGCAGCAGCGCCAGGATTGTGGTCGCCACGGTCATCAAACAGGGGCGGATACGCCGCTTGCCCGCCTGCACCACTTCTTCGCGAATCTCCTCCACGGTCGTCAGTTCGCGACCGGCGAAGCGCTGCTTGATGTAGGTGGCCATGATCACTCCGTCGTCGGTAGCGATGCCGAAGAGGGCGAGAAACCCGACCCAGACCGCCACACTCAGGTTGATCGTTTGCACCTGGAAGAGGTCGCGCATGTTGGTACCCAGGAAGTCCAGGTTCAAAAACCAACCCTGGCCGTAGAGCCAGATCATGATGAAGCCACCTGCCCAGGCGACGAAGACGCCGCTGAAGACGATGAAGGTCGTGCTTACCGAGCGGAACTGCAGGTAGAGGATGAAGAAGATGAGGAAGAGGGCGAGGGGGAGAACCACGCGCAGTTTCTCTGCGGCACGGAGCTGGTTCTCGTAGTCGCCGGCGAAGCGGTAGCTCACCCCTGCGGGCAAGACCAACTCACCGCTGTCGATCTTCGCCTGTAGAAAGGCCTGGCATTCTTCGACCACATCCACCTCGGCCAGACCCTTGTGCTTGTCGAAGAGCACGTAGCCAACGTGAAATCCGTCCTCGCTCTTGATGCTCTGTGGACCCGCTGTGTAGCGAATCGCGGCGAGTTGACCGAGTGGGATCTGCGCCCCGTCCGCGGCGGGCACCAAAATGTCCCTCAGGCTATCCACGTGGTCGCGTAGCTCGCGCATGTAGCGCACGCGTACCGGATAGCGCTCGCGCCCCTCAACCGTGGTAGTCACGCGCTTGCCACCGATGGCCACCTCGATCACATCTTGCACCTTCCGGATACTCATGCCGAAGCGGGCGATGGCCTGCCGGTCGATGTCGATCTCCAGGTAGGGACGCCCGATAATGCGATCGGAGTTGACCTTGCCCGCATCCACAGAGGGCACTTGTTTGAGCAGCTCTTCGATGCGGCGACCGGCAGCCTCGATGGCCTTCAAGTCATCGCCGAGCACTTTGATCCCCATGCTGCCACGCATACCGGTCTGCAACATGACACGACGGATATGGATCGGCATTCCCAGGCTGGCGCCGGTCGTGCCGGGCACTGCGGTGGCGGCCGAGATCTCCTCCCAGATGTCCTCTGGCCCGCGGATGTGGTCGCGCCATTGGCGATGCCGATTGCCCGCTTCGTCCACCCCATACTCGGGCAGGTAGTTGATGACCGTCTCGAACATCCCCAATGGTGCAGGATCCATGGGACTCTCCACCCGACCGATCTTGCCCACTGCGCTTTCTACCTCGGGAATCGCCTCGAGCAACATGCCCTGTTGGTGAAGGAGGTCGATGGCTTCCCCGATGGAAGCATGATCCGCAGTCACGGGCATGAGCAGGAAGGAACCCTCGTCCAGGGGCGGCATGAATTCCTTGCCGAGGTCGCGCCAAATCATGATGCCGGCAAAGACCAGTATGAGGGGCAGACTGAGGAAGAAGATCTTGTAGCGGAGACAGAGGCGAAGAATGCCCTCGTAGCCGCGCTGAAAGAGCCAGAACAGAGTCAGAATCCCACCGAGCACCAGGCTGACGAAGAGGAGGTTGGAAAAATCCCGATCGGGACCCATGGGCTCCCAGGCGAGAGCGAGAAAGACGCCAACCAGCGCAGCGAGCAAGAGACTCGAGTAGCGGCGGATGCCAGCGGGCAGGGTCGGAAGGAATCGCCCGCGCGGCTTTCCGCGTCCCAGAATCAGGTGGGCGAGGGCGGGAATCACGGTCAAAGCCACCAGGATGGAGGCGATGAGAACGAAGGTCTTGGTGTAGGCGAGCGGTTTGAAGAGCTTGCCCTCCGGCCCCATCATGGTGAAGACCGGCAGGAAGCTGATCACTGTGGTCAGGACAGCAGTGAGCACCGCGCCACCCACTTCCGAGGTCGCTCGACGCACTGCCTGCAGGCGTTCCGCTCTGTCCTGCCCTGGTCCTACGTGCTTTAGGATGTTCTCCGTCACCACCACCCCCACGTCGACGATGGTGCCTATCGCGATGGCGATGCCGGACAGAGCGACCACATTGGCATCGACTGAGAACTGCTTCATGGCGATGAAGCAGATCAAGACCGCCAAGGGCAACAGGCCGGAAATCAGGAGTGCACTTCCCAGGTGGCCGAGCATCACGAGGATGACGATGACCGTCACCAAGATCTCATCGCTCAGCGCTCGGTTGAGAGTGCCAATGGTCTCTTGAATGAGGCCGCTGCGATCATAGAAGGGCTTGGCCACCAACTGGGAGCGCCGGCCATCAGCCAATTCCTTGCTGGGCATGCCGGAAGCGATCTCGTCGAGCTTCGCCTTGACCGCATCGATGACGGCCAGGGGATTCTCGCCATAGCGGGCAACCACCACAGCGCCTACGGCCTCAGCCCCACCGCGATCGAGCACGCCCCGTCGCAATGCAGGCCCCAGGGACACTTGCGCCACGTGCTTGACCAGGATGGGCAGGTTGTCGTTGACCCTGACCACCGTCGCTTCGATATCCTCGATGCTCTGCAAAAAGCCCAGACCGCGCACTACGTAGTCGACGCGGTTGACCTCGATGGTTCGCGCCCCCACATCCACGTTGCTGTCGCGGATGGCGGCAAAGACTTCCTCGAGGCTCACCCCGTGCGCGCGCATGGCGTTCGGGTCCACGTCGATCTGGTATTCCTGGACAAAGCCGCCGACCGAAGCGACCTCAGCGACGCCAGGCACACTCGCCAGGGCATAGCGCAGAAACCAATCCTGGGCAGAACGCAACTCGTGCAGATCCCAACCACCGGTTGGCTGACCGGCATCATCCTGCCCCTCCAGGGTGTACCAGAAGACCTGGCCCAGGGATGTCGCATCCGGGCCGAGGCTTGGCTGGACGCCTTCAGGCAGGGTCCCGGCAGGTAGACTGGCCAACTTCTCGAGGATGCGACTGCGCGACCAATAGAACTCGATCTCCTCCGTGAAAATCACGTTCACCGAGGAGAAGCCAAACATCGAAGTGCTGCGTACGGTCTTGATGCCAGGCACACCCAGCAAGGCAACCGTAAGCGGATAGGTAATCTGGTCCTCCACATCCTGCGGTGAACGCCCGGGCCATTCTGTGAACACGATCTGCTGGTTGTCGCCCGTGTCAGGAATCGCATCCACTGGCACCGGATCCCGCGGCAGGCCCGCGAGTTGCCAATCGAAGGGCGCCACCAGAACACCCCAGACCAGAGCCAGGCCCGTGGCGAGGATGACCAGGAGCTTGTTCTCCAGGCAGAAGGTGACCAGGCGATCGAGGGGACCGCTATACGCGTTATTCACCATGCTCAACGACCCTTGCCCGCAAGCTCACCCAGACCGGGATAGGTTCCGCGTAGCTCGCCGCAATTCAGCATCTCCGAGCCATAGAAGGGATTGCGAATCTCATCACCGATCTGCAGCCAGGCAGCACCGTCGTCGAAGGCCATCGAGCAGAAGACTTCTCGATGGGTCTGATCCCCCGGGTGCCGAAAGCTCTCGTCCAGGCGAAGCATGACCGCGGCAAAGTCCGCAAAGGCAACGCGCAGGGCAGCTATGTCTTGGGCCTCAGCCGCCATCTCGAAAGATTGCAGCAATCCTGCGCGCAACTCGAGCCACCGTTCCGCCGCAGGAGCGGACAACTGATCGGGTTGCACCAGTGCCAGACCATCGCGACTCGCCAACATCCGCTCAGCGGCGCTGGCATAGTCATCCGCAGCCAGGGCGGACTGGGTCCCAAGATAGCCCTGATAGATGCCAGCCAAGGAGGCACGGAAGGTCTCCGTCTCATCGCCGAGCCAAGTCTCGGCTGCAGCCAGCTGGGACATCATGCTGGCTTTGCCGAAGAGCTGCATGGAGCTGTCGATGCGGAAAGCACCGTTAGTCACCACCTGCTCCCCCTCCTCAACACCGGAGAGCAGCACATACATGCCGTCGGCACGCGGGCCTAGAACCACTTCTCGGCCCTCATAGGTGGGCCGTTCCGCTCCGGGCATCTCCACGTAGACCAGGGCACGCCTACCGGTAATCAGCACCGCGCTCTCCGGCACGACCAGGGGCGCCCTCCCCGGATCCTGCGGACCGACGAAGCCGAAGTCCTCGGTTGCGACCAGGTCCATGCCACAGATATCACAGTCACTCGCCGCATCTTTGACGATCTCCGGATGCATGGGGCAGATCCACTTGCCGCTGAGCCGAGGTTCCATGGTGGAGCCAGCGAGGCCTACGTTGGAGCTCAAGTCCGCGTGCACGAACATGCCCGGCTTGAGCACCTGATCCAGGTTGTCGATGTTGACGCGCACTCGCACCGTTCGGGTGCGATCATCCAAGACCGGATCGATAAAGGCGACCAAACCCGTGAAGGCGCGACCGGGATAGGCCTCTGCCTCAACGCTCACCGCTTGCCCGTAGCGAATCCACTGCAGGTCCTGCTCGTAAGCTTCGAGCATGATCCACAGGTGATCCATGTCGGCGATCTTGTAGATGGACGTGCCCGTCTCCACATACTCACCCTCGCTGAGTTCCTTGCTAATCACGACACCGGTGGTTGGCGAGGTGATCATGATGTGATCATCAGCGCTGCCACGGGTCTCGATCTCGTCGACCTGCGCCTCAGTGAGCCCCCAAAGGATGAGCTTGTCGCGGGCAGTGGTATAGGCACGCTTACTGCTCGCGACGAGGAACTCACTCTTCTCCCCGCTGGTGTCAGTCAAGCGCTGCTTGGCCTGCAAGAGCTCGGTCTGCGCTGTGCGCAGCTCCGGACTGTAGAGCGAGACCAGATGATCGCCGGCGCGCACCCTGATACCCGTGTAGTCGACGAAGAGTCGGTCAAGCCTCCCGGGCACGCGGGCACTGATATCACGCATGCGCGTCTCGTCGAAGGTCACCTTCCCGACGAGCCGGATCTCCTTACTGACAAAGCGACGTTCCACTGCTGCCGTCTGGATCTCAGCGAGCTTGCGCTGCGCATCGCTCATTTCCATTCGGTACTCACTTGTAGCAGCACCCTTCTTCACCAGATCCATACCACAGATTGGGCAGGGACCGGCTTCGGGCTCGTTGACCTGGGTATGCATCGGGCAGTACCAGACCTCTTCATTCTTTGATTCCGCCTTCTGCAAAGGAGCAGTCCAGCGCCCAATAAAGATGCCGACCACAAAGACGCTAGAGATCGCTGCGAGAATCAGAATCTGTGGGCCCACTTTCATCGGAGATCACCTCCAGTCAGGAATTGGAGGCGTGCCACGCTCTGCAGCTGATCGCGGCAGGCACGCCAGTAAGAAGTTTCGAATCCAAGCAGCGCGCGCTCGCTGTCTATGACCGACAGCAGATCTGCGCCGCCGCTGCGGTATTCGGTACGCACCACCTCCAAAGCCTCCCTCGCCCGCGGCAGGAGGCTATCGCGATAGAGAGCCACCTGTCGCACCGCATTGTCCAGGTGGTAGGCGGCGAGTTCGATATCCGCACGCAACTGCACCAGGTAGTCCGCACGCTCGTGCCCGGCAGCGCTCAAGCTGCTGCGCGCCTCGCGCTCTGCCGCCGCGTAGCGGCCAGTCCAGATCGGCAGGTTGAACATCACCCGTACTCCGTAGGGATCATCGCCACTGCCCTTGGTGCCCGGATTGACCGCGCTGTCGGTTTCCAAGTAATCGAAGCCCAGAGTCAGATCCGGCCAGCGCTCCAACTTGGACAACTCGAGCGCATGCTCACCTCCGCTCATGCGTTCGGCAAGTTCACGTAGTTTGGGATTGCTCTGCTGCGCCAAGCGCAACCATGCGCGAGCTTCGCTGGCGACGGGCTCAGGTTCGACGAGTTGCGGTAATGGCAGGAGCTGCTCGGTGGCGAGGCTCATGGCGGCAGCCAGGCGTGCACTCTGTGCTGGCTGTACTCGACGCAGGGAGGCGAGCTCATCTTCGAGTAAACCCACCTCTACCTGCAGCCGGAGTAGGTCACCTTGACCGGCACCACCTTGAATCCGCGACTGCACCACCGGCTCGAGCTGACGGAGCAAGTCCAAGATGGTCTCTTGGATGCGGATCGCCTCGGCAAGGTATGCGTACTCGTGATAGGCGACGGAGATGTTGCGAATGATCTCCAGGCGCTTGGCCTCCACCTGCTGCCAGGCAGCTTCAGCTTGCGAACTCGCCACATCGGCACGTCCGCTGAGCTTGCCAAACCAGGGCAGGGTCTGACTCACTCCATAGCGCCTTTCCTGCGGTCCGGTCCGAGTCTCCAGGTCATCGATGAACTGGGTGAAGGAAACTTGTGGATCCGGCAGACTGCTCACCTGCGGGATTCGCTCGAGGGCGGACTGCCATCGGGCAAAGGCCGCCTTGAGCCCGGCGTGATTGCGCATGCCGTACTCGAGGGCCAGGTCCAAGTCGGCAACACGAAGCAAAGTCTCTGGCGGCAATTCAGGAGATGGCATGGCGAGCACGCCATACTCAAAGTCCGCTTCCGGCCCGAAGAGCGCTGAGCTTCTGCGCAGCACTTCCTTCGGGTCATAGGCGCTGGCACAGCTGCCCAGGCCAATGAGTCCGGCGGCAGCGAGGTATCTGATCTTCATGGGATGCAATCCAGGTAGGGATGCGAAGGGTCGAGCAGGGTGCTCTCGGGCACGAGGAGGCTGAGCCCCAGGTGGATCTACAGCGGCGAGGTCGTCTGACGCCTCGAGCCGACTCTCAGATCAGATAGACTTGGCCGAGCAAGTAGAGGGGCGGCCCAGTCCGTGCCTTTGGCAGAGGCAGACTCCGTCCCAGCCGCGGTCGCGGACTCGACTGGAGCAGTCCAGTCCATTCCTCGTCGAGGGCATCGATGCCACCCCGTCCTTCGTCCTTGACCCGCTCAGGGCAGATGGATGGCGGAGCCATGTCCGAACAGGCGCAAACGCCCTGCGATGGCATGGGACCAGGCTGCGAATCCTCTTCGTCGCAGCAGCCACTCGAGCCCGTTGGCGCTGGCGGCGTTTCACAGCAACAGTCCGCGGCCGAGCCGCTCCCCTGGCAGGACATGGCCGCGCCGAAAGGCAATCCAAGGAGCAAAATGCTGGCGATCAAGAGGATCGTGAGCAGCTTGCTGTGGAAAACTCGGTCCATGGACTTGCGACCCAACGAAAGGGGTCTGTGAAAACTTCGACGGTATTCTGCAGGGTCTTGAGGCCCTCGTGGAGAGGATTCCGCTTGGAGGGGGGATTCCTGCCCCGATACTCTGCCCAAGTCCCTGAGCAGGAGAGCAGCATGCAAGCAAGATACCAGCGCCTGGCAGTCATCCTGACCCTCGCCTCAGGCCTTGCGGCGCAGGCTCAATCCAGCCCGCCTCAGGCCATCCAGATCCTGCCCAACCCCGCCGGCCCAGGGGCCATGACCCCCCAGCTGAGCCAGGCGGATGGGCGACAGTTCATGCTCTGGCAGGAACCCCTGACCCCAGGCAAGCGGCGCGGCGGCCTCGCTCTTCGTTTCGCCGAACTGGTGGATGGAAGCTGGTCGGAGGCCCGCAGCCTGGTGGAAGGCCGCGAGCTTCTGGGGAATTGGGCGGATTTCCCCATCATGGGCCTCGGCTCGGAAGGACAGATGCTGGCCAGCTGGCTGGCTCGATCCGGCGCCGGTGGCCATGCCTACGGCATCGAGCTCGCCAGCTCCCTTGATGCAGGCCAGAGCTGGCGTCGCCTAGGCAAGGCCCATGACGACGATAGCCCCAGCGAGCACGGCTTCGTGTCCATCATCCCTGAGGGCACAGGCTTCCGGATGTTTTGGCTGGATGGCCGGGAGATGTCGAAGGAGGGCGGCCAGATGGCTCTCCGCAGCATGCTGGTCGGCGCTGGCCTAGGACCGGAGCAGGTCCTGGATGCTGATGTCTGCAGCTGCTGCCAAACCGATGCGGTCCGCACTCCAAACGGCGCGATCGTGGTGTATCGGGATCATCTCGCGGGCGAGATCCGCGACATCTCCATCATCCGTGAAACCGAGGCCGGCTGGAGCGAGCCCGCGAGGGTCGCCGACGACAACTGGCTGATGCCCGCATGCCCGGTCAACGGACCATCCGCTGCCGCCCATGGGGATAACTTGGCAGTGGCCTGGTTCACCGCGCCCGAAGGCGAAACTCGCGTGCAGTTGGCGATCTCCGCAGACTCGGGAGAGAACTTCTCCGCGCCCATCGTCATCGACGATGTGCGGCCCCTCGGAAGAGTTTGCCTCGCTGCCGGCAAGGAAGGCGCCCTGCTCGGTTGGTTGGCGAATACGGGTGAAGTTGCGGTCTTCCGTTTACAACTGGTGAACTGGCAAGGAGAACTTGGCCCGAGCATGGATCTCGCCAGCACCAGCCTGGATCGAGCCAGCGGTTTTCCACAGGTTCTCCTCCAAGGCGAGGAAGTGCTGATCGCATGGCGAGATGCGGAGGGCATTCAGAGCGCCAAAACTTCACTGGCCTTCCTCAGAATAATTCCGCGCTAGGACCCGTTTAGCGCCTGTCCGGGAGGACTTGCCGAGCCATCTCGTCGAGCGCCCGGAACCCTGTCCAGTCCCCCCTCGCGCGGCTAGGATTGCTCTCATGGCGGAACCCGGCAACAGCTCGATCAATTGGGAAGCCTTCTACGGCAATTTCCGCAAGCCTGGCTACATCCCCGGATTTGAGATCCTCGAGAAGCTGGGCGCCGGTGTCTTCGGCCTGGTCTACAAGGCCCGTAAGGAATCGATCGGCAAGCTCTACGCCATCAAGTTCCTCAAGGTCGATGATGAGTCCGTGCGCGAGGCCGTGGTCCGCGAACTCGACAGCGTGCGCTTCTTTGCCCAAGTCGATCATCCGAACCTGGTGGCCATCGAGGACAAAGGTGAGGTGGACGGAATCCCGTACATAGTCATGGCATACGCCGGCGACTCGAGCCTGCGGCGGCTACTGGATACGGAGGGGCTCAATCGGGAGCAGGCGCTCAGCATCTTCGTTCAGATTGCCCGCGGCCTGCAGGCCTTGCACGAACGCTCCCTCGTTCACTTCGATCTCAAGCCCGCCAACATCTACCTCAAAGGCAGCGTCGCACGCATCGGTGACTACGGCCTGAGCAAGCTGGTCAGCCAAACCCGCAACAGCCTCTCCTTCGGCCGAGGCACTCCTCACTACATGGCCCCGGAGATGCTCACCCGCCACGGTGACCATCGCAGCGATATCTATTCTCTGGGCATCCTTCTCTATGAGATGCTGGTCGGCAAACCGCCCTTCAAGGGCGACAGCGAGTGGGAGCTCCTGCGCAAGCACGAACAGGAAAGTCCCAGCTACCCGCGAGATCTCGACCCAGGGGACCAGCGGGTCATTGCTGGCTGCCTGGCCAAGGATCCAGAGGCCCGCTTCCAGAGCGTAGAAGAGATGCTCGCCCAGCTTCAGGGCGCCGCCGAGGTGCCCCTGGCACATTCCACCGAGGCCATGAGCCGCCCAGCCGCCCAAGGGGCGGGGATGGCCGCAGCCATGCCGCCGGCCGAGCCCAGGCGTCCCGCCGATGAACTTCCTAGGCAGGCGCACTCGGCTAGCGGCCCGGCCCGCCGCCGCCGCCGCAGCCCGATCGCGCGCATAGTCTTCCTGCTGGTTCTGGTCGGGCTCGCCGCGAGCTCCCTGAACTACTTCCGCAATGGCAAGTGGAAGCGCCTGGGAAGTCACCTGAGCCAAAGCTCGGTGAGCATCAGAGATGCCTCCGCGCCCCGCGCGATGGTCGATACACGGCGAGTGTCTCAGGCCATCCCCTATCCCAAGGATGTCCGCTACGGCCTGCGTAAGCAGCTCGAACAACTCACCGCCGACCTGCGCAATAGCAACCGAAGCACCCAGCGCGCGATCCGACAGCATCTGGAGAGGATTGGCGAGTGCAAGGCGATCCCGGCGCTGGTCAACAAGATGGCGAGCTTGGATTTCGCACGGAGCGGCGAGGCGGAATATGCCTACCTCTTGAACACGATGCTCAAGGAACTCACCGGCATCGAGAGCAACCTTCGCCTGGACAAGTCCCGCGTATCCAAGAGCCGCGACCGGACCCGCGCCCGAAGGAACAACCTGCAGGCCAGCAAGCGCGCGGTCCAGGAGTGGACCAAGTACTACGATAAGACTCACGGCAGTACCAAGAGCAAGGGCAAGAGCGGGAGCTCAGTCTGGGGCCGATAGGCCCGAGCCGATTCACGGCAGAATCTCCTTTCTCGGTCATCCGCCCGCCGACCGCAAACGTCCAGGGGGCAAGCCATGACCAAGACTCCAGCGATTGCATGTGTCGGCCTTCTGCTACTGGCCGGCTGTCTCGAGAACGAAGAGAACATCCTGGTCCGCCCGGACGGATCTGTGGTGATAAGCCTACGGTCGAAGGGTGACCGCGCCGACCTGTTGAGTGGCAGCCCGATTCCGCAATTCGCACCATGGATTGCGGAGGATCTTGAAACCGCCGCCCGCTTCGGTCGTGAGGAAGTGCCGGCGAGCGAGGAGGGCAAGGTTGACAAGGAAGAGATGCGCGTGCGCGGCGAGTTTGCTCGCATCGAGGATGTGCCGTCCTTCTACACCCCACCGCAGGATCCGTACCGCAGCGCGGCCTTGGAACGAAGTTCGAGCCTGAAGATCGAGGACTTGGGAAAGCGCAAGATCTATAGCTTCGAGCGTCGCTTCCGCCTGCCCGGCCCGAGGATCGCGGATCCGATGCATGGTTTTGACACTACTTTGCCCAAAGACTTGGAAGAGATCCTCGAGGCAAAAGGCGAACCCACTGAAAGTCATTGGCGGTGGCTCCACGACAATCTGCTCGAGCGTCACGACAAGACGGTCGTGAGCTACGCCCGTGAAGCATTCTTGCCTCTCTTCGCCGACAGCTCGGTCCAGATCTCGAGCGAGAGCCTGTCGGATTGCATCAAGGACTGTCAGGAGGGGCTCGAAGAGATCTTTGCTGTTTCCCGACTGCGCGCGATCTATGACGAGCTGCGCCGAACCACCAAGCCGCGGGGACAAAGGGACCAGAAGGGAGAAGTGAATCCGCTCCAAACTCTGGAACATGAAGTACGAGAGACCTTGCGCAGCTCACTCAACAACAGTCTTGCCAAGGCCAAACTGACCGATGAACAGCGCAACCGCTGCTTGGCCCGATTGGAGTGGCTCCTCGCTGCCAGCGATCACGGCGACGATCTGGCCGACGAGAGCTTCCGCGTCGAATTGACACTTCCCGGACAAGTCATCGCTGGCAACTTTGGCGCACAAGCGACGGGTGGAAAGGTCCGTTGGGAGTTCAAGGGCTCGGAACTCAACGACCGCGAGATCATCCTTCGTGCCACATCCGTCGTGGAATGAGCGCCTTCCCCGAGAGGTCCCTGCCAGAACTCCGGCGCGCCTTCGACGGCCTGGTCGCGGAACACGAGCCAGGCCTGCAGCGCTTCTGCCGTAGCTTTCTCCGCGACGATACGCTCGCTGCGGATGCGAGTCAGGAGACTCTCCTTCGACTTTGGCGCAAACTGCTGCTTGGCCAGGAGCCCGAGCATCCCGGTGCCTGGTTGCGCCGGGTTGCCAGCCGCTGCGCCACGGATTTGCTCCGGGGCCGCGGGCGAGAGGAGAAGGCCGTCCAGGCCTTACTCAACCCGACGAGCAGCACGGCCCCGGATCTGCAGGTCGACGCGCTCGCAGCAGAGGAACTCAAGGATCGGTACGAAGCGGCCCTGACCGAACTCCCGGAGCAGCAACGCATTGTTTTTCTGCTTCGCCACGAAGCAGGGATGCGTCTTTCCGAAGTTGCTAGCGCTCTCGATCTGGGTTTGCCCACCATCAAGACACACTTCGCACGCGCCTGCCTCAAGCTGCAGTCCCAACTGCGTGCCTTCAAGGAGGATCGCCAAACATGAATCACGATCAATTCGAGGAACTCATCGCCCTTCGACTGTACGGAGAAGCTGACTCGCAAGAGTTACGGAAGCTCGAGACGCACTTGAGTGAGTGTTCCCGTTGCCGGCGCCTGGCTTCAGAAATGAGTGCGGACCTCTCCCAATTACCGGCGCCCTCCAGCTCGATGACTCTGCAGAATACCGCGAGGCAAAGACCGTCCTGGCTGATCCCTGCTGCGGCCGCAGTCCTCGGTTTCCTGCTTGGCACCACAATGCCTTTCGCAGTTGGGTCGGAGACAGAAAGCAGAGTCGCGAGCGACGAGCGAATCGGCAGCGTGATGAGCACGGCAGAGGGAAGGCCCCCAGCAGTCACCAGCGAGGGCGGACTCAGCCGCCTTGGCAGCTATCTACGCCGCTAGGACAGATCTCAGCGCCCCCGCAGAAAGCTCTGCGCCCAGACAGAAGCCTGAGCCTTGGCGTCCTTCAACTGCCAGGTCTTGCGACGCAGGGATCCCTTGGCATCCAACTGAAAGCGGGCACCGTCCCAGAAAAACACGATTGCCTGCAGCACCGGGTCCGGACGATCACTGCGATAAATCATCACGGCCCGGCCGAGCCCGGCGACGCCGAGAGTGAACTCCTTGTCCGATAGATCACCGACGATGCCAGTGGCCTTGGACTCGAGCAGCATGCTGTCCAGTTCCTTGTCAGCGGGGAGATCCCGCGACACATCCGCCAGGTAGCGTTCACTCAACAGGCCTCGGAGAGTCTCGAGGTCACCGGCACGACAGGCCTGGTCGACGAGAGCTCCGACAGCCAAGAGTCGGTTGTGACTCTCGGATCCATCAAGGAAGCTCTCCGGCATGTCCATTGGACGGTTGTCCGGAAACATGGGCAGGATCACCAGGGCCAGGCCCACCGCCACGGCAGCCAGGACCAAGAGATGACTCATCGCGATTCCGGCCTGCTTGCTCTTCTTCATCTCAGTAGGAAAGGGTGATGGTCCCTGGCTTGAAACGAATCACAAAGCCCTGCGATGCAACCGCATCCAGAACACTCTGATCCGGGTAGGTCTGCGCCTGGTCATCGACCAAGGTGGCGCCTTCGATGCCCGCAGGAGCAGGCCCCGAAATCCATGCGAAGTACTCCTGATCTCGCCCGTCCTCGCGCCGAGCTTCAGTCTCGAGACGAAGGACCCGCCTATCCTCCTCGTAGCGACAGGTCTTTACCAGGGCCCGGGTCCGACGCAGCCTCGGACCTGGGTCGCGATTGAGGCGGCGCAGCTCCAGCTTGTATCTACCCGGCTTGGCAGGCAGGAAGATCCGCGAGCCATCGAAATAGTTCCAGGCCTGCCCATCCAAACTCACTCGGTCGAAGGGCTCGCGCAGGACGACCGACGGCGCAGCCAGCATCGGTCCCGCCGCGAGGACCTCGACTTCCAGGATGCCAGCTGCCGATTCCGCGATCGCTATCGAATGCAGGGACCCAGCTCCTGGCCATGCGGGCAAGCGCGGCGAACCCACTGGCAGAACCTGCACCGGGTGACCTGGGATCTGATAGATGCGCAGCCACTGGCTGCCATCCGCAGCGTTCTGCCCACCGCGGTGCATCCAGAAGCCTCCCTCTCGCACCATGAATGGCAGGCGCTCCGGATTCTGCACGCGTAAAACCCTGGGCCAGGCGATGGGCAGAGGTGAGTCTACTTGGGCACCACTGCCGGCTTCGACACGGATCTCCCCAGGCTCCGCCAGCTTGGCGAAGATCTCGGTCAAGGAATCGAGATCCTCGTCCCCATGGTCGCGCAAGAAGAGAAAGCCGATGCGCAGCTGCTGATTCTCACGAGGGTTCGATTCGAGAACCAGGCGGCCTTCTTCCGAGACGAAGAACTCATCGAAGCGGGACAACTCCAGCGGTAAGACAGCCAGGTCAGGTAAGAGCGGATCCGAAGCCGCGAGAATGAAGGGCAAACGCATGGCGCGAACATTGTCGCCTGGACTCATCCGGCGAATACCCTTGTAGCCCTCCAGATTGAACTCGCGGAGAACGCGAACATTACGCGCACAGTTCTCGTACTTGCTCTGCAGCAGAAAGCCGGGCAAGTCCGCAATGGTGATCAAGCGCAGCCGTTCGGAGAAGTAGTTCGAGCTGTTGAGTTCGAGTAACTCAGCACGGTGTCCGGCAGCATCGACGACACGGGTTTCGCCAGCGGTGGCTCCCTCCCAGGCCATCCTGAAGTGCCGGAGCCCAAGGATGGAACCATCGATGATCTCCAAGCTGATGCGCCGACTACCGCCCTCGCCCAATTCCAGGGGGAAGGACAGGTCCTGCAGTTCTTCATCGGCCTCCATGGCAATGAGCCGGACTAGCTGACCATCGATGCGCAGCTCGAGGATCGCAGCCTGGCCTCGTGAGCGCATGCCGAGTTCGAGTCGATAGCGCCCTGACACTGCTTGAAACTGGACTTCAACCTGGCGTGGCCAATCCGGAATGGCTTCTCGGGCGAGATTCTCTGGGAAACTGCTGCGCCCCCGCTCCGCGTCCCGGATCTCCACCTTTTGGCCGTAGCCGCCCTGACCCCTGACGCGCGCGCCGATGAAGTCGACGATCCCCGGGTCGCCAATCGGTGCCGTGGGGCTGATCCCCCGCACTCGTGTCCGCATGAACTCGGAGGAGGCTACCACCGTGCCCGGCGCATCGAGGCGAAAGCTGGCCCTGCCAGTGGCATCGAACCAGAGAGGCCCGCCGCTACCGTGCAGTCGAATGTGATTGTTCTGCAGGATCGGCGTCTCTGCGGACATGGGGCTCTCGGCCGCAAAACCGCTCTGCACCCGCTCCCTCCGCGCCGCCAGGATGTCGCGATAACCGCCGCGACCGGTTGCCAAAAGACGTCCGGCAAAAGCCGCCTTCATCGGATCCTGGGAGAGACCCTGCACATAAGCACTGGTCTCTCCATCCATGGTGGCTGGGTTGTACGCCATCCACCAGAGCGCCGCGCCCCGCCCGTCCACGGCCCGGGCGAAGTCATTCACCTGGGTGAGAATCCAATCACCGTAGCTCCCACCTCCCAGTGCCCGGGCTTCCCCCCATACCGCCTCGGGAGGGCGACGCACTCGGGCATCCAAGATCGCCGCCGGAAAACTGGCCGCGGGGTAGAGGATGCTCGACCCGCGCCAGGACTCCGAGGTCCCGGCAGCGTTCAGACCGCGGGGTCGCCCCTTCTCCGCGTCCCTTGCGCCGAGGCTGCCAGCAACCGGGTAGCGACGCGGATCCAGGTTGTAGTAGTAGGCAGAGGGATCGTAGGCCTGCAAGACCGCGCTCGTCTGGCCGCCGGGGTCTTCGAACCAGGACCTGAAGCCGAAGCCGTCCACACTTGCATCCGCCCAGCGCCGAGGATCGGCGAGCTCTCGCGCCAACCACTTGCTGCTCGCAAGCAGTTCGCGGGGCGATCCACCCCGCACCGGCAGTGGATCGAGGAGGACCTGAAGCTGCATGCCACGCTGATGTGCTTCCCCTGCCAGAAGGCGGACCTGATGCGCTGCCCAGGTGTCCCATATCCTGGCTCCGAACCAATTCGCCGGCTTGGAGAGGGGGTCGCCAGGATCCCAGCGAAAGGGAAAGCCGGCGCGATCATCGGCGACGCGGAGATCGAGAAGACTCGCGCCACTCGCATAGGAAGGCAGGATGACCGCATCCAGGATCTCCTGCGGGTCCATGGGCAGACGAGTGGCATGCAAGTAATTGGCGGCCACCTGCCAGCCCCAGTGCGGCACAGCCACGCGGCCAGGGAAGGCCCGCTCCTCCAGAACAGGGAGTCGCCGAGCGCTGCTGACCGCCGCCGGCGCCTCGCTCTCCCCGGGAACCATGCAGACGGCGATGCTCCCGGACGAGGAATCGAGTTCAGCCAGTGAATTGCGCAGGAACTGGCGCGCATTCTCGGCGAGCTCTTCCTCCGGGCGCCAGGGCTCCGGCAGATTGCCATAGGCGAGGACAGTTCCTGCGCCTTCCTGCCAGCGGGTCAGGACCACCGCCGGAAAGTCCCGATACTCGCCATCTCGATCCCGGGCGAGCCGCCCGAGCACCTGGCCACCCTCGGGAGGAATGCTCTCCCAGTAGCAGGTCTGGGCGCTGACCAGTTCGCCACCGCCGACCAGGAAGGCATTCTCATGCTCGCTCTCCGCCTGCAAGTCCCGGGTCATGCCCGCTTCCGCGCCCTCAATCCGGAATCCGTAGCGATAGAGCCCGAGAAGAGTGCGCTCATCCGCACCCCAGCGGTAGACGTCGACCCGATCCGGCGCCACCGGTTCGATTCCCATCTCGTACACCATCCGCGCCGCGTAGCCGAGCAGGAGCAATCGCCCACCGCCTTGCACGTAGTCCCTTAGAGCGGCCAGAGTGGCCGAGTCCATGCCGCTGATCGGCGCATCCTGGCGCCTGGACATGAAGACCAGACAGTCGTAGCGGGCGAGCCCGCGCACCTCTGCAGGACTTCTCGGGCTGTCTCGCAGGTCAGCGCCGAATTCCCGGCGCAGTTGATCCTGGATACTAGCTGTGCTCGGTGCCGCCTCGAAGGCCAAGGGCGGACCGCCCGTACTGCATGCTGCGAGCAAAAAGATGCTCAGCCAAGGAAACCGCCCCATGGAAGGATTTTCAGCCCATGCCCCCCCCAACACCAAGGTAGTTTTTGCAGCTCTGAGCCAATGGACGAGAATCGATACCAATGTCGGAGCTGAGCAGACCGGGAAAACGCATGTCCGTGGGCGGCAAGCTCTCCTTTCGCCGACGGGCCAGGCTCGTCGAAGCCAGCGGCCTGCCGGTCATCGAAGGTGGCGAGGATCCACCTCGACTGGTGACCCTGGTCCCCGAGGAATTCGAGCAGGTGGAGATCGAGGTTGGCCCGGGCAAGGGAGCTTTCCTGATCGCAGCCGCGGAAGCACGGCCTGAGACCTTCCTCCTCGGCATCGAGGCGGCAGCTGGCTACGCCAATCTGGCGGCGGAACGCCTGCAGAACAGCGGCCTGAAGAACGGGCTTCTCCTGGTGGACAACGCCGCCCTCTTCCTGCGCGATCGCATGGACCCAGGCTCCCTGGATCGCCTGCACGTGTACTTCCCCGATCCCTGGCCAAAACGCCGGCATCGCGGCCGACGATTCTTCAACGAGAAGGCTCCTGAATTGATTCATCGGGCCCTGAAGCCCAACGGGCTCCTCCTCCTGGCCACGGACAATGCCGCCTATGCCGGGCAGATCTGCCGGGTACTGGGCGCGTCCCCTCTCCTTAGCCGCGATCACGCAGCTGAGGCGGAGCTGCGATCCTCGCCTCCGGGACATGGCTTCAGCCCGACGGATTTCGAGCGTAAATACCGCATCGAGGGGCGAATCATTCGCCGCTACGCCTTCCGCAGGCAGCCCGGTCCCGCGCAGGAATAGCGTGTGCGCGCTCCGGTCGATGCCCTATCCTCCGTAGCGCATGACTGAGCGCATCGCCGAAGACCGTCGCGCCAAGCTGGACAAGCTGCGCGAGAAGAACCGAAATCCCTATCCCATCCGTGTGACGAAGCCCGTCTCCATCGGCTCATGCCTGGAAAACTTCGAGGACCGACAGGGAGAAGAAGTCGTGGTCGCCGGTCGCCTGACCCAGGTGCGCGACTTCGGCAAGCTTCGCTTCAGCCACCTCATGGATCGTGATGAGCAGATCCAAATCGGCTTCGAGCGGGACCGATTGCCCGAGTTCTGGCCGGATCGCAAGCTCGTGGAAGCCAACGACATCGTGGTCGTCCGGGGAGAGCTCGGCCTGACCAAGAAGGGCGAGAAGACCATCTGGGCCACGGAAGTCACCCTGGCCAGTAAGACCCTCCGCCATGCACCGGAGAAGTGGCATGGCCTGCAGGACGTCGAAGCGCGCTTTCGCATGCGCTACGTCGACCTCTTCGCCAATCCGGAAGTTCGGCAGGGCTTCATCCTGCGCTCGAAGATCATCAGCGGGATACGCGAGCACTTCGATTCGCAGGGCTATCTCGAAGTGGAGACCCCGATCCTGCAACCGATCTTCGGAGGCGCTACTGCCCGCCCCTTCAAGACCCACCACAACAGCCTGGACATGCCGCTCTTCCTGCGCATCGCCCCCGAGCTGTACCTGAAGCGTCTGCTGGTCGGCGGCCTCGAACGGGTCTACGAAATCGGACGGGTCTTCCGCAACGAGGGCCTCAGCACCAGGCACAATCCCGAGTTCACCATGCTCGAGAGCTATGGCGCCTATGCCGACTATCGAGACGTGATGGAGCTGGTGGAAGGCCTCTTTGGCCACCTCTGCCAGACCGTGCTCAAAGGGCAAAGCAAGGTGGAGTTCCGCGGGGCGGATTACGACCTGACGCCACCCTTCGACAAGCGGCGCTACACGGAGCTCTTCGCCGAGCACAACGGCGGCCTGGACTTCTTTGACGAACCAGCGGTGCTCGCCCGTGCCAAAGAACTCCACATCGAAACCGCAGGCCGCCCCTGGGAGAAGATCGCCAACGATGTTTTCGAGGCGACCGTCGAAGACAATCTCTCCGGACCGGTCTTTGTCTATGACTATCCCCTGGCGATCTGCCCCTTCGCCAAAGCGCATCCGGAGGATGCTCGCATCGCCGAGCGCTTCGAACTCTTCATCGCCGGCATGGAGCTGGCCAACGCCTTCTCCGAGCTCAACGATCCGATCGATCAGGAAGGTCGCTTCGAACGTCAGCTCGAACATGTCGACGAGGAGTCCTCCTCGGAGATGGACGAGGACTACGTCAACGCCTTGGAGTTCGGCATGCCTCCGGCAGGTGGACTCGGACTGGGAATCGACCGCCTCTGCATGCTGCTCACGGGCAACGATTCCATCCGCGATGTGATTCTCTTTCCCCTGCTCAAGCGTGACAGCGGCAGGGTGGAGAAGCAGACCGAAGCAGAGAAGGAGGACTGATTGGTCCAGGCCTTCTCCGCCTACATGGCCCAGCGTTACCTGGTGACCCGCTGGGTCAATCTCTTCGGCGTCTTCGGCATCGGCGTCGCGGTCTGGGCTCTCATCGTCGTCATCTCGGTCTTCTCCGGCTTCATCGGCGAGATCCGCAACAACTTCAAGCACGCCAGCCCCGAGCTCATGCTCACCAGCCTGGTCGGTGAACCTTCCTTCGAGGAACTCGCTGAGCTGCTGCGTCGGGATCCGGAAGTCGCTTCCGTTGCTCCCAGGCTGCGCCACTACGGGGTCTACTTTCCGCGCAATCGCTGGGGCGACAGGATCGTCCACACCAGCGGCCTCACCACCAGCCCACTCTCCTTCGACTATGTGGAGCTGATCGGCATCGACCCGAAGCTGGAGGCGGAGACTACAGGCTTGAACAAGTGGCTGAGTCTCGAGAACCGAGACTCTGGCTTGAGAGTCAAAGACCTGTCCGACCCGCTGAATCCGCCAGCCAGCAATCCAGCTGGCTCAAGACAGCTGCGCAAGGATCCGGGCATACTCGTCTCGATCTACCGCGCCCGCAGTAGTCGCCTGCACCAAGGCCAGCAGCTGCAAGTCGTCAGCGCCCGCATGCGCGAGGGAGATCTGGAAGGCGAACCCCTGCGCATTCGCAAGATCTTCGCGATGAGCGGCAGTTTCGAAACCAAGTCGCGACTCTTCGACGAGACCAAGGCCATCCTGCACATCGAGGAGCTACGGGAGATGCTCGGGCACTATCCCATGGACTTCAACTCGGTCGATCTGGTCAGCGACATCGCGATCCGCATGCAAGCGGGCACTGATCTAGGGACCGCCGCCGAACGACTGCGCCTGCTCCTCTCCGAATCGCAACCCAGGTGTCGGGTACTCACTTGGGAAGAGCAGAATGCGGAGTTCCTCGCCGCTGTCGATCAGGAGCGAGGGATGATGAAGCTAGTGCTCTTCGCGGTCATGCTCATCGCGGCTTTTCTGATCTACGCTACCCAGCACCTGATGGTGATGCAGAAGATCAAGGACATCGGCATCCTCTGCTCCATGGGCGCATCCTCCCGCGGCGTTCTCATGACCTTCTTTCTGATGGGCGGCATCGTCGCCATCAGCGGCTGCCTACTCGGCACCCTGAGCGGCTGCCTCTCCGCCTACTACCTGAACGACGTCAACGACTGGCTCTTCGCCAACTTCGGCTATCAGCTCTTCCCGACCAATCTCTATGACCTCGAAGCGATCCCCTACGAGCTCGAGGTCCCTTGGATCCTTCAAGTCATCGCCGGCGCGCTGACGATTTCCCTGCTCGCCGGCCTACTCCCCGCCCGACGGGCCGCTCGCATGGAGCCCGTTCGCGCCCTTGCATACGAATGAGCCAGCCTATCCTCCAAGCGGAATCGGTCATCAAGAACTTCCGGCTCGGCAAGGAAGAGATCTCGGTACTCAAAGGTGTCGACCTCTCCCTCCAGTCCGGTGAGATGCTCGCCCTCCTCGGCACCTCTGGCGCTGGCAAGTCGACCCTCCTGCATGTGCTCGGCCTGCTCGATCCACCAAGCAAGGGACGCATCCTCTATGAAGGTCAAGAAGTGCAGAACCTCCCCGCGCAGCAGCGAGCCAGGTTGCGGCATCAGAAGATCGGCTTCGTCTTTCAGTTCTACCACCTGATCCCAGAACTCAGCGCTCTGCAAAACGTGAAGCTCGGCAGCATGATGGACATCAGTCTCGGCGCCTGGTGGAAACGGCGCGGTGAACTGGATGCTCGCGCAAGGGAGCTCCTGCAGCTAGTCGGCCTGGAGCATCGACTCCGCCACCGACCTGCCGAACTCTCCGGCGGCGAGCGCCAGCGGGTTGCCATCGCCCGCGCCCTAATCGCCAATCCCAAGCTCATCCTGGCGGACGAGCCCACGGGCAACCTGGATTCACACACCGCCGATGACGTGCTCGAGCTGCTCTTCCGCATCAACCAGGAACGTGGCATCTCCTTTCTCCTGGTCACCCACAACGAGGAATTGGCAGCCCGCTGCCACCGTATCGTGCGCCTCAAGGACGGCGTCGTCATCGGCGAAGAATTGCCAGCGCAGACCGGCGCCTCGCAGGAAAGCTGATGTATCGCTACTTCCTCGCCCTGCGCTACTTGATCAACCGGCCGATCAATCTACTCGGCACCATCGGCATCATGCTCGGGGTCTGGTCGCTGATCGTGGTGGTCTCCATATTCAGTGGCTATCTAGGAGCTGTCGAAGAGCACCTGCGCAGCAGCACCGCCGACCTGAGCGTGATCGAGCCGCCGGAGACCATCCCCTTCGAGATTCTGCAGCGGGCCATCGAGGCCGACGAAAACGTGCTCGCCTGCTCGCCTCGCCTACTTTGGTACGGCCTGCTGCACCCCTTCGGTGCGCGGGTCAAGTCCGAGGTCATCGGCCAGACCGGAGCCGTGGTCAGCGAGACCAACTTCGTCTCGGTTATCGGCATCGATCCAGAACTGGATCGAAGAGTGACGGGTTTTCATGGCTGGCTGACAGAGGTCATAGATGAGGAAATGCGCGTCGCGAATCCTGACCGCCCCTTGGACGACCGTGCGGATCTGCCGTCCATGGTCATATCCACCAGCCGGATGCAGCGAGAGGCAGCGAGCATCGGTGACCGTATCCGACTTACCACCGGGCAGAGCAGCGGCTCTCGCCAGTCCGAGAGCCTGAACTTCATCAACGCAACTTTTGCGCTGAGCGGCTCGTTCAGCAGCAGCTACGCCGGATTCGACAGCCTGAACGTTTTCGTACACATCGACCGCATGCGCGAGATGCTCAAGTCTCCCGCCGGCAGCACCAATGAGATCGCCATCAAGCTCCTCGATCCGGACAAGGCCGAGGAGACCGCCCTTCGGTTGACCAACACCCTCAAGGTGCTCGATCCTCGCATGCGCTTCACCTCCGTGCGCACCTGGAAGCAATCAAACTTCATCCAGCTGAGCTCCATCGAACATCAGCGATCTCTGATGCAGCTCGTGCTCTTCGTCATCATGATCGTCGCCGCCTTCCTGATGTACACCACCCTCTCCATGATGGTGACGGAGAAGACTGGCGATATCGGCATCCTCACCGCCATGGGTGGCTCGCCTCTCGGGGTGAGTAGCGTCTTTCTCGCCTGCGGTCTGGTGATCGCCCTGGTGGGCTCGGTTCTCGGAGTGGTCACCGGTTGCCTCTCGTCGATCTACCTTGATGACTTCAACCAATGGCTGAAGGCAAGCTTCGAGATCGACCTCTTCCCAACGCGGATCTACAACCTGAAGAGCGTGCCCTATTCTCTGGACCCGCTTTGGATGTTGATCGTCTCCGCCATCGCCCTCATGGTCGGCCTGGTGGTATCGGGTCTACCGGCCTGGCGCGCGGCGCGCTTGGACCCGCTCCAGTCCCTGCGGCGAGATTGAGTTTCGCGGAAGGGGCAGCTGGGCTTGCCCGAGGTCGCCCAACGGCCGATATTGAGGGCATGCGGATGATCCGCCAGACCGCCCTCCTCCTGCTAGCTGCCAGCATTCTCCAGTCCTGCATGCTGCTGCGGGAGGACCACGCCCTGACCCGGGGCTGGTCACAGCGACTCGGCAAGCTCGAGGGCAGTATTGTGCGGCAGCTGGATCCTGCGCCCATGCTGCGGCGGGTAAATCACATGTTCGGGACTGGCGGGGACCTGGCTGGCAGCGAGGTCCGCCGTTTGGGCGTCCTTCCCAGCAAGACCAAGTCCTCCCTCGGCCGAGAGATGGACCGCCTCCGGGACCTGCCCAGCGAATCCCTGGATCTGGTGGGCACGGTGACCACAGCTCTTCCCAAGCGCCTGCGCCATATCGCCGATACTCCAGGCCGAGTCCTGGGCAAGGAAGTCAGCCGCCTGAACAAACTGCGCTACCTGGGCGACACGCTCCGCCTCAACCAGCAGATCATGCCCATGCCGGGGGATCCCTCGCGAGAAACCTCCCTCGAACCTCGGCAGAGGCGGGCGAGTTTTTGGGAGCGGATCTTTGCCCGGATTCGCCCCTGATTGACCTCACAGGGGTCCATGCGCTACGTAGGTGCAGCATGCGCTGCCTCAAGACCATCCCCCTCGCTGTCTTCGCCCTGGTTCCCCTTCTCAACGCCCCGCAGATCGCTGCGCAGGCGGAGGGCAGCAAGGCCCCCCTGCCAGAAGATCGCGCCACTGGCGCCGAAGCCATCGACAAGGATGAGATCCGCGAATGGCTGACCGTGCTCACCTCCGAAGAGTTCGGTGGCCGCGGCACGGGCCAGGACGGCTACCGCCTGGCCGCAGAGTACGTGCGCGCCCACTTCGATCAACTCGGTCTCCTGCCAGGCGCCGGCGATGGGAAGTACTTTCAGCCGGTTCCCTGGACCAGCAGCACCCCCGATCCCGACAAGACTCGCATCGAGATCATGAAGGGCAACCGGGCGGCGATCGTCATCTCCGCGCGAGAAGGCCTGCGCGGCACGGCCATGGCCAACTCCGAGCAGAGCGGCGAGCTGGTCTTGGTGCGGGCAGCGGACGGCGAACGGGTCACCGAGGTCGACCTGGAAGGAAAGCTGGTTTTGGTTGATGCGACTTCTGGCCTCCCGGAAGGCGGCGGCCGTCGCGCGCGGAGCAGAGCTATGAACTCACTGAGCCAGGAGATCCGCAAGGCCGGTGGGCAGGTCCTGGCCTTCGTCAACGACGAAGTCTATGCGGAGACGGGTCCCATGAGTTCCCGCAGCGCACCCGGTGGCGGCCGCGGCGGCCGCGTGGCCCGAGGTCGCAGCATGCGCCCCTCACAATTGCTCATCAGCTCCCTGAGCATGAATGGCATTCTGCAGGCAGCGAATCTGTCCGCCGAGGCCATCGAGAAGGCGGACGGGCCGGTCATCAGCCTTGGCGGTCTGACTGCGCGCTGCACCGTGGACATCACCACCGGCGAGGCTCCGGCCTTCAACGTGCTCGGCATCCTCCCAGGATCGGACCCGAAGCTACGGGATGAGTTCGTCGCCGTCGGCTGCCACCTGGACCACCTGGGTCGGCGCGGCAAGACCTTCTACCCGGGAGCAGACGATGACGGCTCCGGATCCGTCGGACTCATGGCGATCGCCCAGGCCTTTGCCAAGAACGAGAATCGCCCGCGGCGCAGCATCATCTTCATGGCATTCTGCGGCGAGGAGAACGGCCTGCGCGGCTCGCGCTTCCTCGCAGAGAACTCCCCTGTCCCCTTGGAGAGCATCGTCGCCGAGTTGCAGATCGACATGATCGGCCGCAATGAGGAGACCGCGGATGAGAAGGCCGAAGACAACGTGAACAGCGTTCACCTGGTGGGCACTGAGAAGCTCTCATCTGACCTACATGAACTCTGCATCCGACTGAACGAAGAGCGCGCCGGCCTCGACTTCGAGTATGACGAAGAAGACGTCTTCTATCGCAGCGATCACTTCAGCTTCGCCGCCGAGGGCATCCCCATCGCCTTCTTCTTTACGGGCTTTCACCCGGACTACCACCGGCCGACGGACACGGTGGAGAAGATCAACTTCGACAAGCTGGCACGCATCGCGACCTATGTCTACGACCTGGCCTATGAGCTAGCAGAGCAGGAAGCCCGACCCCTCGTAGATGCGGATCGCTGGCAAAAAATGGAGCGCAAGGGACGGCAGAGTCCAGTGGCTCCAACCCGCGACAAGTAGCCTGCGGGGCTCGGGAGGGTCCTAGGAATCCCAGCCCTTGATGGCGCGGGGTTGGCCGAAGACCTCTCCCGCCAAGAACGCCGCGGCGGGCCGGCTGAGATCCAGGAGGTGACCGACCTTGCGCGCGCGCTTCTTGCGCAGTGCCAGGCGGTCTGCCTTCTCCTTGTCGAAGCGCATGGTGAGCGCCGTGTCCAGGCGCCGCTCCGCGACTTCCGAGCCGAGGCGCAAATGCCGATCCTGCAGCTGACCGAGGTGGACCTTTTCTTGGTCACGCAGCTGCATCTCCTCGGCCAGGTGACCGCGTTCGTGATGCTGGCGCGCGGCCGGCTTGTCCGGGATCACTAGCGCTGCAGGCGGCGGCGCCACTGGTTGCGCGGGCGCCTGAGGCTCCATACCCATGAGCCGCCGAATCTCGCGGGCAATGTCCTCGGCACCGGGACCGCGACTGGGCTGGGTCCTGGCTGCCGGTCGCTGCGCCGGACTTGGCGGGGGCGCTTGCCGCGTCTGCGGCGCGGGTCTGGACTGCTGCATCTGTCCCTGGGAAGACGCCATCCGCTGCATCTGCCCAGCTACCTTTGGCTCGTTTGGCCGGGCCTCTGGGGGGCGAGCCTGCTGCTGTTGCGCTGCCTTCTTGGCCACCTTCTGCATGAGCCCCGAAACCGTGGAACCCAGCATGGAGACGAGCACGAAGAGGACGATGAGGCCCTGGCCGCTGAACAGGAACTCGATGATCTGTTCCATGGACTAACCCAGGTTCGGGCCCTCGTCGCTTTGCTGCTCTTCGCTATCGGCGATCTGACCCCGCATCTTGGTGTCGGACTCGATGTTGCGCATGCGATAGAAATCCATGATCCCCAGGTTGCCGCTGCGGAAGGCATCCGCCATGGCCGTGGGTACTTCGGACTCAGCGAGCACCAGCTTGGCACGGTTCGCCATCACCGTGGCAGAATTCTCCTGCTCTTCAGCGACCGCCATCGCGCGGCGACCCTCGGCTGCCGCCTGAGCAACGCGCTTGTCCGCCTCGGCCTGGTCCGCCTGCAGGCGGGAGCCGATGTTCTCGCCGATGTCCACATCAGCGATATCGATGGACAGAATCTCGAAGGCGGTGCCCGCATCCAGACCCTTGGATAGCACGGTCTTGCTGATGGCGTCCGGGTTTTCGAGCACATCCTTGTGGGTCTGGGAGGAACCGATTGTCGAGACGATGCCCTCGCCAACGCGAGCGATGATGGTCTCCTCGGTAGCGCCACCGACCAGGCGATTGATATTGGCGCGCACGGTCACACGGGCACGGGCCAGCACCTGGATGCCGTCCTTGGCCATGGCCGCAACCTTGCCCTTGGTGGGATCCGGGCAGTCGATGACCTTGGGGTTCACACAGGTCTGCACCGCCTCGAGCACATCTCGACCGGCCAGGTCGATGGCCGCGGCACGCCTGAAGTCCAGACCCAGGTTGGCCCGGTCCGCGGCGATGAGCGCCCGCACCACATTGATCACATTGCCGCCAGCGAGATAGTGCGCTTCGAGATCGCGCACGTTCATCTCCATGCCCGCCTGAATGGCCGAGATCTGTGCCCGCACGATGACCGTCGGATTCACTCGGCGGAGCTGCATTCCCACCAGGCTGAACAAGCTGGTCTTGGCCCGGGACAGGTATGCCTGCACCCAGAGGTTCAAGAACTTCAGCATGAAGATCACCAGCAGGAGCAGAATGAGGAGGATGAAGCCGATCACCCAATAGAGGATCTGGGAGCTGTCGCCCTGGGCCAGATAGAGCACTAGTCGATCTCCTTGAAATTGTTAGAAGCTGTTGGTCGGGGGGGTACTTGCCTCGGACTCGCTCCCACCGGGTGCTGAGTCACTGAGGTCAGTTGTAGAATCTTGTTGGTTCGCCGGCGGGTCCGTATCCAGGGTGACCACCACTCGGTTGCCTTCCACCTCGATCACCTTGATCGGGCTCGCCTTCTCGATCATCTCGCCGCGGGTCACCACATCCACTCGCTTGCCGGCGAGGATGGCGAAGCCTGCGGGTCGAAGGTCCGAGCTGGCCTCACCCCGCTGGTCCATATGGCCGCTGAGATCCGGCTCCTGCCCCCCATGGCGCATTCTGGCCTGCTCATCACCGGAGAGGATGAGCGCCCTACCGAAGCGCGTATTGGGCAGGTACTTGATCGCACCGTAGGCCGCAGCGGCGGCGCCTCCAAGGCTGATGATCAGAAAGGAAATGCCGGTGCCAGGACCGTAGTCCAGGAAGGCGAGGAAGATGGCGGTCGAGAAGGAGACCGCAGCACAGATGGAGAGGACGCCGAAGGAAACAAAGAAGACCTCGGCGATGACCAGACCGATGCCGACGATCACCAGAAAGGCGAGCAGGCCGATGTCAGCGACGCCACTCTCCGCACCTTCCTCCTTGTCGCCAGTCTCGCAGGATTCGACGACGATGCGGTTGCCTTGGATCTCGACCACGCGCACCGCCTGGCCCTTCTCAATCCAGCCGCCCTGACTGACCACGTCATAGCGGTCCGCGCCCAGGTTGGCGCTGCCTGCCGGTCGCAGGTCGGTCAGGGTCACCCCCTCGACACCGGCGAGGGCAAGGCGCGGCATTTCGTCCGCGGTGAAGCGCGTGGATGTGCCGGTGAGCTTCTCCGGTGGGGACAGCAGGATGCGGTTGAACCAGGGAATCCGCGGCATGTAGCGACTGAGCACGACCGCCCCGGCGATCACCAAGACGATCAGCCAGAACATGTCGAGCACGTTGCTCTGGAGGATGTTCACCTCCGCCGCGTTCTCCGGGATCACGAAGTGTTGCTGCGAGAGGATCAGGGCGAAGACCACCGAGATGAATCCGGCCAGGCCGAAAATGAAGGTGCCGGGCAAGACCAGGATCTCGACAAAGATGCAGGTCAGTCCCAGGCCGAAGAGGAGGATCTCGGTCCAGTCCGCCAATCCCACCAAATAGCTACTGAAGAAGCCCAGGCCGATGAGCAGAACCCCCATCACTCCCGGGACAAAGATTCCCGGGGTCTTGGCTTCGATGACCAGGAGGAGAAAGCCCAGGACGAAGAGCACGGGCTTGAAGCCATCCAGCCAGGCGACGGTGGCCTCGGACCAATTGGGTTCGAGCCGGTCAGGGAGGCTGACTCCGAACTCCTCCCGCACCATCTCTTCCAGGGTCCCATAGGTGCCGGATGAGAAACCGAATTCCAATGCCTCTCCTGCAGTCAGGGAGATGGGCGACTGCTGGCTGATGGGTTGCTGAGAGATGATCTCCACCGATTCATCGCTCTCCAGAGCGGCCACCCTATCGGCGGACATGAGCTTGCGCTGCTCCAGCCCGTTGGCCTGACGCAGCGTCACCTCGATCACCCGCATGTCCGGATCCACCATGGCTTCACCCAGGAGGAGGAGATCCTCCGTGTGGCCAGGCCGGAGCTCCAGGAGGGCCCGCACCTTGGTGCGCATGGCCGAGTAGCTCTTGCGACGCACGTCCGCGTCCGGAATGTCTACCACGCCAGTCGGGCCCATGATCACCGGCGTAATGGCGCCGATGCTGCTGCGCTCGGCCATGTACGTGCGCTTGCAGGAGAAGGCGATGTAGGCGCCGGCGGAGAATGCCTCGTTTGAAACGTAGGCAACCGTGATCACATTGCTGGCCGAGAGCCTTTTCAGGGCCGATTCGATCTGATTCATGGAATCGATGAGCCCCCCAGGGGTGTCGATATCCAGAACCAGGGCCTGGTAGCTACCCGCCTCGACCACCCGCAGAGCTCGGTGCACGAAGGCCACCGTGGGCTGGTCGATCATCCCACTGATCTTGGCTACCAGGACGCCGTCCTGACTGGGCTTCTGAGGCTGGTTCGGATCCCGAGACCCACCTGAATCACAGGCCAGTAGGAAGAGAAGGGGCAAAAGTCCCAGGAATCGAATCATCTTGCAGGTTCTTCGGCGCTCGCTGGCTGACGGATGCCAGCTTCCCACCACATTAGGCAGGGAGCTCCTCTGCCAACCCGAAATGTGGGTAATCATGATACTTCCGGGAGGCTCCCGAATCATTCACCATGACTTTTCGCTCCTTGCAGTGAAAGCTGAATAGCGAGGGAGCTGAAAGGTTGGTCAACTACCGAGGCCGGTCAAAATCCCCGAAGAAGCGAAGGATTTCATATCGGTCAGGGAGACAGCATGAGCGAGAACGCGACGGAAGATCTGAAGAGCCAAGAAGACCCCCCCCAGCCGACGAGCGTCATCATTCGTCCCTGGCCCAAGGTGGTCTTCCTCTACCCCACCTTCGTCTGTGCCACCCTCTTCTGGTTCATCGCCCTTTTCACCCAACCGGGGGAGACTGGGAGCGTCGAAGCCCCAGTGCAAATCGAGCAGGGAACGGTGCCGGGCCAGCCGACTGAAGACGGGGCAGAGACCGCGCCCGAAGAGGGCCACTCGAGTCTCGGCAACATCTTCATGATCGTCTTTTTCATCAACCTGCTGGTCTTCAGCTTCGACTTTTCCCGGATCAAGTCGATCACCATCGTCATCGGCATCATCGCTCTGGTCCTGGGTCTGGGCTGGGCAGACTCCCAGTGGGAAGTACTCGGCAGCGTCAAGAATGTCATGGCGGGCATCAACATCCAGATGAACGCCCAGTTCTACGGATTCATGAGCGGCTTCCTCGCCCTTCTCCTCCTGATGGTCCTGATCAACACGCGCTTCAACTACTATGAAGTGAACCACCGGGAGATCCTGCACCATCACGGCTATCTCGGCGACATCACCCGCATGCCCACCGCCGGCATCCATCTGAACAAAGAGATTTACGACCTGATGGAGTACCTACTGCTGCGTAGCGGACGGCTGATCTTTTATGCGGCCGGCAAGCGCGAAGCAGTCGTCATCGACAATGTGATCAACGTCAACAAGATCGAGACGCGCATCAAGGATCTGCTCAGCGTGCTGGCTGTGCGAGTCTCGGACCAGGCTTACGAATAGCCCAACCCTGCCTAGAGCAGAGCAACTCGATCCAGAGGCCAAAAACGGAGCCGCACCTTGCCCTTGAGCAGGGAAGCCTTGACCAGACCGAACTCCCGCGAGTCCGAGCTCACCGGGCGATTGTCGCCGAGCACAAAGAAATAGCCCGGCCGGACATGAAAGGTGCGCGTGCTGTCGTGGTCATGAATCGGCCCGAAGGACTCGTCGATGACCTCACCATTCACCATGAGGTTGCCAGCTTGGAGACAGATGTCGTCGCCGGGGAGCCCAACCACGCGCTTCACATAGTCGACGCTGGGATCCTTGGGGTTTTGCAAGACCACCACATCGAAGCGGGCCACGTCCTGAAAGCTGTAACTGACGCGATCCACAACGAGGCGATCTCCATCCACGAGTGCCGGCTGCATGGAGTGCCCACGGACCACCGAGATCTGCAGGATGAAGATGTGGAGGAAGACGACAATCAAACTGCCGCGAAGCAGGTCATAGCCGAATCGCCGGCCGAAGCTCCGGCCAGGAGATTCATCCTCAGGCTCAGGACCAGCCAGCTCTGGCTCCAGGTCTACGAAACCGACCAAGTCATCGCGGGCTTGCGTATTCGCGAGGAGCTCTTCGGAACCGACTTGCGGCTCCAGAACCAGCTCTTTGGTCCCTACTGCCATAGGAATGCATATCGGGCTTCCCGACGGAAGAACTGGAGCGAGCAAGTCTGCGATTCAGTGAGGCTGGTCTCTTCCGAGAATGATCTGGCCTTCTTTCAAGTACCTATGAGCACCCCGAGCGCACCAGGCTTCCTCTCACAGGAACGCACCCGACGCAAGATTCTCAGCGATGCCGACCGCATCCCCATGCTGCCGGAGCTTGTGAGCAAGGTGCTCAACCTACTCAGCGCGTCGGATACGGAGCCCGAACTCCTCGCCAGCGAGCTGGAACAGGACCCGGCCCTGGTCGCCAAGATGCTGGGCCTGGCGAATTCGCCCTTCTACGGCGTGAGTCATCCGGTCTCCACCGTCAAGCAGGCCATCATGGTGGTCGGCTTTCAGGGCATTCGCACCCTCTTGCTCACCACCGGTTCGTCCGCCCTCCTCGAGGGTGACTATTCTTACTACGGTCACGACGAGAAGGGCCTGCTACGCCACTCGCTCACCGTAGCCTTCGCCTGCCGGGAACTGGCCAAGCTCTGCAAACTCCCCGCCTCCCTGCGCGAGGATCTCTTCGTTGCCGGCCTGCTGCATGACATTGGCAAGATGCTCTTGGCACCCTGCCTCAGCGAGTGTCGAATCTCGCCACAGAGCTTTCCCGGCCCGATCCACGAGATGGAACAGAAGCTGATTGGCCTGGACCATACGGAGGCCGGCGCTCTGGTCACCGCCAAGTGGAGTCTGAGTGAGTTCACCGGCGATTGCCTTCGCCATCATCACGACGCAACTCTTCTGGATGACAACGAACCCGCTCTCGCTGTGCTCAGACTTTCAGATGCACTCGCCCATGAGCTCGGCTTCGGCTATCGGAAGGGCGCCGCGCCAGAAGCCATCTACCTGGCCAGCGATCTGAAGGCCCTGAGGCTGGATGAGGGTGAGTGGCAAAGTACGCGCAGCGAACTCGCAGAGTCGGTGCGCGCGGCCATGTCGACCTCGATCTTCAACGACTGAGCCCTAGGCCAGCCCGCATCACTTGGCGCTGCTCAGGGTGTAGACCCATATACCCGTGCTGGTCGCAACGACCACGGCGATCAGGAAGGCTGTCACACAGTATCGGTGCAGCTTTCGCAGGCCCGACCGATTCCCTCGCGCCAGGGCCACCCCGGAGAGCAGCACCGGCAAGGTGAGTAGGGTCGCCGCATAGGCAAAGTTGAGATGGAAATCGAGCTCCTCACGCGGGAAGTTCCGGCTCGCTACCAACTTCTCAGTCAGAATGATGGTGACGGCGAGCGCGACCAGGCTGCCGATCGCAGCAGAAAAATGCGTCCTTCTCCGTCGGCGCAATCCTGACCAGAGGGTCAGGAGCAAGAGGACGCAGGTGCTGATAAACGCTAGCCAGAAGAGCTGAACCATCCCCTCCGGATCATGGCGAAGCCAATGCTTGCGAGGAAGCAATTCCTGCTAGGATGGGCGCATGCCAGAGCTCATTCGCGCTCAACCTACAGGGACAGGCCGGAAGGTGGCCATTGCCGTCAGCCGCTTCAATGCGAAGGTCACCGACCTGCTCCTCGCAGGCGCCTGCAAGACGCTGCAGGAACAGGGCTGCTCCCCCGAGATGCTGGTGACCGTTTCGGTCCCCGGCGCCCTGGAGCTTCCCATGGCCTGCAAGTGGCTGGCGGAGAGCGGAAACTTCGATGCCATCGTCGCCCTCGGTGCCGTCATCCGCGGTGAGACCAGCCATTACGATCAGGTCTGCAATGAAGCTGCCCGCGGTCTCATGGAGATCTCCCTGACAAACTCGATGCCCATCAGCTTCGGGATCCTGACCTGTGAGAACGGGGACCAGGCCTTCGCCCGTGCCGGGGGAGCCAAGGGAAACAAGGGCTCTGATGCGGCCATGGCAGCTCTGGAGATGCTCTCGCTTCGCGAAGCTCTTGCCAATTCTGCCCCTGGGAGTTGAGTGCCTGGGCCAGCTTGCTAACCTCTGCTCCCCCTCCGGACCAGCCTGCTCTTTAGACCAGACCCCAAATGCGCCGTCGAACCCGAGCCCGGGAACTCGCAGTACAGTTCCTCTACCAGTTAGACCTCCGTGGCGAGGAATCTTTGGATTCACTACAAGACTTCCTGGTCTTCGAGTGCAAGGACAACGAGACGCGCATCTTTGCCCGGCAATTGATCGATGGCACGCGACGAGAGCTCGCCAACATCGATGCGCTGCTGGCCACCGTCGCCCGCAACTGGGATCTCAAACGGATGGCGGCGATCGATCGCAATGTGCTGCGCATGGCGATTCACGAGATGTTCTCCTGCCATGACATCCCCCCGAAGGTGACCATCAACGAGGCCATCGAAATCGGCAAGAAGTTCTCGACCATCAACTCGGGAGCCTTCATCAACGGCATTCTGGACCGGGTGCATCTCGATCACCTGGATGCTTCCGGTAGGGTGACGCCAGGGCTGAAGGCCGGCGCCGCAGCGCTCGAGCCGACGGCGATCGTCGAGCAGGTGGTCGTCGAGCAGGTGGTCGTCGAGCAGGCAGCGGAAGCCGACACTCAGGCTGAAGAAGGACCGGCGCTCAGTAGCTGATGGTTCTCGGCAGGATTTTCTCCGGCCTCGCGCGGACCAGGGAACGCTTCGCCTCGGGACTCGGTCGCCTCCTCGGCATCAATCGCCAGCTCGACGAGGACTTCCTCGATGAGCTCGAGGAGATCCTCTACACCGCGGACTTGGGGAGCACAGGGACAGAAATCGTCGACGAACTCAAGGAGGCCTACCGCAAGAAGGAGATCTCCGAGAGCGCCGCGGTCTTGCCCTTCCTGCGCAGTCAGCTCCTCGATCGATTGCACGGCTGCGAAGGCACACTCGCTCAGGCACAGTCCGGTCCGACGGTAATTCTCGTCGTCGGCGTGAACGGCTCGGGCAAGACCACATCCATCGCCAAACTGGCAGCGCGCCTGCACAAGGCTGGACACAAGGTAATCCTCGGCGCCGGCGATACCTTCCGCGCCGCCGCTGTCGAACAGCTCAGCCTATGGGCGGATCGCCTCGGCATTCCCATCATCAAGCAGGACACCGGCGCTGACCCGGCAGCGGTTGCCTACGACGCGGTCTCTGCTGCCGTCTCACGCAACGTGGATTACTTGATTCTGGACACCGCGGGACGCTTGCACACGCAGAAGAACCTCATGGCCGAACTCGCCAAGGTAGTCCGCGTTCTGCGCAAGCAGATCCCTGATGCCCCCCACGAGACTCTGCAGGTTCTCGACGCGACGACCGGTCAAAATGCCATCCGCCAGGCCAAGGAATTCAGTCAAACCGCAGGCGTCACGGGCATGATCTTGGCGAAGATGGATGGCACCGCCAAGGGCGGCGCTGTCTTTGGGATACGCCGAGAACTCCCCCTGCCGGTCAAGTTCATCGGCGTCGGTGAAGGCATCGAGGACATGGAACCCTTTGCTGCCGAGGATTTTGTCGACGCGATCTTGAGCTTCGACGGGGAATCCGCCGGGAAGCGCTGATGCTCCTCGCACCCCTCGCCATCCTGGTCCTGCTGGCGATTCCCTTTCACTCACTCTGGCCGGACTTCGAGTTGGCTCGCCAGGGACTTCTCGTGCTCCTTGCCGGCTGTGTCATGCTGCGTGCCCCGAGCTGGTGGCCAGGGAAGCTGCCCGCCGGCAGCCTGGTCTTCGGACTGATGCTGCTCTTCTATCTGGTCCGCTGCATAGACATCAGCGATCCCAGTTCTGGCTTCGACCGATTCCTGTACTTGTCGAGCCTCGGCATTCTCCTGCTCTGGGGTAGCAGCCTGAAAATCGACGGCCTGCTGCGCGCCCTCTTGCCGGTCACGCTGATCGTCAGTCTCTATGGCTTGGCCCAGGCCTTCGGCCTGATCTGGCCAGAGGGCTACGCCCTTGATCGCAGCACGGGATTGGGTGTTCCGGTGAGCAGCCTGGGCAACCTCAATGTAGCCAGCGAGGTGATCAGTATCGGTGGCGCCCTCGCCGCCCTGTACTGCGCGCGTCTGCCCCGCTCCGGCTGGGCGGTTCTGACCCTGGCACTGAGCATCACCTGTCTCATGCTGAATGGCTCGCGGTCCGCATGGTTGGCCCTTCCCCTGGCCTGTCTCCTGATCCTTCTGGGCGCACCGAAACGGCGGCAGGTGCTCATCGGCATCGCCATCGGCATCATCCTCGGCAGCGCCAGCCTCATGCTCAGGCCTGGCTTGGCCGAGCCCCTGGCCAACCCTGTGCAGGAGACTGGGGAATCGGTTGCCCAGCCCTCGACCATCGCCGTGCGCATGGAGATCTGGGCCAGCAGCTGGGAGCTCTTCCAGGAACGCTGGTTGATCGGCCATGGCAGCGGCACCTTTCCCATCGAGTACCCGCGCGTGCGCAGTAATGCGGAGATCGAACTCTCCAGCTTCGGCCGGCAATTCCGCACCGGGGTCGAGTCCGCTCATAACGATAGTATCGAGATCGCCGTTGAGACCGGCATCCTTGGCCTGACCCTCTGGCTAGCCTTCTGGGCCTTGTCCCTTGGGGGGGTGCTGCGCCATGGGGAACGCGGGCTGAGTCGCCTGGCGGTCCCGCTGGCTTTTCTCGCCCTCAGCTTGGTCCGCTCACCCTTAGGCAACGCACCGGCGGCTGCCATGACCTTCATCTTCCTCGGCGCCATCCTGCGCCGACGACAGGGCGATGAATACTGGGTGCCCGCTGCCGGACCCAAGATCTGGATCTATGTCCCGATCGGCCTCGCCCTCATCGTCCTGGGCGCCGGACCCCTTCTCTCGCAGATGCGGGCAGCGAGCTATCTGACCAGCTACCAGGCCGGGGAGCCGAATCTCTCGGCCCTGGATCAGGCGATCTGGCTGCATGGCTCGGATCGCAAGCTGCGGCAGCTGCGCGTGCAGCAGTTGATGCGCGAGCTCTCCCCCTCGGATGCGCTGCAGTCAGCACAGGCGGATCTGCTCTACCTTCATGATCACTCGCCTTACAACAGCACCGACCTGCTGCTGCTAGCTCAGATCAGCCTGCGCGCCGGCCAGCTCGATGCCGCCCAGAACTACGTCGTCCGCGCACTCCGACAGGATCTCCGTGACCCGGAGGCGATGCTTCTCCTGGCCAGTATCTACTGCCAGCGGGGCCAGGCGGCGGAAGCTGCCGCCACTCTCTACGCGAATCCCCATCCCCGGCTCCGCGCGGGTCTGCCCCGGCATCTCAGCGACCTCGCCGATGCGGCTGCCGCCTTGGATGACAGCCGTGGCAATCGCCTGCTGGGCCGCGAACAGGTCTTCATGAGCGCCGTTCTCGAGAGCGAAGTCGACCCGCTTGGCGCAGAAACCGCCACGGCGATTCAGGCCTTTGCAGAACTCAGCGCTGCCACGGATCCGCGCGCCCTGGCCTTGACCGCCTATCTGGAGCTGGTGAAGGGCAATCCCGCTGGCGCCGAAGAACTGGGCCAAAAAGCCGCGGCCGGGGAGAGAATGAACCAGGCGAGCCTGCGCTTGATGCCTCTGGTGATCGAGAGACTCAGCAGCCTGCAAGTCTGGGCCGACTACTTGTCGCGCTGAGTTCTAGCCTTGGTCGCCGGTTTCACCGCCACCACATCCAACTCACTGATCTCGAGGTCGGCGCGTGATCGCTCAACCATGGTCTGCAGACTCACCGCTCCGGGCTGCAAACCTGAGTCAGAGGACAGAATCTCGCCAAGCTGCTCGGCGATGCGGTAGCCCATGAGCGCCATGCCCAGGCGATTGGCATGCAATCGATCCCTCTGCAGCAGCCCGAGCGGTGGAATCTTCAGGTTCTGTTCCCTGTAGCGAACGACTTCGCCTTCGTGCACCGCTCTCTTTACCCAAGCTGCCAGTGGGAAGAGGTGAACATGATCTCGCGCCGCGATCCAAGCATAGAGCCGCTCGTTCAACTGCTCGAGAATCTCCGGAGCAGGGATTGTGTAGGCACGCAGCACCCGCGAGTCCGCGCCCCGCATATCCGGGTAGTCGCCAACCAGGATCGGGCAGTCCAACAAGTCCAAGAGCGCGAAACCTTCCTCCTGCTTCTGGAGGCGTGCACGACCCTCGTCCCCCTGCACCCGGCCGTAGCCAAACCAGAACATGAAGTCGATGGCCAGCACCAGGTCCGGGTCGTCCCGCAAGACCCGGCGCAGGCGGGGCGCCTGCTTGGCCACAGGGTCGATGAAGGTCGCCATGTCGCTGCGATCTCGGACACTGACCGCCGCGAGATCCCAGATCCCTTCGAGGACCTTCTGTAGCCTGGCGGTGCCGGGGCGTTCGACCGAGTAGCCAGCGGTCACGCTGGCGCCAAGGAGTGAAACAACTCTCGCCGCAGGAGAATTCGCCGCCGGCTGCGGTGCCTCAGCCTGCCCGCTGAGGACCAATGACAAGGTCAGGCTGGCACAGACCGCCAGACTCTCAGCTCTGAATCCCATGAAAAGCAGCATATCCTCGGCACAGCGCTGGAGTATCCTAAGCAGGTCGATGTACAGGAATCAGAGCGTTTCCCTGATCATTCCTGCTCATAACGAGGAGCAGACGATCAACGAAGTCATCGCGGAATTCCGCCCGGTCCCCTTTCTGGACGAGATTCTGGTTATCGACAACAACTGCAACGACCGCACAGCTGAGCTGGCGCGGAATGCAGGGGCGCGTGTAGTCAGTGAGAGTCGACCGGGCTACGGCTCGGCCCTCCTGCGCGGCCTGGATGAAGCCAAGGGCGACATAATGGTCTTGGTCGAAGCCGATGGTTCCTTCGCCGCCCGGGACATGGAGAAGATGCTGGTCTATCTCGAGGACGCGGGAATGGTGATGGGCACGCGCACTACCCGACAGATGCTCGAGCAGGGAGCCAACATGCGCTTCCTCCTGCGCTGGGGAAACGTCTTCATGGCCAAGTATCTGGAGCTGCTCTGGCTTCGCCCTGAGGAGCCGCGTTTTACCGATGTGGGCTGCACCTACCGCGCCCTCGATCGGGAGACCTATAGCAAGATCCGCCCCCTCCTCCGCGAGAGCGGGCCGGAGTTTTCTCCAGCAATGATGTGTGCCGCCTTGCTCGCACGCTGCCGTGTCATCGAGATTCCGATCACATACCGTCGGCGTTCCGGCGGCGAATCGAAGCATTCGGATACCTTCTCCCGGCAATTGCGGACTGCGCTCCGCATGTTCCTGACGATCAGTCGTAAGTGGTTGTTCGACAAGAAACTTCTCGAGAGTCCCAAATAGGGAACTTCCCCTGGATCGCAGGGAAGCACCCCTGCCTTGGGCGACTTCGCGTACGCTCGACAGCCACGGCAAAAACTCCACAAGCAGCACCGCCAGTTGCCCTGCCAAACGCTAGAATCCTTTGGCCCCCGTTGGCCGAAACAGGCCTGTCGACGGTTTTTCCGCGCGATAGCTTTGGTCACGGAGCCCCTGCCACGCATCACACCTCGGAACCAGCATCAAGGGCAGAATGAGCGATCACAACGTCATCCTAGGCGGGGGTCTAGCCGGACTCTCCTGCGCCTACGAACTCGCCATGAAGGGGCAGCGAGTCACCGTACTCGAGAGAGAACCCCATGTTGGTGGAATGGCCTCGTCATTCATCGAGGAGGGTGACGAGTACTGGTGTCATGACTTCGGTCCGCACCGCTTTCATAGTCGCGACCAGGCGCTCCTCCAGCACATCAAGGACATCCTCGGTGACAACGTGGTCACCGCCCAGCGACTCTCGCGCATCGTGCTCTTCAATCGTTTCTTCGACTACCCCCTGGTGGCCTCGAACGTGCTGCGCAACATGCCGCCGCACCTGCTCGCCAAGGCAATGCTCGACTACCTCTGGGTGCGCTTCCTCGATGTGACCCGGATTAGGAAGTATGACGACATCTCCTTCGAGAGCTGGGTGACACGACGCTTCGGCAAGACCCTCTATCGGATCTTCTTCGGTCAGTACACAGAGAAGGCCTGGGGCATGTCTCCCAGCCAGATCTCCGCGGACTGGGCCAGCCAGCGCATCAGCCTGCTGAATCTCTGGGACACGATCAAGAAGACCGTATTCCGACCGAAGGAGGGTGAAGGCCCGCGCACTCTCGTTACCAGCTTCATGTATCCGAAGTTCGGGGGCATCGGGGAGCTGAGTCGGGGGTATGTGCGCAAGATCGAGGACTCGGGCACCGGATCAAGAGTGCTCACCAACGCCCCCGCCGTGCGCATTCATCGTGACGGCACCCGCATCGTCGGCATCGAGTACGGTAAGCACCACCGCGAACTCATGACGGCCAAGAACTACATCAGCACCTTGCCGGTGACCGCTCTGGTCCGAGCTCTGGCGCCAGCCGCTCCAGATGATGTCGTGCAGGCCGCTCGCTCCCTCAAGTACATCTCCATCGTCTTCGTCTACCTGAAGTTGGACCGCCCCAGCGTGAGCCCGGACTCCTGGGTCTACTTGCCGGAAAAGCACCTAACCGTGCATCGCATCTCCGAGTTCAAGAACTTCAGCCCGCACTGCGCGCCGAAGGACAAGACCATGGTTTGCGCAGAGATCACCTGCCGTCGCGGCGATGAAATCTGGCGATCGAGCGACGAAGATCTTCGCGATCTGGCGGAGAAGGATCTGATCTCCGTAGGCCTGATCGAGAAGGGTCAGGTCCTGAGTTGCTTCACCAAGAGGATCCCTTACGCCTATCCGGTCTACGATCTCGAGTATCGCACGCACATCGACCCGGTCATCGAGTTTGTGAAGACCCTGACCAACATCATCACCACCGGTCGCCAGGGTAACTTTCGCTACAACAACATGGACCAATCCATCGAGATGGGACGCAAGGTTGGCCTGCAACTGGCTACTGGCGACTACACGGACCACGCAGCTGTGGCCACCGGCAAGGAGTACTTCGGGTGAGCGCTAACCTGGTAGAGGTCAAGAGCTGCCAGGTCTGCGGGGGAGCAAAGCACAGCACGGTCTTCGCCGAAGAACCCTATCAGGTCATGCGATGCAGCGACTGCGGCCTGGTCTTCGTCTCTCCACGCTGGAATGACGAGAGCATCCAAGAGGTCTACAACGCGGACTACTGGCAGAGCGACAGCCCCAAGACCAAGGGCTATAGCGACTATGCCAGCGAGGCCGAGCTCTACCTGAAGACCTTCCGCCGTCGACGCAACTTCGTTCGCGAGCACGTGCGCCCTGGCGGCAAGATTCTCGACGTTGGCTGCGCGGCCGGGTACTTCCTAAGGGTCATGCGCGATTCTGGCCACGAGGTCTATGGCGTCGAACTCTCCGCAAGCATCGCCCAGCATGCCATCGATCACCTTGGCGGCGATCACATCCATGTCGGCACCTTGGAAACCGCCAGCAGCGCCGAGGGCTTCGAGCCTGGCAGCTTTGATCTGGTCACTTTCTGGGACGTCATCGAACATGTGCCAGACCCCCAAGCCCTCCTGCGCCAGGCTGCCACGATGCTCAAACCCGGCGGCAGTCTCATCATCGAGACCCAGAACGTGGACAGCCGCTTTGCTGGCCTCCTCGGTCGTCGCTGGCATCACTACAAGCACGAGGAACACATCTACCACTTCAGCCCGCGCACCATCGAGCGCCTCCTGCAACAGGGTGGGTTCGAACTAACCGAGCTGACCAGCTCCTACGGTGGCAAGTACGTGTCCTTTGGCTTCATTGCCGAGCGCGCAGCGCGCCTGGGTCCCCTGGTGGGTTTCCTCCTCAAGCCGCTCAACCTTCTGAAGAAGGCCAATCTCTATCTCAACCTGCGCGATGAGATCGTCGTCGTCGCGCGCCCCACTAGCTGATGGAAGCGACCGTCTACGAACAGTTCGCCGAGCTAGAAGAAAACCACTTCTGGTTTCGCGGTCGCCGCCGGATCTTCTTCGAGTTGATCGGGCAACACCTCGGCGAGGGTGAAAACCTGGAGATCCTCGAGATCGGCTGCGGTGCCGGCGGCATGCTCGGCCCTCTCGGCAAGTATGGCCGGGTCACCGGCATGGATATCTCCCAGGACTACATCCAATTCTGCCGCAGCCGAGGTTACGAGCGGGTGCTCACGGGTTCCGGCTACGAGCTGCCATTCGCCGATGACAGCTTCGATCTAGTGGCCCTCTTTGATGTGATCGAGCACATTCCAGATGACGAGCGCGTGCTCAGCGAAGTGCGACGCGTGCTCAAGCCCGGCGGCAGGATCTTCCTCTCCGTACCCGCATACCAGTTTCTCTACTCACAGAACGACCGGGTTGCCCACCATTGCCGGCGATACACGGCGAGACGACTGCGCAAGGTCATGCGCGCTGCCGGCCTGAAACCGCGCAAGGTCTCCTACTTCAACACCTTCCTCTTCCCCCTGATCCTGCCAGCAATCCTGGTGCTCAAGCTCAAGGAGAAGTTGCTCGGTCTGCCGGATGCACAGACGAACTTGAGTCACCAGTTCGCAGGCCCGGTGAACGAAGCCTTCGCCTGGATCATGAGCAGCGAGCGCTGGCTCCTGCGCCACATGGAGTTTCCCTTTGGACACTCCCTGGTTGCGCTGGGTGAGAGTTAGGCTGGAGTCACTTACTTCTTCTCCGGCCCGCTCGAACTTGCGCTAGAACCAACGGGCTCAGCCTTCGGTGTTTCCACCGGCGGCGTGAGCTTGATGCGCTCACCGAGCGCTTCTTCCGTGAAGGACTGAGCCATGCCCTGGCTCAAGCGAGCCTGGGCAGCCGCCCGACGGCCGAGCTCCAGATCCCGTCGCGTCAGATCGGCGATGCTCGCCTTCTCCACCGAGTCGCAGACGGCCATGTAGTAGCGCCGCTTGGTCATGTCCTCGAGTAGATCGCTGACGTCGCCTTCTTCCAAGTCGGCCAGGTCAGAGCCACGACTGTAGAAGAGGAACTGCACCGTCTCCGGGAAGATCTCGCGCGGAGCTCCCTTGCTGCTCAGGTTTCGGGGCTGGGCTTCGAGAGACTCCAGGGTGAAGCCAACCTCGACCGCCGCTGCCTCGACCACTTCCTTGTAGGCCTTCTCCGCCTCCTCGGCGATGTCCGTTTCGAGCTTGGCGCTCAGCTCTTCGTCCAGAGCTTCACGCTTCGTATCTTCATCGGCGAGCTGAACGAGCAAATCATCCAGGTGCTCCTTCCAGCGACGATAGGCGCCGGAAGCCTGATCCTCGGAGAGCTTGTTCACCTGGAGCTGGGCAGCATCGCGCTCTTCGCTGGTCTGCTGTCGCCAGTCCTCGAGACTCTTGGCCAGCTCGGCAGCCTTGTCGCTCTCGAGCTTGCTGACTTCATCGGCGCGGGCTTCCTTGCCAAGGCGAAGGAGCGCCGCTTCGAAGGCCTCCGCCTTCTCCTTGCCGAGCTCGTCAGCCTTCTTGCTGTAATACTCGGCACGGGCCTCGTCCTTGATCGCTACGAATTCCTTGAGGGGCCGCAGTTCGAGCTCCAGAACCTGGTAGTGGAAGAGTGCATCCTTGCTCTCCTGCACGCTCGAGGAGAGCTCACCGGTCTTCTGGTGGCTGACTCCGGCCCAGGCATCTGCCCAGTCACCGAGCCCTTCGATCGATTCGAGGTCCGTGGCATTCTGGGGCTGGGCAGCACTGTCCAGATAGCTGAATGCACTGGCGTCCCGGTCGGCGAGGACTCGGGCCAGAGCAGCCTCCATGTCGAATGCGCTGCGCCCCGCATCGAGGGCCTCCCCGGCATCTTCGTAGGTCTTGGTCGCTGCGGTCAGCTTGTCGTCTGCGGCTGAGACCGCGCGCTTCTTGTCCTCGTTGTCGGGATCCGAGTCCAAGGCCACCTGCGCGGCGGCCTGCTCGTCCATCGCCTCGAGGCGCTTTTGATTGGCCTGAGTTCGGGTCTCGCTCAGGGGTAGCAGAGCGTCGCCCTGCTCCTTGACGACGCCGGCCCAGAGCATGCGGAGGATCTCGCGCGCTTCCAGGCGCTTGCGGATATTTGCCTTGAGAGCATCGTCAAGCGGGATGAACTCATCCTGAATCGGAGCAGGATCCTGCTCCTCAGGATTCTCCTCCTTGGGGGGCTTCTCCTCTTCTTCCTTCGCGAGCTTGTACCAAAGGGCCTTCTTGCCCTCGTAGAAGCTCTGCACTTCCTCGTCACTGATGGTCCTGGCGCCGAGTTCTTCGGCGAAGGGCGCCGGGTCGAAGGCATCCAGGTCCAGCTTGGCGATGCGCAGCCTCGCCCGGTCCGAGTCATAGAAGCCGTAGCTCTGCTTGTCCTCTTCACTGAGGCCGTCCAGCCAGGTCTGCAGATCTGCATCGCTGACTTCCGTCGCCTTGAGTTCATCCTCGAGAGCCTGCCGATCCAGGCTCGCTACTTTCAGTTGAACCATCTCCTGCTGCTCGAGAATGTCCTCCACGAGAGCAGCGTCGGAGACATCGATGGCCAAGGCCTGCAAGCGGGCGTAGAGGCCAATCCGCATCGCCTCGCGGATGTCAGCGCGGTACGCCTCGAGAGATGCATAGCCACGGAAGATGGCCAGGTCCTGAGGAGTGTTGATCCGTGCATCGGGCAGAGTCGCAACCGCCTCGGCCAGGGCACGATCGATCTCGTCTTCCGAAACCTCGATGCCGTACTCGAGAGCGGCCCTACGCATGGAAGCGTAGACCACGTCCATGTTCTGCTCGCGATCGTTTTCGCTGAGCGTCGGGAGGACGATGACCGGGCCAGTTCCGACCCGCGCCAGATTTCCACCTACGCGCAGGTCCTCCGCGGTCAGCTCCATCTTCTTGCCCCTGATCTCGATCGTGCTCTGCGGCGGAGGCTCGTAGAACGCGTCGGAAAACAGGGACTGCAGCGCACCGGTGATTGAAAAGCTCACCAGAGCAAAGATGCCAGCGGTGTACAGGATGATTCGCTGGTACTTGCCGAAGAAGCCGAAGGTCGAGGAATGAGGAGAGAGTCGCTTGCTTGCGGTGCTCTCCTTTGCAGCTGAATCTTGCTGCCCTGACTTGTCGTCTGCTGAATCGGGTCCTTTCTCGGGGGTCTTGGTCACGCTCAATCTTCCACCTTCAGTGGGATCGCCTCCTCAGCGAGGAGGACGGGGATGCCATCCTGGACAGGGTAGAGGATGTTTTCGCTCTCGGGAATCAGGCCTTCTTGAACCGGGTCTTCGATCACCTTGCCAGCGGCATTTTTCAGCCCCCCCGCCTGGATAGACTGGTTCAAAGTCGACAGTTCCGCCGCATCCGCCAGTCGCAGCGGCTTGCGGGTGCTAGGACAAACAAGCTTCTCGAGAAACTCCGCATCCATGGGATTGGTGAGGGCGGGAGGGATCGAACCTCCGACCATCGGATTAAAAATCCGGTGCTCTACCCCTGAGCTACGCCCCCAGGGGGGCAGCAGTCAACAGCTTTGCCCGGGGCCAGGCAAGCAATACTAGAGCCTAGAAGCCAAGGACTTCGGGAACGATCAGTCCTCCATGATCTCCTTGGTCTTCTTCGCGAGGATCGCATCGATCCTGGTCTCCGCTGCCTTCAGATCGTCCTGGATCTGATCATGTAGATCATGATTTTGGTCTTCCGTAAGCTCTGAGTCCTTCTTGGCCTGATCAGCGTGCTTGTTAGCGTCGCGGCGCGCATTGCGCAGGGCCACCCGGGAGGACTCGGCGATCTCCTTGACCTTCGCCGCCAATTTGCCGCGCTGCTCCTCGGAGAGCGGGGGCAGGCTCAGGCGGAGGACCTTCCCGTCAGAGTTGGGCATGAGTCCCAGGTCGGAAGTGAGGAGGGCCTTCTCCACATCCTTGATGATGCTCGGATCGAAGGGCTTGACCATGAGCTGGCGAGGCTCAGGCACCGAGATGTTGGCCAGCTGGTTCAGTGGCGAGAGGGTGCCGTAGGCCTCCACCTTGATCGAGTCCACCAGGGCAGGGGAAGCATGCCCGGTACGGATCCCCTTGAGATGGTCTACGAGATGGTGGACCGCCTTCTCCAACTTGTCTTTGAAGTCAGTCAGGATCAATTCAGCTTGTTCTTCCATCGAAGTCTCCGCGTCAGGGGCTGACCATGCTAGCGCGGAGCCGCTCGTGGATCAGCTGCCAGATGTCACCCAGGTGCCGATGGGCTCGCCGGTCACCGCCTTGACCATGTTTCCGGGGGCATACATGTCAAAAACCATGATCGGCATGTCGTTTTCCATGCAGAGGGTGAAGGCCGTGCGGTCCATGACGCGCAGGTCCCTCTGCAGGGCTTCCTTGAAGGTGATCGCCGTGAGGCGCTCCGCCCCAGGATCGGTCTTGGGGTCGCTGGTATAGACCCCATCGACCTTGGTGGCCTTCAAAATGGCGTCTACACCGAGTTCGGTGGCGCGCAGGGCCGAGGCAGTGTCGGTGGTAAAGTACGGATTTCCGGTGCCGCCGGCCAGGATGACCACCCGCCCCTTCTCCAGATGGCGAATGGCACGCCTACGGATGTAGGGCTCCATGAGCGACTCCATCTCGAAGGCAGACATGGCGCGGGTCTCGATACCACAGCGCTCGAGGGCATCCTGCAGAGCCAGGCTGTTGATGGAGGTGGCGAGCATCCCCATCTGATCCGCCGTGGCCCGGTTGGTACCCATCTTGGCAAAGCTGGCCCCACGGATCAGGTTGCCGCCACCGACCACGATGGCGGTCTCGATTCCCAGTCGAGCGACCGCAGCCACCTCGCCAGCGATCTCGGCAGCGACCTCCGGGTTGATCCCGGTCTCACCGCTTCGGGCTAGACTCTCCCCACTGAGCTTGAGCAAGACGCGCTTGATCGACCCGGGAGATGGAGCCAAGCCCTTAGCCCCCTAGCTCCATACGGATGAAGCGGCGAATCTGGATGTTCTCGCCGATCTTGGCAACCATGGACTGGCGCATCTGCTCGACAGTCTGGCTGTCGTCCTTGACCCAGAGCTGATTCATGAGGCAGCGCTCCTTGAGGAAGCTGTTCATGCGTCCTTCGACCGCCTTGTCGACGATCTCATCGGGCTTGCCCTGCATGGTCTCGCGGGCGCGCGCCAACTGAATGCCACGCTCCTCCTCGAGGACTGCGGGGTCGATGTCCTCCGCAGACAGGCAGATTGGATTCATCGCCGCGATGTGCAAGCAGAGGTCAGCACCGAATTGGGTGAAGTCCTCATTGCGGGCGACGAAGTCAGTCTCGCAGGCAACGGCAGCGAGGACAGCGAGTTTGCCGTCATGGTGCACGTAGCTGAAAATCTTGCCTTCGGTGGCCTCGCGGCCTGCCTTGGCGTCGGCACTCTGCAGACCTTGCTTGCGCAGGAGGTCGAAGGCCTTGTCCATGTCGCCGTCACTCTCGGAGAGCGCAGCCTTGCATGCCATCATCGGTGCACCGCTCTTCTTGCGCAGTGCCATTACATCTTTTGCGTCAACGTCAGCCATGATCAGTTTTCAGTATCTCTGACATGGCGGGCAGGAAGGGCATGATCCCGTCCCTTGTTCTCGCTCGCGCCAGCCAGACCCATTGGGCTCGTTACAGATTGAGAAGGCTCTCGCTCTTGTTGCTGTACCAGATGCCATCCTCCCAACTACTGAACGAAGCAGGATGTTCGTTCAAGCCGGAGGGATTGCTCAGGAATCGCTTTCGGGAGTCTTCTCGGGACTAGATTCGGGAGCAGCAGGTGTCTCTGCCGCTGGGGGTGCTGCGGGCGTGGCCGCAGCCTTCTCTTCGCTGGCTGCCGCGGGAGGAGCAGCCTTCTCTTCGGTGGCTGGCGCGGGAGGCGCAGCCTGTTGTTCCTTGGCCTTGGCTGCCTCAGCGACCTCGGCTTCACCGCCGATGTTGACTGCGTCAGCGTGACCGGCAGCGCGCTCTGCGAAGCGGCCAGTTGCCTGGCGCGGAGCCTGACCGCCACCGCCACCTTGACGACCACCGCCACCTTGACGACCACCGCCGCCCTGGCGGCCACCGCCACCCTGACGACCGGGGCCACCGCCGCGTGGTGTCTGGACTCGGCCAACTACCTCGCGCGCCCGGGGATCTTCGGCTGCCATGCGCTGCGCTTCGAGGATGCTGCGCTCATCGAGCTGGGAGCGCCCTTCGATCACTGCGTCCGCGAGTCGGCTGAGCAAGAGCTGCACCGAACTCATGGCATCATCGTTGGCCGGGATGGTGATGTCGGCCAGATCTGGATCACAGTCCGTGTCCAGAATGGCCACCACCGGCACATTCATGCGCTGCGCTTCGCGCATGGTGATCTCTTCGCGCCGTGGATCGACCACGACGATTGCACCGGGCAGACCATGCAGATCGCGAACGCCTTCCAGGTTGCGCTGAATCTTGCGCATCTCGCGGCGAAGCATGGCCTGAGCCTTCTTCTTGTGCCGCTCCATGCTGCCGTCCGCTTCCATGCCTTCGAGCTCTTCGAGTCGCTTGAGCTGTTCGCGAACTGTATTGAAGTTCGTCAGGGTGCCACCGATCCAACGCTCGGTGATCGCCGGCATGCCACAGCGGGCTGCCTCCGATTGCACCACTGCGCGAATCTGTCGTTTCGTCCCCAGGAACACCACTTGCGCTCCAGTGGAGGCGAGGTGCCGCATGAAGTGACAAGCCTGCAGCAGACCGCGCACGGTCTCCTGAAGATTGATCACATGGGTCTTATGCTTCTTCCCATAGATGAATGGCTTCATCTTCGGGTTCCAGCGAGAAGACTGGTGGCCGAAATGGACACCGGCTTCGATGAGTTCCTGAACCGTGACTAGGGGCACTGAATTCCTTTTGGCCTTGGCTGCACCAATGGGGCAAAACGCGGGGCCGGGATTCTAGGGTGGACCTATGGGGGATCAAGGCCGGACTTCCCACATACCCTTGTGAGAGCTAGAATTCCCTGCTCGGAGCCTCCAAGGAGGCCTGGCTCGGCTCTCCCACGAGCCCTGCGCAGAGCCGGGCTTGACTGGACACCCCCGTGGATCGCTCTAAGAACATACCGAAGAAGGGTTTAAATCACATCCTTGTGATGAACCACCGGCGTGACCCGATGGCGGAGCTCATGGAGCTGCTCCGGCGGAGTGGCTTTCAGGTCGAGGAGTCGACGAGCATCCCCCAGAGCCAATCTCTGCTCGACAGAGGGGAAGGGGAGCTGGTTCTCCTCAATCCCCTGGTTTGCAAGGCCGGTGGGCTGGAGTTCGAGATCCTGGAGAAGGCCCAGGAAGACGGCAATCTGCCGGTCATCCTCCTCGTCGAGGACCTGCTCAGCCTCGAGCAGGCGCGCCTTCTGCAGCTGCCCTTCCGCGACTTCATCCTCAAGCCCTATGGCCGGGAAGAGTGCCTGCATCGCATCGAGCTCATGGCCAGCCGCCTCGAGAGTCATCGCAGCCTGGAGCAGCGGACCGGCGAGCTCGAGGGACAGATCACCACCGACTTCAAGACCGATCTGCTCAGCGAGCGCTACTTCAAGGATCTGCTGGCGGTGGAGTTCAAACGTGCCCAACGCCACCAAACCCCCCTCTCCCTGGTGCTCATCGATGTCGACAACTTCAAGGGCGTCAACGACAGCACCGAGTATGCCTTCGGAGACCAGGTCCTCAAAGCGGTGGCTGAGGCCCTCAAGCAGAACATCCGCGAAACCGACTTCGCCGCGCGCTTCGGTGGCGACGAGTTCGTTCTCCTGCTCCCCCACACATCGCCGGCAGAGGCGGTCTTGACCGCGGTCCGGATCCGCAAGAAAGTTTCTTCCGCAACAGTGGAAAGCGGCGAGTACTCCACCAAAGTGACCATATCGATGGGCATCGACACTTATGATGGCCGCGTCGAGTCCAGCCCCGATGAGCTACGAAGGCGAGCCAACAAAGCCCTGCAGGAAGCCAAACACCGTGGCAAGAACCAAGTCTGGCTGTATAGCGGCGACGGGCCGGAAGCCGCGGCCGGCAGCTGAAGGGCAGCTAACGCCGCTAGGGCGCACCGGCTTCGCCAGCCTCCTCCTGGCCGTCATGCAGCTCGGCCTCCCGGCTCAGGACTCCAAGACTCCCGAGGACTTCCGCGAAGTCGCCAGCTTCATCGCCTCGGCGGTGAGCACGGGCCGCGCGCCCTCGGTCGCCGTCGCTGCCATTCGTGATGGCCAGCTCGTTTGGAGCCAGGGCTTCGGGACCATCGATCTGGCGAAGGGGAGCCCTGCGGGGCCCGACAGCCTCTATCTCCTCGCCTCGGTCTCGAAGCCCCTGACCGCCACCGGCCTCATGCTCCTGGTCGACAAGGGTGAGCTAGACCTGGACCAGCCGGCGAACAGCTATCTCCCCAAGGCCAAGATCCGTGCCTATCGCGGCTCAGAGGATGAAGTCAGCCTGCGTCGGCTTGCCAACCACAGCTCCGGTCTGCCGGTGCATTGGAACTTCTTCTATGCCCCGGGACGCGCCCCGAGTCGCGAGCTGAGCATCGAACGCTACGCCTTCGCCCACTACCCACCGGGGAGCGGCCTGGAGTACTGCAACCTGGCCTTCGGCATCATCGACTACATCGTCGAAGTACGCTCCGGGATGCCATGGCGAAAGTTCATGGAGGAGCAGGTCTATGCCGCCCTCGGCATGAGCTCCACCTCGGATCGCATTCTCCCCGGCCTCGAGGCCCGAGCAAGCAAGCAGTACCTGCGCGATGCCGGCGGACGCTTTCGCCTCGTTCCCCCCTATGGCTTCGACCATGACGGGGCTTCAGCCATCTGGAGCTCGGCTACGGATCTGAGCCGCTTCCTGCAGTTCTTTCTGCTGCCGGCGGAGGCGGAGGAAAACCGCTTGCTCAGCGAACCCGCCCGCCTCGAGATGCTCGATGCCAAGACTCCTGGCAACCCCTATGGGGTGGCATGGAACCGTCGTCCCTTCCAAGGTCACCAGGCCTTCAGCCACACCGGCAGCATGCCGGGAGTGGCTACGCAGGTGATCGGTTTTCCCGCGGCCCGCGCCGGCATCGTCGTGCTCGTCAACGCCAGCGCCAATGGTTTGCGTAACGAGATAAGCAACCGCATGGTGCGGGCACTGCTGCCGCCCACGGAGGATGCGGCGGAAGCTCCTGCGGAGCTCGCGAAGGAGCCCCCCATCGCAGGTCACTGGCAGGGCAAGCTGGCCCACTTTGCCGGTGACATCACCGTCGATCTCGAGATCGAAGGCCAGCAGGCGCGGGCACGCATAGGCGAGTCCCGCCGCAGCTTTTCGCGCCTACGCCAGACCGGGAACAAACTCACTCTTGCCGGCGGTGGTCGCATCCGCATTCCTGGCCAGGACGAATACCAAGGCCCCAGCGACCTGGAGTTACGGCTCAGGCTGGAGGCGGATGGCGGTCTGAGTGGAATTCTGGTCTTGACCGCCGAGGGCTACTATTGCCTCAGCCACTGGATCGAACTGAAACCTGCGAAATGATCCCTCCTATGGGGCGTTGCTCAGACCGCGAGTGAGAGCCCCGCAGCCTGGGCCCCGGCCTTGCGCCAGGGGGTATACTCACCGTGCTCCTCTCCAACTCTCAATATCGGTCAGTCCCACCAACTGACAAGCCTGCATGAACTACGACGTCGTCATCATCGGCGGAGGCCCGGCGGGATCCACCGCGGGCACCCTTCTCAAGAAGTACAACCCGGAACTCAAGGTCGGCATCTTCGAGAAGGAGAAGTTCCCCCGCGAACACGTGGGCGAAAGCCAGCTTCCCGCCTGCGGCTATTACCTCTCGGAAATGGGCTGCTGGGACAAGGTCGAGGCGGCCAACTTCCCCATCAAGATCGGCGCTACTTATCTATGGGGAACGAGCGAGAAGCCCTGGGACTTCGAGTTCCTGCCACTGGACAAGTTCCCAGAGAACGACCCCCGTCCATCGACCTATGAGGGACCGCGACAACTCACCGCCTTCCAGGTCGAACGCTCCATCTACGACCAGATCCTCCTCGACCATGCCCAAGAAAACGGCTGTGAGGTCTTCCAAGAGACCGCCGTCAAGACTGTGGACAAGGACGGCGATCGTATCAATGCGATCATCCTGAAGGACGGCCGCCGCATCGAGGGGCGCTACTTCCTCGACGCCTCGGGCCACGTCGGCCTCCTGCGCCGGGCCATGGGGGTCGAATCCACCATCCCCACCAGTCTGATGAACGTGGCGGTCTGGGACTACTGGGAGAATGCTGAGTGGGCGGTAAAGATTGGCGTCGGTGGCACTCGTGTACAAGTGCTGTCCGTGCCCAATGGCTGGGTCTGGTTCATTCCCCTGGGCCCGACCCGCACCAGC
>JAJFFD010000113.1 GCA_021776805.1 Planctomycetota bacterium
TGGTTCCTGCAGATTCTGCCTCGCAGACCCTGCTCCTCCTGGCATCGCTGCATGCGCCGACCTTGATAGACCTGGATCTCGATCGAGAAGCCGCGACTCATGAGCTTGGCGACCTGAGCTTACTTGCCGGTGGCAGCATCCGCGGTCGGATCATCGATGGGGCCGGCCTGGGACTGGCGAATGCGAGGGCGAGTCTGGTTACGAGCGGGAGCAGCTGGCCAGTCGAGATCGACATGAATCAGCTGCTGCAGCCGCAGCAGACCGATGCTGCGGGTGAGTTTGCCTTCAGCAGCTTGATGCCTGGGAGCTATCGGGTCATTGCATCCGGTGAGGGATTGCAGTCCCTGCGCTCGAGCAGTCTGCGTGTCGAGGAGGGGCTCGAAGTCAGCATGGCGCCGATGCAATTGCTCAGCGGCTATGCCCTTTCGGGCAAGGTGCTCGGTCCGGACGGTGGAGCTCTGGCCGGGGCGATCGTGCAGGCGCGCAATGGACCCGGTCAGCCTCGTTACAACGAGCAGGTCACAAGCGTGGCGGATGGGACCTTCGTTCTCCACGCCCTGCCTCCCGGTGCTCTGCGGCTGGAGGCTTCCGCTCCCGGACATCTGCGCTATTTGGATGAAACTGTGGATGCGAGTCTGGAACAGGACTTGGTTATCAGGCTGGCTGCGGGTCTGAGCATCCGGGGGAAGGTGAGCGATGCGAGCAGCGGGGAGCCCGTAGAGGTCTACGCTGTGATGGCCCGACGCCAGGGGGATGTGGATCCGGACAGTTTGGGGAGCATGCCGCAGCAACTGCTGCGAGTTCAGGAGACTCTGCGAACCGCGGCGGCGAATGCTGCGGATTCAGCCCTGCGAGAACAGCGTCTGGAGATGGCGCGGCAGCTGGATGCGCGCATGCAGCGAGTTCGGCGCGAGTATGCGCAGAGGGCCTTCGCGCTGCCGGCGAACACTGGTGAAGTGGAGCCGCATCCGGCGGGTGAGTTCGAGATTCTTGGCTTGGAAGAAGGCCTCTATCGAGTTGGATTTGCCTCACCCGAACACCAGTATCGCGAAATCGAGTCGGTTGAACTGCGTCTCGGTTTGCAAGTGCCCGAGCTGAGCGTCGAGCTGCATGCGGGGCATCTGCTCAAGGGCCAGGTTTTGGCGAAGGCGGGTGGCAAGTCGGTGGCCGGAGTGCAGGTCGAACTCATGCGTGTGTTGGAGACTTCGCCCCAGGTGCGCGAAGGGCAGCGTTCCCTGTACTCCTGGTTCTTTGCCAGAAGCTCCACTCCTGGGATCCCTTTGATGAGCGCGGTGACCGCTGCGGATGGTCGCTTCGAGTTTCGTAATGCTGCTCCAGGCCGGAGCTTTCTCGCCCTGAAGGGCCGCGAGATCAGTGATCACGAGAGCGACGTGTTCTATCTGGGCGAGGGCCTGCAGGAGATGCGTCTCTTGGTCGGTGGTCTCGCCAGTGTCCGAGGGCAGGTGCGGAATCTGTCTGCCGGTACAGAGGAAGCGGCCTTCGTCCTGGCCATCGGTGGTCATGGGCGGATGGAGACCGCAAAGGTGGCGAAGGATGGCAGCTATCGCTTCGAGGGCCTATCCGCGGGCAGTTACATCCTGCGCGCCTACCCGGCTTCGGACGAGCGCTACGTCAACCGGCTCTTCGCTTCGATCTTTCCGCTCTGGTCCGGGGATGTGGAAGGCAAGAAGATCCCGCCGCGCAACTTGACTCTGGTGGAGGGTCAGGAGGCGAGTATGGATCTCGATCTGGATCGACCGAGCACGGGAATGGTACAGGGTTTGGTGCGGATCAACGGGCAGCCAGGGATTGGTGGCCGGGCGATTCTGCGCCCGGTCCGAGGAGAGGCGCTTGCCGGCAGCGGCATGTCCTTCAGTGGCGAGTACGATGATGCGGGTCGCTTTCGCATCCTCGAGCTGCCGGCCGGGGAGTACCGTCTGAGCCTGACGAGCGGCACGCGACAGGAGTTGCACAGCGAAGTTCTCACTGTGGAAGCCTTCGCGAGCGAGAACCTGAACTTCGATCTGAGTGCCGGTGGCCTGCGGGGCAGGGTGCAGGCTTCCGAAGCTCTGGGGGATGAGGAATTGCGCGGCTACCTCTGGGTTCTTCCCGGTGCCAGCGAGGTGCCGGCGGATCTCTATGAGTATCGGCGTATGCAGCGGACTCACCGTCTGCGGGTTCGCAATGGGGCTTATGAGGATCTCGGGATCAGCCCGGGGCCCGCTCTTCTGGTGCTCAAACTCGATGGCTGGCTGCCGGTTCCGAGCCGGGTGGTGATCCCGGTGGGCAAGACTTTGGATCTCGAGCTGCAGACTGTCGGTCGGGAGAAGTGAGAGTTCCCAGCCTGGCTAGTTACTCTCGAATCATCGCGACGAAGGAAGGATCCGCAATCGTCCCCAGAGGGATATGGCCATCACCCTCCTAGAACTAGACTGAGCCCATGCCCAAGAACTTCCTCATTGGCATTTTCGTCGGCGTCGTAATCGGCGGGGGGATGAGCCTGCTGTTCAACAAGGAGCCGGTGACCGGGCCCATGGACTCCGGCCTCGCGAACGAAGAAGAAGCGGCTTCGAACCCTGTAGTTCCCGGGGCAGTTCCACTTCCCGCCGAAGAGAACCGACCCTTGGTGGACGCTTCCGTCCCCAGCCTCGAGCCAGAGAGGGAAGCGGTCGCGCAGAAGGTGGTAGTGGACCGGGAAGCGCCGGTCTATGCCGAAGTCCCCGACTCTTGGATCTCAGGAATGGTGATCGACGAGAACGGTCAGGGCCTGGCGGACGTGGTGGTGCGCGCGCAGATGCTGCCGCCAGAGGGCAAGGAGCATTCGATGCGTGGCAAGGACTTCGCCCCCTTCCGTGCCGCCTGTCGGACCGCGGCGAATGGCCGCTTCCTCCTGCGCGGATTACTGGCTGGTTCCCAGTACAAGCTTGGCGTGCGCAGCCAGGAACCCATGCGCATGAATCTGAGCGGCAACTCGGAGAACATGAACTTCGAGGCGGTAGCTCCGCAGGAGGACTTGCGCCTGTCTCTTACCGAGAGTGGTCTCCTCCTACGCTTTCACCTGCCAGCGGGCATGGATGAGTTGCTCAACGAAAAGGGGGAGATCCCTCTGGAGATCCGCTTCGAGCGGGAGAACGGTGGGAGTAGTTCCTCCTCGGGGACCTTTCCCTTGGAGTTCAAGGTCGGCTTGGCTGCAGAGGAGAAGGCCAACCTATCCATCCGTGGTGATGGTTTCCGTGACGTGGTCTACAAGGACCTGGTCCTCGAGAAGAACGAGGGCATGCGAATCATGGACATCGAATTCCAGGCCGCGCTGGGGGAGAGCATGGTCGTCCTGCAGATCACTGACGATCTTGGACAGCCTGTGAGCGTGGCGAACATTCGCAGCACCCAACGGGAGTACGATCGGGATCTCTATAGGGAGAGCCATAGCTTCTTCCACCGGGGACCGAGCCATGGCGATCGAGGTCGCTTCACCTTGGATGACTTGCCCCTCGGCGAGCAGGTTCTGCGGGTCGATCCTGTCGCCGGATCGGGATTGGTTCCGGCGCTGGTCGAGTTGACCGTTCCCGAAGTCGGCGAGGTTTTTCGCCAGGTGACCCTCCAGCGCGGTGGGCGGCTGAGCCTGCAATTGAGCCGGGATCATCCGGAGATTCAGCTCGGCGCGGCTTTGCTCAGAGTCGAGGGGGAGTGGCGGAATTCGCCCCTGCGTCTCAGCAGCCTCGGGGGAGGCAATCGGGCCAATGTCCGCAAGCTGCAGCCGGGAAGCAGCTACGAGCTCAATCTGTCTCTTCCCCCAGGCCAGTATGGCATCCGGGTGATGCCCCGGGATGGCAAGCCCATCGAGCGGGAGTTCACAATTGTCGCCGGTCAGGTCGCCAGCGTGATGATTGACAAGAGCTGAGAACTCGTTGTTTTGCCGAGGCTAGCCTGTGTCTTTGCTGTACCCACGCGGCAGCGGCTTGCGGCCTGCTGCCCGGCCTAGATAATCCCAGCTCCAGATTGCCCCCCATTCCTGAGCACTATCCTATGAAGACCAAGACCATCCTCGTCAGCCTCCTCGCTGGTTCCCTCCTCCTCGCAAGCACCGCATTTTCTCCCGAGCCTGCAGCTCGCCCTGCCGATGACACGGAGTTGGCTCTGCACATGAAGGAGATCAACAAGGGCGTTCGTGGTCTGCAGAAGATGCTCAAGGATGCGGAGCAGAAGGACGCGGCCATCGCTCTGCTGAGTGAACTCGAAGGTCACGCCCTGGCAGTGAAGAGCATGAAGCCGGCGCAGCTAGTGAACGTGCCGGAAGGTGATCAAGGTGACTTCATGACCGGCTACCGCGCGGCCATCATCGAGTTGCTCGGCGGCATGCTCGAGGTCGAACTCGCCGTCGCTGAAGAGCGCAGCGAAGATGCGATGGAGAGTTACAAGAAGTTGCAGAAGCTCAAGAACCCTTCGCACAAGGTCTACAAGATCAAAGAAAAGAAGTAGTCGGAGGGCTGCTGCCAGCGATTACTTCTTCGCGTCAGGCTTCTCCTTCAGGCTCGCCAAGTACTCGACCAGGTCGCGTAGTTCGCGCTTGCTCAGGAGAGGTCCGGCGGGGGGCATGACCGAGACCGTGGCCTGGCTGCGGTTCTTGAGATCGCCGGTCGGGATGACGAGCAGCTTGTTGTCCGCATCCATGATCTGAATCTCTTCGGCGGTCTCATTCCGCAGTGTGCCAGCTACCAAGCTGCCATCGTTCTTGGTGAGAATGACCATCTCGTACCCTGGAGCGATGTGCTGGCTGGGGGCGACGATGGCCTGCAGGAGGTACGCCCTATCGCGCTCCGCAGCGATGCCTTCGAGAGCCGGGCCCGTGGCGCCGCCGCTATCACCGATGGCGTGACAGCGTACGCATTGGGCGGTTTGGTGTTCGAAGAACACCCGCCGGCCGGCGCCGACGCGCCCACCCTCCAGGGTCTCGATATATGCGGCTGCTGGATTGCCCTCCGGTCGCGCGTCTTCGTAACTCGCCAAAGCGGCCTCGAGCATGGCTGACTCCCGTTCCGCGGCGGCGTCGAGGAGATCCAGGTGAATCGCTGCTGGTGCATCGCCGCTGAGTATCCGATCCATCCACTTACTGAGGACTTGGTCCACGCCCGCAGCTTCCATCTCCCCGAGGGCCGCGACGGCATTCTGCTTCTCGCGCAGGGATGCGCTGGTGATCAAAGAGTCGAGAATGGGCAGGGCTTCCGCCGGTCGCAGGCGGGCAAGGACGCGCACAGCAGCCTGACGCAGGGGCACCGGCGCCTGGCCGTCGACGCTGGCCAGGGTTTCGTCCAACTCGCTGGCGTCGAGCTTGTCGAGGGCGCGGAGAGCTGCGGCGCGGGCTGGGCCGCTGTTGCGGCGATTGCGCACTGACTTGGCGAGGAGTTCTGAGGAACTCGTCAGTTGCCAACTGCTGGCAACTTCGGCGGCTTCAATCTGTTGCTGGCTCTCCCCTGATTCGAGGATCTCCTCGAGGGCAGCGAGCATGTCAGCCTCGAGCCCTGCGTTACTGTGCGCCTTGGTCGGTCGCCAGAGTCCCAACACTCGGTCCTGACCTGCAGGCTCCTGCCAATCGGCGAGGATGGCGAGGGCCTCGGCCCGCATTCTGGCTGGGGCGTCCGCCCGGCGGGCAAAGTTGATCAGGTTGCGACCATTCTCGACTTCGCCCAGGTAGCGGTTGGCGTTGAGGACTCGGTAGAGAAGAGCTTCGTTTTGCAAGCCCGCGCGTAGAGCCAGGGAGGCGAGGGCCGGATAGGAAGCATGCAATGGTAGGTCGTAGATGGCGCGGGCAGCCTCGACCACGAGAGCGGGATCTGGATCACCGAGGAAGTGGTTGAGCTGATCGCTGCCGAGGCGACGCATGGCGAGGAGCACCGCCATGCGCACGGAGCGTGATGCATGCGCGCTGGCAGCCCGCAGAGCTCCCATGTCCGCGATGCGCCGCAGTGCTTCGGCGCCCGCGTGACGCAGATAGACGTCTCGATCCGCGTTGACTTCGAGCATGCGCAGAACATGCGGTATCGACTGAGCATCGCCGATGGCACCGAGGGCGAGAGTCGCGTGATAGCGTACCTGGGAATTTTTGTCCGCCAGCAGTTCTTCGAGGGCTTCGCGTGCCTCCGGATGGGGAGCATCGTTGATGATCTTCGCGGTCTGAGCGCGGATGAGGGCATCGCCATCAGCGAGAAGGCCGAGGAGGGGCTCGAGCTTGGTCTTATCCTTGCGCGCCAAGATGCCGATGCCCCAGATGCCGTGCAGGCGAGCCCGTGGTCGGTCGGCACTGGAGGCGGCGGCACGTAAAGCCAGCTCACCAGCTTCACCCGCATCCACCAGGGCAAATTGCGCCTCCTGCCGGACGCGTTGATCCGGATGGTCGATGAGTTCGTTGAGTTCGCTGACCCTGCGTCCGGCCATTCCGGCCGCAATCAATTGGCGAGTCTCCTGCACGCGCGGGTCCAATGCACTGGAGGGGCTGCCGACCCGATAGATGCGACCTCTGCCCGGTTGACCCCAACCCTCCACCCAGTCGGTGAGGTAGATGGCTCCGTCGACGCCGAACTCCACGTCCGTGGGCACCACGTGCCAGATGAGCGGCTCCTGCTTGTCGAGCTCGAAGCCGGCGCCCTTCGGTCGCAGGCGCAGGGCATGGATGCCGGAGCTGCGCGTCGTGGCGCGGAAGTCGCAGAGAAAGAAATTGTTGCGGTAGCGTTCTGGCAACCCCGTACCCGGATCGAAGGTCAGGCCGGAGGGGCCGTCAGCGACATGGGCGATGGGAGGCAGGATGTAGGCAGCCTGGTCTTTGAACTCCGTGTGCCAGAGCCCTTCGCGGTTCCAGGAGCCGCGATCATCCAGCCACTGCCAGCCGATGTGCCAGCCGCTGTCGCCGCCCTCCGCGACGAAGGTAAAGCGCGCCTTGTCACCGCCGTCGCTGTTGTTGTCGCCAGTAAAAAGGTTGCCTTCCGCATCGAAAGCCAGCTCCTGCGGATTGCGTAGTCCGGAGTAGAAGAGCTCCAGGCCGCTGCCATCCAACTCGCAGCGCAAGACTGCACCCATGTGGGGATATGCCAGGGGCTCAGTGCCCGTCTGCACATTGAAGCCACGATCACCGATGCTGAAGTACAGCCGGCGATCCGGGCCGATGCGCAGGCCATGCATGTCATGACCGATGAGTGAGAAGTGCACGCCGAAGCCATCGTGTAGAGCCGTCTGTTCGTCGGCGACTCCGTCCCCGTCCGTATCGCGCAGGCGCCAGAGCTGCGGGATGCAAGTGAACCAGAGACTGCCACGGTCAGCGAGGATGCCGGCGGCGATGCCATCCGCCATCTCGCTAAAGCGATCGGCGAAGACCTTCGAGGAGTCGACGATGCCGTCTCCGTCCATGTCCTCGAGCAGGCGAATGCGTTCGGGAGCTTCCTCGTACTTTGGCAGGTCCTCCCCCAGGTGCTTGCGCATGAGGGCGAGTCGATCTTCGACGGTTTCGCAGGCCAGGTCTTCATCGCGCCAGAAGGCGTACTCGCGGGTGTCGAAGACGCCGGCGGCGAGGCGAAAGGTCTCGACCACAAAGAAGCGCCCCTGCTCGTCGATGGTAAATGCCACCGGATTGGCGAGCTGCGGTTCCGCAGCCACCAGGGAGACCTGCAGTCCGGGTGCCAGTTTGAAACCGGCCATGGCGTTCTTCCCCTCGTCCGATGCCGGCAAGACCTTGGGGCGATAGTCCTTGCTCGCTTGCGGCGGTTCTTCCTGGGCGCAAACTGCAGTCAGGGGGAGTAGAACCGAGCTGAGGAGGAGAGGGGCGAGCTTGGCAGGCAGCATGGGCGGGATTCTAGGTGCAGTACCTCTCTGTTACCCTCAGATGTCTCCCGGATCCGTATGCTCTGCGCCATGAGTCTGCCCCTCACCCTCGTCTTTCTCGCTAGCGTATGCCCACAGCAGCCCACCGCCGGGGCAGAGGCCTTCCGCCAAGCTTGCCTCGATGCCACCACGGACGCGGTGGTGATGAATGTGGCGGCTCACCCGGATGACGAGGCCGCCCGGAGCATGGTGGTGCTGCGCCGCCAGCACGGACTGCGCACGGTCACGGTCTACACCACCTGTGGCGGCGGTGGTCAGAATGCCATCGGTAGGGAGATCGGTGAGGATCTGGCGAGGATTCGCGTGCGCGAAACCTTGGCGGCGGCGGCGCACACGGACACAGAAGTTCGCTGGCTGGGCTTTCTGGACTTTGGCTTCAGCAAGACCATGCCCGAGGCTCTGGAGTACTGGGGCAAGGACGACTTGCTCGCCGCCATGGATGCGACTCTGCGATCGGTGGGGCCGGACTTCGTGATCACCAATCACGACACGACAAGTGGTCACGGCCACCATCGGGCATCGGCCTTGGCCACCGCCTACGCCTGCGAGGCGGAGGGCAAGCGCAGCGGTCGGATTGTGCCGCTCTACGAACGCGCCGGCGGTTTTCGTCCACCGGCCGCCCGCAGGACCGCTGAATCGAGCGCGAACGGGGAGGCTGAGAAGCCACGCAAGCCGCGTTTCAGTTTGGACCCCTCGGCCATGGATCTCATGCGCGGCAAGAGCTTCGCGGCGCAAGCCCACGAGGGCCTTCTAGAACATGCCTCGCAGGGCCCCTGGGGTGCGTACAACCCGACGCGCGTGCGGCGAGACAGCTGGCAACAGGTGCTGCCGAAGAACGCGGACTTCAGCGCCGATCGCCCACCCCTCGAACAGATCCGCTCGGTTTTCGATGAAGGCGCCTTCTTGGCTGCTCTGCAGGCTGCTGGCCAGAGGGCCGACGAACTAGAGAGTGACTTCGCAGCCTTCCGCGAAGATCACCGGGACGCGGAGCACATTGCCCGGGCGCGGCGGCTCTTGCCGATGCTGCGTCAGGTCTATGCGGCGATCGACGGCGAAGGTGCGGAGCAGGCGCGCATACGTCTGCAACGTCGTCTGAACGCTCTCGAGCGTGTGCTCATCGCCGGCGCTGGCATCACCCTCGAGACCTACCTGCCGGACAGCAAGCTGCCAATCGGCGGTCAGCGCAGTATTCGTGCGGCTCTGCGCGGCGAAGTCAGCGAGCTGAGCATCAGCTGCGATGATCGTACGGGCAAGGCTATCGAAGAGCGTGGCGTCGCCAGCGGTTGGTACGAGTTGCCTCTGCGCGCGGCCGAATCCCAGGGTGACAACCTTCTGCCAGCGTTTACCGGCACCCAGACTTCTCGAGTGCGTGCGGAGTTTGAGCTTGATGGCCTGCCCATGGCCATGGAGCGCGCGATTATCGTCGAGTTGGTGCAGCCCATCGAACTGCGTTGGGATCGCAACACCATCATGGTGCCGGCGCGCGGCACTTGGGAACGCATTCTGTCCCTGGAGATCGCCTACTACGGCGATGGTCAGGTGAGTGGTCCTCTGACTCTCAGCCTGCCTCCGGGCCTCAAGGCCGAGACCATCCCGGCCAGCTTCGAACTCTCCGCCGATCAGCGGCAGAGTCGCGCGCTGGTGCGATTGATCAGCGAGAACGGCGACGAGGACTTGGGCGCGCGCCTGGAGATCCGCGCGGCCTTTGGCGATTCCCAGGATGTCGGCCTCGAGCTGCAGCCGTCTGCAGCCAAGGTCTCAGGGGAGCTCAACGTTGGTCTGGTTCGCGGGCCGGATGACACCATCGAGCGCTTCCTGGACGACATGGGGGTGGCCTTCACAGTCCTCGATGAGATGACCCTGGCCGAAGTGGACCTGGCCCAGTTCTCCACCCTGCTCTTGGACATGCGGGTCTATCACCATCGTCCAGACCTGGCCAATCACCGCGATCGCATGCTGCGGTTTTGCAGCGCCGGTGGGCGCGTGGTCGTGCTCTACCACAAGCCCGGTGAATGGGGACCCAGACCGGGAAAGCCCCAGCTCGCACCCTTTGCCCTGCGCACCGGTCGTCGGCGTGTGGCCGAGGAGGATGCGCAGGTGATCATCACCAATCCGGATCATCAGATCTTTCGTCAGCCCCACGCCATTCGTGAAGCCGACTTTGACGGTTGGGTGCAGGAGCGCCTGCTCAATGTGCCCAGTGAGTACGATGCCGCCTGGACGACCTTTCTGCAGATGCACGACGAGGACGAGGAGCCTCTGGACGGCGGCCTGCTCTACACGGACTACGGCAAGGGGAGCTATGTCTTCTGCTCTCTCGCGCTCTACCGTCAACTGCGTCGCGGCCACCTGGGTGCAGCGCGTATCCTGCTCAATCTGATCACTCCCTGAGCTGCTCAGGGTCGATGGGATTCAGCTACGCGCCTGCTTGACGTACTCGGTGAGCAGGTGCCATTGCCGGTGCAGGTCGTGATCGTCCACTCCCTGCGGTCGCTTGAAGAAGCAGGACAGGTGACGCATGGGGCCGCTCTCGCCGCGGCGCTGGGCGAGCTCAGCCAGGCGGATCATGTCCAGGACGATGGGCGCGGCGAGGATTGCGTCGCAGCCCTGCCAGGTGAATTGCAGGGACATCTTGTAGTCCAGGAAACCCTGGAAGTGGATGAAGTCCCAGGCGGTCTTCAAGTCATTGAGTGAGGGGACGTAGTCGATGCCCACGTGAGTGTGCAGGGGATAGCCGAGGATCTTGCTCAGCAGCCCATCCTTGCTCTCCAGTTTGGCGCGCTTGTTCTCCGCGTCGGCGAGAATGACTCCGTCTCGATCACCGAGGATGTTGTAGCCCTGCCAGGTCAGCACTTTGAGGTTGCGGTACTTGAACATGGGCGCCAAGGCTGACTTGACCAGGGTCTCGCCAGTCTTGCCATCGCAGCCCATGTAGGGGACAGCCTGAGCTTCGAACTCTTCGATCACCGCTGGGATGAAGGCCGCGTTCGAAGGAGTGAAGTGAATGAAGGGCAGGCCGAGCTTGGCCGCAGCCAGGGCATAGAGAGTCGAAGGGCGCAGAGTGCTGCGCTTGTCGCCGGCGATGGCCTTGCTCAGAGCTTCAGCGCTTTGATGAGTGCTGGTGAGTTTGAGCTGGGGCTCGGTGGAGGTGAGGTTGACACAGACGCAGCGCGTGAGCCGATTGCGCTGCATGAAGCTCTTGATGTCGCGCTGCAAGCGGGCGAGCTCGCTCTTCATGGAGAGCGGTTTTTTGGGTACCCGTTCTGCCAGTTTTTGAATGCTGCGTCCGGCGTTGATGGCGGTGCCGGCCTTGATCTCCTTGCTGGTCTTGTCGAGATCCGCCTTCAGTGCATTCAAGAGCGGGTAGGGGATGGTGCCGGTCTGCTCGTGAATCTCCCGTGCCGATTGCAGCAAGGATCCCCGGCGCAATTCGTGACCGCCGAAGACCAGCTTCTTGATCGGGATCAGGGGCAGGCCCTTGCAGAGTTCGGTCTCAGTGAGCAGCCCTTGGCCGCTTGCTTTGCCCTTGCCAATGGCCTTGCTGCCCACGACAAGGGTGGTGGCGAGCCCGCCGAGGGCGCCAAAAATCCACACGCCCAGTCGATCCGGTGCGCGCTGCGTCGATACATTCGTCTTTTTGGCTGCCAAGGGGGCGGGGCAGTCTAGGCAGCTTGTCCTGGAATTCCCAGACCCGCGGCGAGTCCCTGGCTATGGTGGTTCGGCCATGCCCGAGCCCCTCCCCAGCCCTTCTCCGCAGAAGCAGTCCCTTGCCGCCTTGGAGCTTCCCAAGTCCAGTCCGATGCGGCGTCGGCGCGGCCTTCCCCGAGGCCTCGTTTTTTTCCTGTTCATCGCCCTTCTGGTTGTGGGAGTGATGGCCTTCCTACAGTTCACTGCACTCCCCAGCGTTAGCACCGCCGTGGTGCTCCGTCAGTCACCGATTGCCGAGCAGGAGATCACCACCGCCAACGGTTATGTGGTGGCGCGCACCCGCGCCTCGGTTGCCAGCAAGGTGCAGGGCCGACTTGCCGGCGTGTTTGTGGACGAGGGAGACCAAGTGGAGACTGGCCAGCTCCTCGCCGAAGTCGAGCACGAAGAACTGGATGCTCAGGTGGTCGAGGCGGAAGCCAATCTGGCCGCTATCCGCGAGCGGGTGCCGGAGAGGCAGGCGATCCTCAGCGAGTCGATCGCCGCCGAAGCCACCGCCAGGGCCATTCTCAAGGAGAAGCAGGCGGCAGTGGAAGAGGCGGAGGCGGTCTTCAAGGAGAGCCAATCCTCCTTCGAGCGCACCGAGTATCTCTTCAACAAGAAGATTCGTGGCGATGCTGACCTGGATACAGCACGGCAGGCCAGAGACGTGGCCAAGGCCCGGGTGAACTTCGCCCGGACAGCGCTCCTGACCGCCGAGAGCAGAGTGACCCGCGAGACAGCCGCCATCGAGGTGGTCAAGCAGTCTCTGGTGAAGGCCACACACGAAATCGCTGCTGCCGAAGGCATCGTCCAAGGGGTCAAAGCCAGTCGAGAGAAGGCATTCATACGCTCACCTTTCTCCGGCATGATCCTGCGTCGCGAAGCGGAGCCGGGGGAAGTAGTTTCGCCGGCCAACACCGGTGCTTCCGGTAGTAAGACAGCCGTAGTCACCCTTGCCGACTTTGCCACCCTCGAGATCGAAGTCGACGTCTACGAGCGAGACATAGCCCGCATCGAGGAGGGCACACTTTGCCGTATCGTTCTCGATGCCTATCCGGATCGGCCGCAGGCGGGCAAGGTGCGTCTGCTTCGCCCTACTGCTGATCGCACCCGCGCCACGATCCAGGTCTATGTGTCCTTCGCGCAGGTTGCCGACTTTGCCCGTCCTGAGATGGGGGCGAGGGTCGCCTTCTACCAGGGCGAGGTGGATGTTCTCCTGCCGGACCATCTGCTCATCCCCGCTGCTGCTCTCAGCGAGCGGGAGGGCAGGAGCGGCGTCTTTGTCGTCAGCGCCGACAAGCTCGCCTTCCGTGCGGTGGAAACCAGTCCTCATGACGAAACCCAGCTGCGGGTGCTGAAGGGCCTGGATCCAGGGGAGGCAGTGGTGCTCAGTCCAGCCCCCGAGCTCAGTGATGGCCTTCTCGTGCAGATCGATAGCGAATAGGCAGCCATGTCTGAGTCACCACTCATCCAGGTCAGAAACCTGAGCAAGACCTTCGTCCGTGGTGAAGCCGAGATCCATGTGCTGCAGGGCATGTCCCTGGACATCGCTCGGGGCGAGTTCGTTGCTCTCATGGGCGCTTCCGGATCGGGCAAGACCACCCTGCTCAATCTGCTCGGCGGTCTCGACGGCAGTGACGGCGGACAGATCATCGTCGACGGGCAAGTGATTTCGGAGCTCGATGGTGACCAGCTCTCCGACTGGCGCGCCCACACCGTGGGCTTCATCTTTCAGCTCTACAACCTTCTGCCCGTTCTGCGTGCGGTGGAAAATGTCGAACTGCCTCTGGCCCTCTTCGGCCTTGGCAAGCGGGAGCGTCGACAGCGCGCCCTCGCGGCTCTCGGCCTGGTCGGTCTGAACGATCGCAGCGATCACTACCCGGGCGAACTCTCCGGCGGTCAGGAGCAACGGGTCGCCATCGCTCGCGCCCTAGTCACCGATCCGACCTTCCTGCTTGCCGACGAGCCAACTGGAGACTTGGATCCGAAGAGTGCTGGTGAGATCCTCGATCTCCTCGGTCGCCTGCATCGTGAGCTGGGCAAGACCATCCTCATGGTGACCCACTCCCATGAAGCCGCCGCTCGTGCCGATCGCATCATTCATCTGGAAGCCGGCCGCGTTGCTCAGGGAGTCTCCTGATGCCTCCAGGTCTGATGCTCGCCCACATCCGCACGAGTCCCCTGCGGGTCATGCTCACCGGCGGCTCGGTGGGGCTCGCGCTCTTTCTCTTCTGCACACTGCAAGCTCTGCTGTCCAGCTTGGACATGATGGTGTCCGGTGCCGGCGGTGGCCGTCTCATCGCCAGCTCGGCGGTCAGCCTGTTTCAATCCTTGCCCCTCTCCTCCCAGGAGAAGGTCCGTTCCGCACGTATCCCGGGACTGCGCGAGATTGGGCACTGGACCTGGTTCAACGGCATCTACATCGACCCGAAGGAGTTTTTCGCCCGCTACGCGGTGGACGCCAAGAAGTTTCGTCGCCAGTACGGTGACCTCTATGGCAATGGCGCGGACTACATCCTCTCCGCCGTCGAGTGGGATCGCTTCGAACAGGAGAGGGCCTCCTGCATCATCGGCCGCGGCCTCGCCGATCGCTACGAGCTCAGTGTCGGCGATCCCCTGGTGCTCGAGGGAGATATCTACCCAGGCACCTATCGGTTCAGCATCGCCGCCATCTATACAAGTAGCGGTCCCACCTACGACGAGGAGAGCATGTTCTTCCATTGGCATTACCTCAATGAGGCCAATGGAGAGCTGGACGAAGTCGGAACCCTGACCCTCACCTACGACGAGGATGCGGACAGCAGTGCCATCTGTACTGCTGTGGATGATCTCTTCAGAAACTCATCCACTCGCACCCTCACCCAGCCCGAGTCTGCCTTCAACGCTCAGTTCTTGTCCATGTGGGGCAATGTCGGCCTGCTCTTCAACTTCATCGGTATGGCGGTGATCTTTGCCACCTTCATGATCAGCTTGAACACCATGCTGCTCTCGGTGAGCGAACGGGTGCGCGAGATTGCTGTACTCAAATCCATTGGCTACCGGGCCTCAGCCCTGCGCAATCTCTACCTCGCCGAGTCCATGCTCATCTGTGGTGGTGGAGCTCTCCTCGGCGCACTTCTGGCCAAGGTCATGTGGCATGGCCAGCCCCTTCGCCTGGCCACCGTCGTCTTCCCCGAGATCCGCGTCGCCGATGAGACCATGTTGCAGGCTGGGGGCATCGGTCTCGGTCTCGCGCTCATCGCCGGCATCGCCCCTGCCCTTATCGCCGCCCGCACCAGCATCGTGGGAGCTCTGCGTTAGATCATGGCTCTGCCCCTCGCCTACAACGTGAAGAGCGCCTTCGTGCGCAAGGGTGCGACCCTACTTACCCTGACGGCGATCGGCTTCTCCGTTGCAGTCCTGGTGCTCGTCCTTGCCCTGGCCCGGGGCTTTGAGACTGCCCTGAGCGGCACGGGTTCGGAGGACAACCTGATCTTCCTACGCAGTAGCTCGACCTCCGAAGGCGTCTCGGGAGTCACCCGCGAGGCTGCGAAGATCGTCGGCGCTGCCGAGTTCGTAGCCCGCGATGAAGAAGGTACGCTCCTGGCCCAGCCGGAAATCTACGCTGCCTTCAGCTTGCCCAGGGCTGGTGGTGGCAACAGCAATATTCCCGTGCGCGGGACCGGGCCCATTGGCCTGGAGATTCGCGAGCGCACGAAGATCGCCGCGGGAGGGCGCATGTTCGTGCCCGGGCGCTACGAGATCGTGGTGGGTCAGGCCATGGCTCCCCGTCTGGAGAACTGCTTCCTGGGTTCGATGGTAGAGATGGCGGGCTACCCCTGGCGGGTGGTAGGCATTCTGGATAGCGGCGGCGAAGCCTACGACTCGGAGATCTGGATGGACGTGGAGATCTTCATGCGTGTCTTGGATCGCTCCGGCTTCAGCACTCTCTTCGCGCGCATTCAGAATCGTGAACTTCTGGATACGGCGCTCACCAGACTAGCGGAGGATCCGCGCCTGAATCTGGAGGCGAAGAGCGAACGGCAGTACTTCTCGGAGCAGGCAGGGGCCTTGGCGATTGCTCTGAAGATCTTGGCCTGGTTCCTGGCGGCGATCATGGGGACTGGAGCGGTCTTTGGCGCGACGAATACCCTGCTGGCTTCGGTGGCCATGCGGACGCGAGAGATCGGGACGCTATTGGCGATTGGGTTCAGTTCGCGGGCGGTGTTCTTCGGCTTTCTGATCGAGTCAGTGGTGATCGCCCTGGTGGGTGGTTTGTTGGGGGTCTTGCTGGGCTACCAGTGCAACGGGCTGGCGACGGGGACCACGAACTGGGCGACCTTCACGGAGCAGAGCTTTGCCTTCGCGGTGACTCCGGATGTGGTGCTGCAGGCGATGCTGCTGTCGCTCCTTATTGGTCTGATCGGTGGCGCGTTGCCGGCACGGCGGGCGGCGAGGCTGTCCCCTTGTGAGGCCTTGCGGACGATGTAGGTTAGGGCGTTCAGCAGCGTACCAACGCCTATGAAGTCCAAGCTGATCACCTGGAGCATCACCTCGCTGCTAATAGCAGGGAGCGCTGTATCCCTCATAGTTCTCCGGTCCGAGCCTGCCGTAGTCCCTCAGGTGATTGGGTTGAGCTATGACAGTGCCCGTGAATTGATTCTCCGCGAAGGTTGGTCGCCCCAACAAATCCAAGATCGCTACGGCGAGAGCGCCGACGTGCATACGGGCAACGGGCGGATCTTCTGGGTGAGAGGATACTGGGAGCTGGATGGCGCCAGTGGAGTTGGTCTGGCGCCCTGCCGCTTCCACTTCACCGACCCGGAGGAGCGACTCCTCATCGTCATCACAGAGGGCGAGGAGTCGGAGGCCGGCGACTACCACGCGAAAGTCGCGGCTGCCTACATCGAGCATTGAGGGTGCACGGCCATGGGGGCGTGGCGGCGATTCTGCCCTAACTCATTGCAAATGATCGTGTTCTAACTGGCTGTAGATTGATTAAATTACGTAGATTCCGGAATATACTCAAGTTGTGTATACTCCGGAGACGATCCGACCTTGAGCAGCGCCCGCTGAATGCCATGAAGACCGTCACCGCATCCCTCTTCCAGAAGAACTTTGGCCAGTTCAAGGAGCTGGCCCAGCGCGAGCCCGTGGCCATTACCAGCAACGGTCGCGAGAGCGTCGTGCTTATCTCGGCCAGCGAGTATGCCGCGCTCTCCAAGCTAAGGTTTGCCTATGGCGCCGAGGTCAACGAGGACTTCGAGCAGGACCTGGCTGAACACTTCGATGCCCACCGCGAGGTCCATGACGGGCTTTCGAAGTGACCGGGCATGCAGAGCCAAGGTGGATGCACAGGACCCAGGTTCTGCACATCCATAGGCTGGCAATCGAGGGTCACCGCGGAATGCCGGGGATTCGTGACGAAGGCAGACTCGCGGCAGCAGTCTTCAGGCCCAGGCAGTTCCATGCCTTCGGGGAGCGCGATCTCTTCAAGTTCGCCGCGCTCTATGCTGAGGGAATCATGCGCATCAATCATCCTTTCCACGATGGCAACAAGCGCACCGGGTACGCTACTGCGGCGATGTTTCTGAAGGCCAATGGGCACGAGCTGATCGTCGGTGAAGCTGCTCAGTGGGTGAAGCTCTTCGAGGCAGTGGCAGCAGGAGGGGTTGGCGTTGACCAGCTCAGTGAGTTCTACCGGGAGAACACCCGCACATAGTCCACGGCCATCCCATCGGGCGACTCACGACTCTTGTCCACCTAGCAATCCTCGCAAGTCCTGGCGACGACCATCCAGGATGCGCACGACGCGGATGCGATCCTCCAATGCTTCATAGGCAATCAGGAAGCAACCCAGGACGACGTGATATCGAAAGCTCCTTCCCAGTGGGTTTAGTTCTGGTCGCTTGCGGCCAATTCGTGGGTAGGAGGTGATGGATTCGAGCGCTGCCAGGACCTTTGTCAGCGTGACTTCCGCCTGGTGAATACCAAAGGCCTCTATCGTGTAGTCGCCAATGCGATGCAGATCTCTCCGCGCAGCAGGCGAAAAGACAATCCGCCTCACTTTGCCCGCGCATTGCGGGCAAGTCGTTCGTACTTCTTGGCCAATTCTGCAAACACGCTAGCGCTCTCGATCTCTTCGCCCGCGTCCAATTCGCAGGCACCCACTTCGAGCATCTGCTTCGCGCGCTCGATAGCAATCTGTCGATGAGTCTCCTGGTCCTCCAACATTCGAATCGCTTCGCGCACAACTTCGGAAGCGGATTGGTAGCGCCCGGTTGCCACGCAGTCCGCGAGGAACTGTGCCTGTTCGGGCGTGAAGGAAACGCTGATGTTCTCGCGATTCGGCATCTTGTTGATCAAGCTCGTGGGCAAGTGTGTAGGACATTGTAGCACAAGCTCTGGGATTGCCGTAGAGAGCGTTGGGAGAGCCATTCTGTTGTTGCCTGCCTCGACATCGACCCGTGCTAGGCTCTCCCGCCAAGATCCAAACCAAGGAGAAGGATGGAGCAACAAATCGTCAGTCTTACTACCGCTGTTGGTGCAGTCCTCACTCTCGCTCTCCTGCTCGGGACCGTCGTGGTGCACATCCTCTTCGCGATGGGTGTCCGTATCGATGCGAACAAGCGTCTACGAGGAGAGGACCGGTTGCAGCTCGTCCACCCGGATGCCTGGGCCTTCCTGGTCCTGGTTACTGGTCTCATCGGCGTCGGTTTCTACTGGGTCATGCACGAGTCCCGCTTCGCCCGTGTGACATCCAGTTAGGCCGGCGAGCTCTTCTCCTTAGCCAGCTCCAGCCCTAGATTGGTCCAGCCCCGGGATCCCCCATGACGATCCCCAATGCCCTCAGCACATTCCGACTGGCGGCAGCGCCGGTCCTCCTCATCCTGGCTTGGTACGACCAGGAGGTGGCCTTCCTCATCCTTTTGGTACTCGCCCTCTGCAGCGATGCCATGGATGGCTACCTGGCGCGCAAGTGGCATCAGACCTCCGAGCTGGGCAACTTCCTCGACAGCCTGGGTGACTTCGTCATCTACATCAGCCTGATGCCTTCGGCCTGGTGGCTTTGGCCCGAGATCATCGAACGGGAAGCGACCTACGTCGGCCTGGCGCTGACGGCCCTTCTCCTGCCGGCCGCGGTTGGCTTGCTCAAGTACCGTCAGGTTCCCTGCTACCACACCCTCGGCGCCAAGTTCGTGGCGGTGCTCATGAGCATCGCAGCGTTGCTGTTGTTCGCCCTGGACTACCCCTGGCCCTTCCGTGTGGTGGTTGGGATCCTGCTCCTGGCATCCACTGAGGAGATCCTGATCACCCTGGTCCTGCCGGCATGTACTGGGAATGTGCTCTCTCTTTGGCATGCTTTGCGTCTGCGTCGAGAGATGCGACGAAGCTGATGGACATCGAGAAGTACAACCGGGAAGCCTGGGACCGAGAGGTCGAAGGCGGCAATCCTTGGACGCGGCCCGTCGGCCCTGAAGAGGTGGCGAGGGCCAGGAATGGTGACTGGGCTCTTCAGCTGACCTGCACCAAGAAGGTGCCCAGGGACTGGTTCGGAGAGGTGCGGAGCAAAGAGATCCTCTGTCTGGCCTCCGGTGGTGGGCAGCAGGGACCGATCCTGGCGGCGGCGGGGGCGAGAGTCACGGTGCTCGACAATTCTCCCAAGCAACTCGAGCAAGATCGTGAAGTCGCTGGGCGAGAGGGTCTGGAGATTCGGTTGGAGCAGGGGGTGATGGAGGATCTGTCCCGCTTCGCGGCTGGCAGCTTCGACCTGATCTTTCATCCGGTGTCGAATGTCTTCGCGGCGGAGGTGCCGCCGGTCTGGCGGGAGTGTTTCCGGGTGCTGCGGCCTGGTGGTTCGCTGTTGGCGGGCTTCGCCAACCCGGTGATGTATCTCTTCGACGAGGAAGAGCTGGAGAGCGGCTTTCCCCTGATGCGCTATTCCATTCCCTATTCGGACTTGGCGGATAAGCCGGAAGAGAAGTTGGAGCCTTACTTGGCCTCGGGTAAGCCTCTCGAGTACGGCCATAGCCTGGAGGACCAGATCGGGGCGCAGATTGAAGCGGGGTTCACGATCTCGGGTTTCTTCGAGGACATCGATCCGGAGAGTGAGATCGCCAAGTTTACGCCGAGTTATCTGGCGACAAGGGCGGACAAGCCGCAGGCTTGATTCAGTGGTGAACGCAAGCAAGAGCAGAGCCAAGAGCCTGGTCCCCCTTTTCCGTCCCCGTTCGGTGGCAGTGGTTGGGGCGAGTCGTCGTCCGGGAGCCATCGGTGGGCAGGTGGTTGCTAACTTGTTGGCGGCGGGCTTCACCGGGCCGGTCTATCCGGTCAATGCGAAGAGCAAGGTGGTGCACTCCATTCCGACCTATGGCAGCGTGGAGAAGATTCCTGGGCCAGTAGACTTGGCGGTGCTGGTGGTGCCGGCGGATCAGGTGCTGAAGGTTGCCGAGTCCTGCGGGCGCAAGGGGGTGAAGGGCTTGGTGGTGATCACTGCCGGCTTCCGCGAGGTGGGAGGTGAAGGCATCAAGCGGGAGGAGAAGTTGCTGGCCATCGCCAGAAAGTACCGCATGCGGGTAGTGGGACCCAACTGCATGGGCATCATCAACACCGGAGAGGGCTATTCCCTCAATGCCTCCTTTGCCGGCACTCTGCCCGAGCCGGGACCCGTGGCCATGGTTTCGCAGTCAGGGGCTTTGGGAGAAGCGATCTTGGCGGACGCGACCGCGGCGGGCATCGGCGTGTCCATGTTCGCTTCGGTGGGCAACCGGGCGGACGTGACCGCCGCAGATCTGATCGAGTTTTGGGAACACGAAGACGAGGTGCAGGCGATCCTGCTCTACATCGAGAGCTTCGGCAACCCGGAGCTCTTCGTGCAGGCGGCGCGAAGAGTCTCGCGCAAGAAGCCGATCATCGCGGTGAAGTCCGGGCGATCTGCAGCCGGGGCGCTGGCGGCGGGTTCGCATACGGGCAGTGTGGCTGGAGCGGACATGGCAGCGAACAGCATGCTCGCTCAGTGTGGGGTGCTGCGAGTGGTTTCCTTTCGCGAGATGTTCTCCCTGGCAGCTACCCTGTTGCATCAGCCGGCGCCGAAGCGGGACCGCATCGCGGTGGTCACCAACGCAGGGGGGCCGGGCATCCTGGCGACGGACGCGCTGGTGAACTGCGGGTTGCAGATGGCCGAGTTCTCCAAGGAGACCCGCAGCGCTTTGAAGAAGGCGCTGCCAGTAGAGGCGAGTTTGCACAACCCAGTGGATCTCATCGCCTCCGCGGACGCGAGCCGCTACCGCGCCGCCTTGCATGCAGTCTGTCGTGATCCAGCGGTGGACGGAGTGTTAGTGCTCTTCGTTTCGCCGATCATGATCGATGCAGCGGCGGTGGCTGAGGCCATTATTTCTGAGACTCGACGACGGGGTGGTGGTTTTCGGAAACCGGTCTTGGCCTGTGTGATGGGGCGGCAGCGCAGTCTCGAGGCGACTGAGTTACTCGATGCGGCGGGGATCCCGGTCTTTCGTTACCCGGAGGATGCGGCGCAGACCATGCGTTCTCTGGTACGGCGCGGAATCATGCTGGCGCGGGAGCCGGCGGGTTTGACTGCCTACTCGGTGCAGCGGCGCAAGGTAGCGGCGATGCTGAAGAAGGCCCGTGGTTGGTTGCCGGCGGCGGATGCGGAGGCGGTTCTTGCCGCCTATGGCGTCCCCTTCGCGCCTTCTTTGCGTGTGCAGGATGCGTCCGCTGCAGAGGCAGCGGCGGAGAAGATCGGCTATCCGGTGGTGTTGAAGGCGGAGGCAAGCAAGCTTCTGCATAAGACTGAGTTCCAGGCGGTGCTGGCCGGTCTGCAGGATGGGCAGCAGGTACGGGCCGCGGCGAAGGACCTGGCGAAGCGCTTGGGCAGGAAGTTCAAGGATCTGTCGCTGCAAGTCCAAGCCCAAGCCACCGGGCATCGTGAGATCCTGATCGGTATGACCAGGGATCCACGTTTCGGCCCGCTCTTTGCCCTGGGACTGGGTGGAACGGAGGTGGAGGTGCTGCGGGATGTGGCGGTGCGGGTGGCGCCTTTGGATGATCAGGACCCAGTGGAAATGCTGGCCTCCTTGAAGGGTGCTGCACTTCTGGATGCCTTCCGGGGGAAACCCGCGGCGGACCAAGCTCTCGCTTGTGAACTGCTGCTGCGTGTGCAACAACTGGTCTTCGATCATCCGCGTATCGCCGAAGTGGAGATCAACCCCTTCATCCTCGCTGCAGAGGGTCTGCCGAGCCTGGCGGTTGATGCGCGTCTACGACTCTCCGATCCTGCATGACCGAGCCTCACTTCTCTCTAGTCGTTCCGATCTACAACGAGGAAGAGAACATCCACGCTCTCCTCGAAGAGGTCGAGGCGGTGCTGAGCGGCCTAGGGCTGATGGAAGTCATCTTGGTGGATGATCGCAGCAGCGACGGCAGTCTGCAGCGTGCTCTCGAGTACAAGGTGCGCCAGGAAAACTGCTGCCTGCGAGTGCTCGGCCTCGAATCCCGATGTGGCCAGTCGGCGGCGGTCATGGCCGGCGTGGAGTTGGCCCGTGCGCCCATCGTCATGACCATGGATGGGGACCTGCAAAACGATCCTCGCGATCTCCTCCGCATGCTCGAGTTGTTGGCAAGCGGAGAATGGCAGGGCGTCACCGGGCTGCGCGCCGATCGTCAAGATTCCTGGCTGCGTCGACTGTCCTCGCGCCTCGGCAACGGCCTGCGCAACCTGATTACTGGTGATCGAGTCAGCGACTCAGCTTGCGGGATCAAGGCCTATCGACGGGAGTCCTTTCTGCGAGCGCCGCGCTTCGATGGCATGCATCGCTTCATGGCGACCCTGGTTCGCCAGCAGGGTGGTAAGGTTTTGGAGATTCCGGTGACTCACCGGGCCCGGTCCGCCGGGCAATCCAAGTACGGCATCGGCAATCGGCTCTGGCGTGGTCTGCGCGACTGTTTCGCCGTCCGCTGGTTGCGAGAGCGCAGCATGAACTATCAGGTACGCGAGCATAGGGAGGCACCGTGATGTTGGGCTTTATCCTCCAAGAGGCAGCGGAGCAGGATCTCTGGCAGACTTTGGAAGGCTATTGGGGTGAGACGCCCTGGTACTGGATCGCCATCGGCTTCGGCGGGCAGGCGGTTTTCTTCAGTCGCTTTCTGGTGCAATGGCTGGCCAGTGAGAAGGCCAAGAAGAGTGTCGTCCCCAACGCCTTCTGGTGGCTGAGCATCCTCGGTGCGCTTTTGCTTCTGACCTACGCGGTCTTCATCCTCAAGGATCCGGTGATCATCCTCGGACAGACCACGGGCACCTTGATCTACGCGCGCAATCTGCAACTCATCCACCGGCAAGAGACCGCCGACTGATCATGGGCGCGGTCTCTCCCCTGCAGCCTGAAGCTCTGCCCGATCGGGGGCCTGGAATTTGAAGCTCCTGCTGGTCAGGCTCTCGGCACTGGGGGATCTGGTTCATTGCCTCGGTGCTGCAGAGGCGCTGGCCAGGGCGCGACCGGACTTGGAGATGCACTTCCTGGTGCAGAGCGAGTTCGCGGATCTGCTGCAGGGGCTCGAGTACATCCACAACGTGATTCCCCATCAGCGGCGGCCCGCTCTACGCGGTTATCTGCGGACCGGGCGTCGCCTGCGGCAACTCGCACCCGAGATCGCCGTGGACCTGCAAGGGAACTGGAAGTCGGCGGGACTGCTGCGACTATCGGGGGCGCCGCGACGTATCGGGGCGCCGCCTACAGAGCGGCGCGAAAGGAGCAGTTCCTGGCTGCTCAACGAGTTCTCTGCGAAGAGTGAGAGGGCGCATCCCTACAAGCAGGCGCAGGCCATGTTGGGTCTGCTGTCACCGAACTTGCCAGCTCTGCCCCCCCGGCTGCAGGCGAGCGAGGCGGAGATCGCTGGCGAGGCGGCTGCTCTGGTGGGGATCGGCATCGATCCCAATCGAGCCTTTCGTATTCTGGTCGCCAGTGATGCGAGTGATCCGCGCGCCTGGCCAGCCAGCGCCATGCAGCGTGAAGCGCAGGACTCTGCAATGCCCCTGGTCTACCTGCGTGGGCCGGCCGAGTCCTCTTGGGAGATGGAGGATGGGTCGCGCATTCTCACACATGCCCCGGGCGAACTGCGGCGGCTGGTGGCCTTGGCGATTCTCGTCGCGCGAGTTGGCGGCGAGGTCTTGGGACCGGATCGCGGCGCGACCCATGTGCTTGCTGCCGGCGGAGCCGAGACCCTGGTCTTTTGCGGGCCGCAGGATCCGCGGCTGACTGCACCGCCCTTCGCCATGGCCCTACGTGCGCAGCAGGCGCCGGATTGCGTGCCCTGTCGCAAGCGGGTCTGTCAGCATCCGGAGGGTCCGGTCTGCATGAACTTCAGCCGGGCTGAGGCCGAGCTCCTGGGCCAGGTGAAGTGAACTTCACCTCAGAGATCTTCGTCTTTGCCTTTCTGCCGATCTTCTTGCTCGGCTATTGGCTGTCGCCGCCGCGTCTGCGCAATCCGGTCTTGGCTCTCGGCAGCTACGTCTTCTATGCCTGGTGGCGTGTGGACTTCGCCTGTCTACTTCTTCTGAGTAGCAGCCTGATCTACGTAGCGGGGCGCGGGATCGCCGGGGAAGGCGAGGCGCGCCGGCGAGCTTGGCTCCTGCTAGTCCTCGGCGCCAACCTTGGCCTGCTCGCGTACTTCAAGTACGTGGATCTGTTGATCGAGACCATCGAGTCCCTTTCGGCGCAGGCGCTCGACTGGGAGGGGGCTCTCCTGCCCCTGGGAATCTCCTTCTATACCTTCCAAGGCATCAGCTACTGCGTGGATGTGTATCGGCGACAGGTAGAGCCGGCGCGTTCCTATCTCGATTGCATCTGCTATCTGGCCATGTTCCCGCAGCTCGTTGCCGGGCCTATCGTCCGTTTTGGTTCGATTCGCGCACAGTTGATCGCGCGGCGTGTCGATCTGGAGAGCCTGTCTGGGGGTGCGATGCTGTTCATGATCGGCTTCAGCAAGAAGCTGCTCCTGGCAGACAACCTGGCCTTGCTCGCCGATCCGGTCTTTGCCCAAAGCGCGCCCGGTCTCATCGATGCCTGGATCGGGGTCCTTGCCTTTGCCCTGCAGATCTACTTCGACTTCTCCGGCTACACGGACATGGCCCTCGGCCTCGGCTTGCTGCTCGGCTTTCGATTGCCTGAGAACTTCAACTCTCCCTATCTCGCGGCGAGTATCGGCGAATTCTGGCGGCGCTGGCACATGAGCCTGTCCTCTTGGTTGAAGGACTATCTGTACATTCCCCTGGGCGGCAATCGGGGCAGTCGTCTGATGACCTGCCGCAACATCGCCATCACCATGTTGCTCGGCGGTCTCTGGCATGGAGCCAGCTGGACCTTCCTGCTCTGGGGGGGCTTGCATGGCGCCTTGCTCATCTGCGAGCGTCTCGCTGGCGGGCCTGCTCTCTACGCCCGACTGCCTCAGCCGGTCTCGATCCTGATCACTTTCTTCCTCTTGTCGGTGGCATGGGTGATCTTCCGGGCTGATGACTTGGAGAGCTTGGTCGGCATGTATGCGGGCATGTTTGGCTGCGCAGGCCTGGGCTCCCTGCCTCTGCTCGAGCAGCGCGCCGGCTTTGCCTGGGCCGCGCTGCTTGTCGGATACGTCGTGGTCTTCCTCCTGCCTCGCAGCGCGGAGGTGATCAGGATCCCTTCCCTGGTGATTCCATTGTTCATCGTCCTCCTCTTCTTGCTGTCTCTTGGCCAGCTGGCGAGCACGAGCTACAGCCCTTTTCTGTACTATCGCTTCTGATCCATGTTTGCCCGACTCGGAAAGCACTGTGCTCTGGTTAGCTTTCTCCTCCTGCTCGCCGCTGGGCCCATGAGTTACTTGCTCTTCGACCCGGTGAAGACCCGGGCTTCCGTGCCAGCGCCGGATTTCTCCTGGGAGGACCTCCGTCGGGGAGAATACGCCTCTGACGGCGAGGAGTATCTACGCGAGTCTTCGTCTCTTGTGCGTGTGCTGCGCTCCGTCTACTCCCTGCCACTCTTACGGGCGGGTCTCCTCGAGTCTCCGCTCGTCCGCTTCGGCTCCGAGCCCTGGCTCTTCTACCGCCCTGGGACCAGAGTTGCTGATCCGGCGGCGCTCATTCGTTTGCGCTCCCGTCGGCTCAACATGTTCTCCGCCTTGAAGCTCGAGCTCGAGAAGCGCGGCATCGAGTTGGTGGTGCTGCTGGTACCGGACAAGTCGCGGGTCTATGCGGACCTCTGCTACGGGCGGGAGGGCATGCCGAGGCTGAAGGCCGGGCTCTACAACCTCATCCTCAGCGAGCTGCGTCAAGCGGGTGTTCGCGTGGTAGATCCCCTGGCCGACTTTCGTGAGGCGCGCCGGAGAGAGCCGGCGAAGCAGCTCTACTATCCGGGGGACACTCACTGGACCCCGGCCGGAATGCGGGTGGCCGCGGCGGATCTGGTGCAGGAACTGGAGTCCGGGGGCATTCCCCTGGGTGGGGAGCCAGGAGAATCAATCTTGGCAGATAAGCAGCTCCTGCAGCGCAGCCCGGACCTCGTGGACATGTTGGGCCTCGATCCGAGTTGGCTGGCCGAGTATCGCCAGGCTCAAGAGGGTCTGCGTATGTTGGGAGTCTCTGCCGGACCGAATTCGAGGGTTGGAATTGCCCTGGCCGGCGGCAGTTTTTCCGAACGGGGTTTCGCGGCAGCGATCGCTGAGGCCTGCGGCGAGCCGGTCGATGACCGTGGCGTGCTGCCGGGTCAGGGCCCGATGGCGGGGCTTCGCGAGACTCTCTATCTGCTTCGGCAGGAGCGCCTGCGCCCTCGGCTGCTGGTGTGGGAGTTCGTCGAGCGGTCCTATTTGGAGAGCAAATTCTGGCTGCGCGGTCCGGCGGAACTGGGTCTGCGCTGAGTCGACCATGCCAGCAGGAATAAATGGCTCGGTCTGTTACTCGGAATCTTCATGGCTCGCCCTGGAGCTGCCTGGAGAGGCTTGCGGTTCGCCAATACCACGGGGACAATCCCCGGCCTCTGGGTCCAGCTCCCCGGACCCAACCCATGCCGTCGCCGCAGTGAATCATCCTGTGGCGGCAGTCCATCTTCCATCGAGGTCGATCGAATCATGTCATTACGCGTCAAGGCGCTCTCGCTCACCACTGCCATCCTGTGCGTTGCCCATTCTCCTGCACAGGAACCGACTGGTACTTCCGATGCAATTCCTGGAGACACAAAGGCCAGGCCTGTCCAACAGGACGAAAGGGTCATTCTCCTCCCGGGAAGCAACTCGCGGATCCGCATCCGTGAGGCGACCGGCGAGGCCTTCTATAGCCGCAACGCCGGAGTGAACTGGGACAAGCTGCAACAGATCAGCCACGACATGCGTCTGCACTTTGCGCGCTTTGACCCCCTGAACGAGGGGGAGCCGGCAGTGCCCACCATGCTGCGCGCCTCCTCGCGGAGCAAGCTGCGCATCGTGCAGTTCGAGACCCAGATCTTGTCCGAGTTGAAGGATGGCATCACGGCTGCTGGCGCCGAGGTGGTCCGCTACCTGCCGGACCAGGCCTATCTGGTGCGCATGGACCCGGCTGCCGAGGCGGCTATCGAGGCCCTGCCCTATGTGCGTTGGGTAGGTGAGTACCACCCGGCATACCGGCTCGAGCCTCAGATCCTGGACTTGCTACAGGGCGGCGCTGCTTCGACCGAGGCGGTCGAAGCCCGGCCCTACAATGTGATGATGGTGGACCCGGAAACGGATCGTGCCGGCCTGGTCACCAGGCTTGGCGAGTCCGGTATCCAGGTCAACAATCCGCAAGGTCAGGGCATCCTGCTGGTGGCGGAGATGACGCCGAATCAGTTGCGCCTCATGTATGGCGACGACGCGGTACTCTGGATCGATCGGCTCACCGAGATCGGAACCGACATCGACGTCGCGCGCGTTCAAGGTGGCGCGGACTACCTCGAATCCGTGTCCGGCATCGATGGCAAGGGAATCAGCGGTTTCGTGATGGAGGGAGTCTGGCCAGGACACGTGGAGTTTGCCGCGCGTCCGCCTTATCGCGATGTGCCCTACTTCATCGGTGACGGGTCCTTCAGCGGCCATGGAATGAACACGGCTGGCGAGATCTATGCCATCGGCGTGCGTCCCGACGCCAAGGGCATCATGCCCTTCGCCCAGATGGGCTACTGCGAAGCGGGCTACGTTTCCGGTACTGACCTGCGCCTCTCGGTGACAACAGAAGCGATCGCCAACCACAAGGTGACCGTGGAGACTGCCTCCTGGGGCTATGCGCGCACCACGCTCTACACTTCGCGCTCTGCGGAGATGGACCACATTGTTTTCAATCTGGACCTCCTGGTGAGTAACAGTCAGAGCAATGCGGGGGGCACATCTGAGCCGCGTGGCTCACGCCCCCAGGCCTGGGCCAAGAACGTGCTCTCCGTAGGGGCCTTCCGCCATTACGGCACCGCTGATCCCTCCGATGACGTCTGGCTCGAGCCTGGCCTCAGCGGCGGCAGCATCGGGCCGGCGGAAGACGGCCGCATCAAGCCGGAACTATCCGCTTTCTATGACGGCATCCTGACGACCGACGCTCCGGGCTACAACCCGGGCTTCGGTGGGACTTCCGGGGCGACGCCCATCGTCAATGGCTATGCGGGTTTGACGACGCAGATGTTCTCTCTCGGGCTCTTCGGCAACCCTGGTGCGAAGGCTGCTGCCGATGTCGTTTCCCAGGTCACTCCCTGGCAGGTGCTCTACAACTACCGGCCTCACTTCACCACGGTTAAGGCGCTGATGATCAATTCGGCTCGTCAGCACAGCTTCTCGGGGGCGAACCATGACTTGACCCGTGTGCATCAGGGTTGGGGCATGCCCAGTGTCGAGGATCTCTATGACAACCGGAATGGCATGTTGGTGGTGGACGAGCAGTTCGTTCTCAAAGAACTGGAGACCCGGACATTCCAGGTCTTCGTGCCAGCAGGGACACCGGAGTTCCGCGCCACCATGGTCTATGCGGATCCAGAAGCCGTGCCCGGCTCAGCGGTTGATCGCATCAACAGTCTGGACTTGAAGGTGATCTCACCTAACTCGGTCACCTACTGGGGCAACAATGGCCTGAAGGAGAACATGTTCAGCACGCCCTTCGGCGTGCCAAATGACCTGGACACAGTGGAGAACGTTTGGGTGCAGAACCCGACGCCAGGTACTTGGATGATCACAGTGCATGCGGCGGCTGTGCGCGTGGACGGTCACCTGGAGACCGAAGACGACATGGATGTGGACTTTGCCTTGGCAGTGAGCGGACTCGCTGGCCACAGCAACATGGAGCGCTCCACTCTTGACCTTAGGGTTTGGCCCGAGCTGGGCGCGGATCCGGGCAGCTTCGCTGTCCGCTTGGAGAATCTCCCCAGCAACTGGGTGGAGGGCTACACCATCTTTTCCAACCGGGCGATCCACCAACCGGGACATGGCAACTTCCATGGCTTGGAGACGGATGCGCTCTTCAACATCATCCTGGCTCAGCCTCTGGCTGAGGGGAATGTCTTCCACTTCACCAAGGGCGACACCGACGTCTATCCCTACGTGGACTTCGACTTCCCGAGCTCCATGTCAAACGCCCTGCGCGGGGTGACTTTCGACGCCATCGCCATTTTCTTGGATGCGAATGGCAGGGTCATCGACATGACCAATGTGGATCGTGGTCTGATTCGCTGAGCCGGAGGGCTCTTCGAGAAGGCCCCGGGTCCGATGACTCGGGGCCTTCTCGTGTACCGACTCTCTAGGGCAGCTTGTAGCTGGCGCAGAGATCGCGAACGGCGCCACCGCAGCTGGCCGGGTCCTTGCCGCCCACGAGGTCCGCGATGATGCCGGCGAGGCTCTTGGCCTGCTCGATGCCCATGCCCCGGCTGGTCATGGCCGCGGTGCCGATGCGGATTCCTGAGGTGACCCGTGGTGGCCGCGGGTCGCCTGGGACCATGTTCTTGTTCAGGGCGATGCCGGCGGCCAGGCAGCGTTCCTCCGCATCGGCGCCGGTGGTCTCCGTGGCGCGCAGGTCGATGAGGACCAAGTGATTGTCCGTGCCGCCAGTGACGATGGCCAGGCCACGCTCCTGGAGGGTCTCGGCCATGGCCCTGGCGTTATCACGCACCGACTCTTGGTAGCCCTTGAACTCTGGCTTCAGGGCTTCGCCGAAGGCCACGGCCTTGGCGACAATCTGATGCATGAGTGGACCGCCCTGCCCGCCGGGGAAAACCGAGGAGTCGACCTTCTTCCTCAACTCCTCCCGGCAAAGGATCAGGCCGCCACGGGGGCCACGCAGTGTCTTGTGGGTAGTCATGGTGACCACGTCCGCGTGAGGGATTGGTGAGCTGAGCAGACCGGCCGCTACCAGCCCAGCCGGGTGGGCGATATCGGCCATGAGATAGGCGTCGACCTCCTTGGCGATCGCGGCGAAGGCGGCGAAGTCGATCTCCCGTGCGTAGCTGCTCGCGCCGGCGATGATGACCCTGGGGCGGTGCTCCTTGGCCATGTCGCGAATCTGGTCCATCCGCAAGAGGCCGCTATCCGGGTCCACACCATACTGGTGGGCGTCGAAGACCTTGCCGGTGTGGCTGACCTTGAAGCCATGGCTCAGGTGACCGCCATCGGCCAGGGCCATCCCCAGGATCCCGCCGCCGGTGCCAGCCAGGGCCTGGAGGGCAGTCAGGTTGGCGGTGGTTCCGGAGTGGGGCTGGACGTTGGCGTGTTCGGCCCCGGGGAATAGGCGGAGGGCCCGTTCCTGTGCGAGAATCTCGACCTTGTCGGCAACCTCGCAGCCGGCGTAGTAGCGGGCGCCTGGATAACCCTCGGCGTACTTATCGGTGAGAATGGAGGAACAGGCCTCTCGAACCAGGGGGGAACAGTGGTTCTCGGAGGCGATGAGGGTGAGAGTCTCCTGCTGTCGCCGCTCCTCGGCCGCCATCAGATCAGCGGCTTCAGGGTCTCGACTACGAAGCTCAGAATTGCTGGATACGGGTGCGGTCACGGGCCGCGTTATACTCCCCCGCCGGACCATTGCCAGTCCCTAGACATCCGGAGACTCGCCCTTGCCCGAGCCCAAGAACTCAAAACCCTCCTGGAACGCAACTGACAGCTCCGCTCTCTACCAGGTGCCAAGTTGGTCAGAGGGCTACTTCTGCGTTGGAGAGAACGGAAACCTCTGCGTGCAGCCTGCCGGCCAAGATGGTGGCAGCATCGACATGCTGCGCCTGGTCCATGACTTGGGCAAGCGTGGCTTTGACCTGCCAGTGCTGCTGCGCTTCTCCGATATCTTGGCCGACAGGGTGAGCACACTCTGTGCAGCCTTCGCCAAAGCCTGCCAAGATCATGCCTTTCAGGGGGCCTACCTGCCGGTCTATCCCATCAAGGTCAACCAGCAGCGTGACGTGGTGGAGGAGTTGGTGGGCCTCGGCATGAATCACCAGCTGGGCCTGGAGGCTGGCAGCAAGCCCGAGCTGCTGATTGCCCTGGCCTACATGGACAATCCAGAGGCCTTGATCATCTGCAATGGCTACAAGGACACGGGCTATGTGGAGACCGCTCTCTTGGCGCAGAAGCTCGGTCGCTACCCGATCATTGTCATCGATCGTTTCGCCGAACTAGAAATTGTTATCCGCGCGAGCCGACGACTGAGAATGCGCCCGCACATCGGTGTGCGCGCCCGCTTGAGTAGTCGGGGCCAGGGGCGTTGGCAGGAGTCCAGTGGCGAAGGTTCGAAATTCGGTTTGTCAGCCGACGAACTGGTGCAGGCGGTCAAGCGTCTACGCCGAGCTGGCATGCTCGACTGTCTCGAGCTGCTGCATTTTCATATCGGCAGCCAGATCGCCTCGATTCGACCGATCAAAGAAGCCCTACGCGAATCCTGCCGCATCTATATAGAGCTCGCCAAGATGGGGGCCGGCCTGAAGTACATCGATGTTGGTGGCGGCCTGGGTGTGGACTACGACGGAACCAAGTCCAATGAAGCTTCCTCCATCAACTACAGCCGGCAGGAGTACGCCAACGATGTGATCTGGGCTATCCAGATGGCCTGCGACGAGAATGATATCAAGCACCCGGACGTGATCAGCGAGTCTGGCCGTGCCCTCACTGCCCACCATGCGGTGCTTGTCTTCGATGTGCTCGGTAGCAACCAGCTGCCCAATCAGGACCCGGACCCAGATCTGGCGGAGCACGAATGCTCGCCTCTACGCTCGCTGTACGAAGCCTGGGAGCTATTGAGTGAGAAGAACCTTGTCGAGATCTACCACGACGCACAGTCTCTGAAGGATGAGGCGCTCAGCCTCTTCAAGCTCGGCTACCTGAGTCTGCTCGATCGCGCCAAGATGGAGACGGTCTATTGGTCGATCTGCCTACGGATCCGCAGCATCTGCCGTCGCCTCGAACAGACTCCCGATGACCTGTCCAATCTAGAGCGCAGTCTCGCGGACACCTACTACTGCAACTTCTCGGTCTTCCAGTCGTTGCCGGATCACTGGGCTGTCGATCAGCTCTTCCCAATCATGCCCCTGCATCGCCTTGCTGAGCAACCTGCTCGGAAGGTCGTCCTGGCGGATCTCACCTGCGACAGCGACGGCAAGGTCGATCAGTTCATCGATCCCGAAGAAGGTAAGGACAGTCTCGAGCTGCACGAGTTGAAGGTGGGTGAGCCATACTTCTTGGGAGCATTCCTTGTGGGCGCATACCAGGAGACTCTGGGCGATCTACATAATCTCTTCGGAGATACCACCGCCATTCATATCTCCATGGACGGCGAAAACGAGTACAGCATCGAGAGAGTCGTCGAAGGCGATTCGGTCTCGGACGTTCTGGGCTACGTCCAGTATCCTCATGCCGCCATGCTCGATCGGGTGCGTCGTGCCTGCGAGGTCGGTCTGCGGAAGGGCCTTCTCAGCATGGAAGAATCCGCCCTGCTCAGGCGTCGCTACCGAGAAGCGCTTTCGGGATACACCTACCTCATCCAGGAGCAAGAAGCGTCGGCTAAGCGGAAGCCACGTTCGAATCTGGAGGAAAGAGAGTCATCGGCCTCCTGATCCTTCTCCTGAGACTCGCCCCCATGACTTCCGTATCCATGATATTGGCAAAAACCGGCAGCTCTGATGTCTGAAGCGAAGACCGGCCCCCTCTTTCAGGTGAGTGCGCAGAGAAGTGGTTCGACACTCCTGCGTGCCATGTTTACCGCTCATCCTCTGGTCTGTCTGAGCAGACTCTCGACCCTGGAGAAGGGTCTGGCCTACCTGGATGACGCGGGGCATCAAAATGGAGATCTGAAGGCCTTCTATGAGGAGGCGGAGCAGCTCGCTCTCGCCAACGATTCACCTCTCGATCTCGATCGCCAACAGGCCTTTGCCGAGCAACTTCGGGATCTCCTTGATCAGGCTGTCGCCAAGACTGACAGGCCCGTGTTCTGTGGCGGGCTGCATCACAACTACCATCGATTGCTCGGGCTCTATCCCGATGCGCGCTTTGTCTATCTATACCGAGATGGAAGGGATGTGGCGCGTTCGGCGATCGCACTCGGTTGGCACTACAACTTCTGGACGGCAGTGGAGCCATGGATCGAAGCTGAGGAGCGCTGCAAGAAGATGCGGGCCATGCTGCCAGCGGAGTGCTGGCTGGAAGTGCGTTACGAGGACTTGATCCTGGAGACGGATAAGACCCTGCGGGTGATCTGTGAGTTCATGGGTGTCGCTTTTGACCCGGTGATTCATGAGTACACGAAGACCAGCACCTACAGCGCGCCGAACCCGAAGCTCATCGACCAATGGCGCCGCAAGATGTCAGATTCTGAGGTCCAGCAAGCGGAGGCTAGGATCGCTGATCATCTGCTCGAGCGAGGCTACGAGCTGAGTGGCTTGGAGCGATTGGAGTTCTCAAGACAGGAAATCCATCGACTCGAGACAGAAGGCAAGTGGCAGCTACGCTGGGGGCGAATGAAGCAGATTGGCCCCGTGAACTTCCTGGTCGAACGGGCGACACGCAAGCTGGGATTGAAGTCGCTCAACAGGACAGTGCGAAAGCGGATCGAGCTAAGGAGAAAGCGCAAGCTGCTCTAGACCCATGGACCTGACGATGATGAAACACACTGGGTGGCAGACCCTCTTGCTCGCGATGTCCTTTCTCCCGGCGACGGCGCTCGCTCAGGGGAGGGCTGCCGAGACCGCCGCGGACAGGGGGACACGCTTTGTGGTTGCCGGTCATAGCTACGGTGTTCTGCACAGCGCCGAGCGGCGGAAGGCCTTCATCGATGCGGTCAACGCAGAAGACTGCGACCTGATCTTCATGATCGGCGATATCGATGGCTCGAACGCGGCGGTGATTCGACAGTACGACGCGGGCTTCGAGGCTCCGGTCTACTATGCACCCGGGGATCATGATGTCGATAGTCCGGAGCGAAGAGCCGCTTATGAAGAGAATGTGGGCTACCTCAGCAAGATGGTTGAGGTTGACGACGCTCGCTTTCTGCTCTTCGACTCTGCGGCTGACGTCACGGAGATCAACGCCTTCCTTGCGGGAGCCGTGCCTGCTCAGGCGGACGACAAGGTGACCGTCTCCTTGGCGCATCATCGCATCTGGGATAATTCATTGCTGGCGCTTTGGCCAGATCTGCATGACAAGAGCTATGCCGCTGGCGAGCTGCCGAAGTCTTTCTGGGAACAGGTCGATGTGATCTTTTCCGGCGTGACCGGTCGCCAGTACCTGGGAACGACTGAGCACAACCGTCGCATGGTCTACCTTGCCGACATCGTCGAAGGTGTCTTTGCCTATACGGTCGGGATGACGACGCACATCAGCTTTCTGGTCGTCGAGATCACTGATGGGGACGTTCAGATTCAGCCCCGGGTCTCACCTCTGGAGTTGACGACCGTGGAGCCACGTGCACCTATCGACCGAGGATCCATCATGTATCTCATTCTGACGACCGTGAAGTCAGGGAGATTCCTCTTGGGTGGCTTGCTGGGAGTCATGGGAATGGGGCTCATTGCCTTCGTGATCTGCAGAATGCGGACTGGGCGCCGCCAGCGAGCCTAGTTAGAAGCCTGTGCCAAGGGTGTTAGGTGCAAGCCGGGGCTTCCTGCTATCCTGTATGGATTCACTATGAGGCCCGTCGAATTATGGATGCAGCAGTCTTCGTCGATTTTGAGAATCTGTACCTCTCACTCAAGAACCACGATGACTGCAGTGGATTGCGGACTCGAGAACTCAGTCTGCAGATTCTTCAAGGCCTGCTGATCAGGCTGCCCGAACGGGGCCACAACAAAGTCATCGGGCGATCCTACGCTGCCTTCGATACTTACCCCGGAGTCGAGGTTGCCCACGACCTGGCCTTGATGGGGCTCAGTCCGCAGTATGTCTTGATCAGTCACTCGGGGAAGAACTCGGCAGACATCCAGCTTTCATTGGATGCGGCCAAGGTCGTGTTCCGGCGCCCTGACATCGAGCTCATCGTCATCGTCTCAGGGGATCGTGACTTCATCCCACTGGCCGGTCAGGTTCTCGAGGAGGGGCGTGAACTGCGCGTCGTTTCTATTCCGGACTCAACCAGCGGTGACCTGCGTGATCGAGTTGGGGAGCGACGTTTCGTTGATGCCCTCGAGCTCATTGGCGAACGTGACGCTCTCCTCAAGAATCCCTGCGATAGCAGTATCAGCAATGGTCAAGAAACCGATGGCGAACTGCCGGCCGACGAGCCTGGCGAAGCGCCTGTCGTCGAAGATTCGGCGGAAGAAGAGACTGTCTGCGAAGGAGGTCCGAGGATCGTTGGGCATATCCCGGTCACTTGGGAGCGAGCCAGCGATCGCAACTCAGGTGAGCGCGAGGGCCTTCTCACGCAATGTCTCGAATTGATGGTGCGCGCTCGGATGCGTCACAGCTCGGAAGACATCTGGCTGTCACCCTTTCTCAAGGGCCCAATGAGCCAACACTTCAACGGCCTCATTCATCCGGAGCGGCGGGCATTGATCAACGAACTGCGTAATCGGAACGTAGTGCGAGTGGAGGAACGAGCCAATCAGCACGCGGACCACCCCTACTCGGTCATCGTCATCGAGGATTCGCACCCCATGGCCCAGGCCGTCTGCGCCCGCTTGCAGCGCCACTGAGGCGAGCCGGCTGTCTCGACACCGCGGCACCGCGCCAAGCCGGCCCCTCTGCAGCGCCGCGGCAAATCGACCACATGCAGGGAGTCTGTGGGAAAAAGGTCGAATTCGTGCAGCAGGCAGGTGCTCCCCCATAATTGAAGGGTGATGTCCGCGCTCCCCGAAGATCTGTCCTTTCGCCGCTTCAAACAGAAGGGCGATCCGCGGGACCTCGCCAAGGTCTACGACCTTACGGCTGATCGCCTTCTACGCGCTGCCTTGCATCTGAGCCCGAGCATGGCGGCGGCAGAGGATCTTCTACAGGCGACCTTCCTGGCGGCAATGGAAGCGGCGGCGAGCTTCGACGAGGGCAGGCCCCTGATGCCCTGGCTGATGGGGATCTTGAGCAAGCAGGCGAAGTTGGCCCGTTGGCGTGATCGGCGCGAACCGGATCGGGAGCGCCTAAGAATCATCCAAGGCCCCGACGGCCCGGCAGAGGCGGCGCAAGAAAAGGAGCTTCTCCTGGCCCTCGAGCGAGCCATCGATGAACTACCCGAAGTCTATCGACCTGTATTGGTCCTGCGTCTTCGGCACGGCTTGGATGCGGGGGACATTGCCCACGCGCTCGGGAGGCCGCCGGGTACCGTTCGTTCGCAACTGAGTCGTGCTACGGACCTGCTGCGGAAGCTTCTGCCCACCGGTCTCACTGGAGCGATCGCTCTGATCGCGACACCGAGTCGTGGCATGGCGGCCGTTCGTGAAGCTTTGTTGGCACAAGTCCCGGTGACGCCGCTCTTCGCGGCGGGCGCTGGGGCGACTTGGACCCTTGGAGGATTGGCAATGAAGAGAGTCATTCTGGCTTCGGCCTTGGTGATCATCGGTTTGGGCGCCGGCGGAAGCATCATGTTCGGTAGCGA
>JAJFFD010000114.1 GCA_021776805.1 Planctomycetota bacterium
TGGACGACGCAGGGCAGGCCGAGGGGCGTCTGCATCGCCGCGGCGCTCAGTCGATCACAGTTGAACTGGTTCCGAAGACCAAGGCGATGCGTGACCAATGGGAGCGCGACAGCGTTCCGGTGGAGGGATTCTCGCCGAGGAGCTTTGAGCTGCGGCGGTCAGCCACACCACAACAACTGCAACTAAACATCCCCCAATCCGCCATCGACGCAGCCCTACAAAAGGCCGGCGTCCGCTAACCAGGCCCTCTCATCCAGCGACAAGAACCCGGCAAGCCTTCCCGCTTGCGGCCCAATTGTGCCCAAGACACTTCACCAATATCTGGCAATCCAACGCAGATCGCCAGCAACCGGCCACTGGGATCCCTGTCCGGTAAACTTCGAGAAGGCCAGCCATGATCGCGACCAAACTCCGCTTTCCCCTCTTCCTGTTCCTTGCGACCACAGTCGCTAGCAGCGCCTGGGCCCAGAGCAGCGCCGAGACCAGTCAGGAGTCACCGACCTACCCGGACAAGACCTGGGAACGCTGGGAAGACCCGACCGCAGTCGGTTACAGCAAGGACTCTCTCGCCAAGCTCGAGACAGAACTCGAAGGCATCGCCACCACCGGAATGATGGTCGTCGTCGGTGGAAAGGTGCTCTTCGAATACGGCGACCTGGAGCAAGTCAGCTACGTCGCATCCGTGCGCAAGAGCATCCTCGCCATGCTCTACGGCAAGTACGTCATCAACAACAGCATCGACCTGGACATGACCCTCGAAGACCTGGATCTCGACGACGTGCAAGGCCTGCTGCCGATCGAAAAGCAGGCCACCATCGAAGACCTCATCACCGCCCGCTCCGGGGTCTACCATCCGGCATCAAACGCGGGGGACAACACGGATCAGGCTCCGGAGCGCGGATCACAAAAGCCCGGCGAGTACTTCCTCTACAACAACTGGGACTTCAACGCCGCCGGCTCGGTCTTCGAGTTGATGACCGAGATGAGCATCTATGACGCCCTCGAGCAGGATCTTGCGATTCCCCTGGGCATGCGCGACTTCGATCGCTCCCGACACCAGAGGAACGGCAACCGGTCCCGCTCCGAACACATGGCCTACCACATGCATTTCTCCACCCGGGACATGGCGCGCCTGGGATACCTGATGCTGCGCGAAGGAGAATGGCAGGGTCGCGAAGTGATCCCTCAGTCCTGGGCGCGCAAGATCGTTGCGCTACGCACACCTTTGGCGGAGATGAATCCCGCCTCCCTCCGCAAGGGTCCACTCGGCTACGGAATGATGTGGTGGATCTGGGATGGCGAAGAACTGCCCGAAGAGATGCAGGGCGCGTACACCGCTGCCGGCGCCTACGGTCAATACATCACCGTGATCCCACAGCTCGACATGGTCGTCGCTCACAAGACTGCCGTACCTCCCTTTGACCGCAGGGTCGATGGCAGTGTCTACATGTCACTGGTCGAGAGCTTCGCCCAAACTCATCGCTGAGAGACGAGATCGGGCTAAGGCTCCCCGCCGACCTTCCCCCTCCACTCCACCAACATCCCCTCGATCCACGCCGGGGCACCACCTCCGAAGCCTCGCGTCCCGCGCGCCAAGACCAGCGCTCGCTCCGCATGGGGAATCGCATCCTCGTAACGCCCGAGATGCGCATACAAGTTCGCGATGGCCATGCGCACTCGCCCCTCCGCCTCCGGGAACTCGGCCATGTCCTCCCCCACGGTCGCCGAGGCGTCCTCCAGGGCAGCCATCGCCCCCAGGTCCCCGCGCAGGGTTTCCGGATCCGAAGCCGCAACCAAGGTCTCAAAAAAGCCAGCAACTCGCAGGGCCTGCGAGTGTGCGCGCCAGGCGAGATTCTCTGCATCTTCAGTCGCCTGCAATTGTCCGTACAAGAAGAACTGGGTCACCAGCAGGCCAGTCAGCAGCAGGGTCGAGAGCCCCACACTCCAGCGATTGCGTCCTACGAACTTGCTGAGGCGGTAGGCCATCGACGCGGAGCGAATCCGGATCGGTTCTCCCCTGCGATATCTCCCCAGGTCCTCCGCCAGAAGATCCACCGAGCCGTAGCGCAGCTCCGCATCCTCCTGCCGACACTTGGCAATGATGCGGCGCAGGTCATGACCAGAAGACAAGGCGAAGCGTTGCAGGAGTTCATCGAGGATCACTCCAAGGGAATACACATCCGAGGAGGTCGCCACCGTCTCCCCACGTCGCTGCTCAGGGCTCGCGTACCTTGGGGTGAGCGGCACCATCGCCCCCAGCCGCGTCCCCTGATCATCCTCAGAGGGGGCGAGTAGCTTGACGATGCCGAAGTCCAAGACCTTCACCTGCCCATCCGCCTGCACCAGGATGTTCGCGGGCTTGAGATCGCGGTGCACCCAGAGCTTGCCGTGGGCGTGCTGCACGGCGGCGCATAGCTGCAGGAAGAGCGCCAAGATCGGGTCCAGCGAAGGGCGCGCGCAGTAGCGCTCGATACTCTCCCCTTCGACGAGCTCCATCACCAGGCCTGGGCGACCATCTGGCAAGATCTCCGTACGCAGTAATTCGACGATGTTCGGGTGGCGCAGGCTGGCGAGACTGCGCGCCTCCAACTCGAAGCGGCGGCGCGCTTCCGCCGAGTCC
>JAJFFD010000115.1 GCA_021776805.1 Planctomycetota bacterium
CTGCGAAGGTAGACAGGAGGCGATGGCAGAGCAGAATCTCCAGGAGATGGAATTCCGCAAGCGCCTCTTCCTGTCACCACTCACTCGCGGCGGACATCTGCCTTTCCGCCGACTCTGCGTGCACTTCGGCGCTCAAGTGACCTGCTCGGAGATGGCCTATGCACGTCAGGTCATGCGTGGTCGTGGGCCAGAGCATGCTCTCCTGCGCAGCCATGCCAGCGAGCCAGCTTTTGGAGTGCAGCTCGCGCTCAAGTCAGCCAGCGATGGCATCGAAGCTGGGAAGATTGCCATCGAGGCCGGCGCGAAGTACATCGACATCAACTGTGGTTGCCCCATTCATGACGTTTTGAAGCGGGGAATGGGCGCCAATCTACTCAAGCGCCCGGCGGCACTCGGCCGAATCGTCAGTGAGATGTGTGCGGCTCTGCCGGTGCCGATCACGGTCAAGATCCGTGCAGGTTGGAGTGAAGAGAAGATCCGCGCTCTCGAACTCGCCAAGGAAATCGAGGCGGCAGGGGCTGCTGCCTTGACCATCCATCCGCGCACCCGTGAACAGCGCTACACGCGCAGCGCTGATTGGAATCTCGTCGGCGAGCTGGTTGCTGCAAGGTCTGGCGACATGCCAATCGTGGGCAATGGTGACATCCTCACCTGGTACGAAGCTGAGCAAAGGCAGGCGCAGTCATCCTGTGATTCGCTGATGATTGCCCGCGGAGCGCTTATCAAGCCCTGGATCTTCCGCGAGCTCGAAGAGGGAAAGGACTGGAGTCCGAGTGCGGAAGAACGCGTCGCTGTATATCGCCTGCTCGTGAGCTACATGAAAGAACACTTTGGCGAGGATCCCCGGGGGCGGAAGAAGGCGATGTACTTCCTGCCATGGCACTTCAGCTTCTTTTGCCGCTATCGACCTCTGCCGAGGGAGCATTTTGCGGCGAGTTCCTTGGATCATCCTCTCTTGCAGACTCGTCTCGGGTCGAGTGCGGAGAACGATCCTCTGGCACGCCTTCTCGAGGATACGCGGCAGGAATTGCACGCGCAGATCGCGGGGATTCTCTGGGATGCGGAGGACGACAGCGCAGCAGTAGAGCTGCTTCGGAAGCGAGCGGAGAGTTTGGACACGGATCGGGGTGAGGGCGCCGAGATAGCCGTTGCCCAGGGCTAGGGACCGTCAACTTTCACTCAGAGAAGGCCAGCGCCAGTTCCTGTGGTTGGCCGGCGAGAAGAGCTTGGGAGAGTCGGCCTGCCAACTTGATGTTGCGTTCCGAATAACCCAAGGGGAGCAAGGGGCCTTCTACGTCTCGCCAAGAACTGACTCGGCTCAGTCGCGATTCGAGGTCCCGGCGGCACTTGGTCTGTTCTGCGGGTCGTCGTGCTCGCTCGTAGAGCTGAGCCAGGTTCGCGATGGCCGGCAGGTAGTCTGGTGCGATCTCGGTGGCGCGAGCGAAGAGCTTTGCCGCACGTTGCATGCGGTCATCCATGTTGCTGTGCAGAATTGCCAGCGCCAGTGCATTGAGGGGGCGGGGGTCGTCGAGGGCGAGCTTGTGCGCCCGCAGTAGATCCGGGATTGCGGCCGCCTTGGGGGCCCAGCTGCTGAGCATCGCTGTGCCGCGACCTAGGGCGAGGGTGAAGGGATCAGCTGCCGGTCGACCCGGTCCCGGCGCGGATATCAAGGCAAGCAAGGCATCGATTCGACGGCTCATGCGGTACTCTTGGACGCGCTCGTAGCCGGCCTGCGCCATGGCCTTGCACTTCGCTTGATCTGCGATGTGTTCTCGTAGCAGCTCTTCGAAGTTGCCTTCGTCATAAAGGACAACCTCCCGCCCTGGTTCGAAGAACTCGCGCACTTCCCTGTTGCTGGACTCCATGAACAATAGGGCGCCGCAGGCAGGCACCTCGAAGGCGCGCAGATTCATCTCGCCGCGAATGGAGTGATTGAAGCCAATGCGGGCGCGGTTCAGGAAACGGCCGTAGCTCTCGCCGCGGACATCGTCTCGGACTTCGCAACGCATCCCAGTCTGCTTCAGAGCCAGCAGTCTCTCGATCCATGGGGCCCGAGCGATCTGTATGGTCGGGTTCAGATTGCCAGCGAAGCCGACATCGAGGCTGCGAATCTCAGCTGGATAGAGTCGGTGGGTCGGAGACTTGAAGCTGTATTGGCAAAAGTAACGAACGTCTGCGAAGGGCAGCTTCGTGAAGACTTCGACCCCGCCCCGGTCGCAAAGCAGGATGTCGAAGAATGGCCAGAGTCCTGTGACATACGGAAGGCTCAGGTTGTAGTCCGAGATGATCCCGATGCTGGGAACCGGGCATCGTTCCATTCCGGAGGGCAGCGGGTCCTGGTCTGGCCAGTAAATGAGTAGCAGGTCCGGGTAGAAGTCGCCGGGGAGGATGGAAAGCAGTTCTTCCAGGCTGCCCTGACTCGGATCGAAGACCAGGTCCGGTGGGTAGTGGACTCCATCAACCCACATGCGGTGTTCAGGCCCATAGGACAGGAACTCGACTCCCCGAAACTCTTCCCGGGCATCGAAGCACTGCAGGGGCATGTTGCTGAGGATTCGGAGCATGCTCGCCTAGGCTCCCGTGAGAACCTTGCGGAGGTTCTCGAATTCCTGCCTTTGGCCGGCGCCGCTCGGATCCAGGTTAATGGCCCGCTCAAAACTGGCCACTGCCTCCCGGAATCGCCCTTCTACAAGCAATTCACCGGCTCGCTGCAAATGCAGGCTGGCCAAGAGTGGGTCATGGGCTGATCCCCTTGTCCCAGCGAAGATCTCCTCGAGGGCGGCCTCGAATTCGTCGACATGTCGCTCCATCCGGTAGCCAGCGGCGAGTTCGAGTCCGGCACGACGGAGTTTCCCGCGCAGGTCCGCATCCATGCCGACGCGAAGTATGGCCTCGGCCATCGCCGCCGGGTTCTGAGGGGCAACGAACTCTGCATACTCGCCGCTGCCGTAGCCGCGGAAGCAGGGGATGTCGGTGAGCACCGTCGGGACGCCGCAAGCCATGGCTTCAATCGCTGGCATGAAGAAGCCTTCTTCGGCACCACGCGAGGTTCCGAGGAAGACATCTAGACTGCGATAGAGTTCACCCATCCTCGCCGGTGGCACGCGCTCATGCAGGTCGACGGGGAAGGGCAGTGAGAGTTCGTCAGGGTGGGCGCTGGTGTTGGTGATGCGCACCAACTCGAGTTCCAAGCCTGCCTCTGACGCAAGTCTGCAGGCTTCGAGACCACAGCGAATGTCCTTCCAGGGGATCTCGTAGGGACCTACCAGGCCGATTCGAAGTGGCTCGTAGGCGCGTCGTTCGCGGGCTGGGAACATGACCGCATGATCCACCGCGTAGGTCACTTCGCGGACCTCGTGGCCAAAGCTGGCGACGATCTCACGGAGGTGGGGGGAGATCGTGATCTTCTCAGTTCCGGGGAGCGCGTAGATTTTGCGAATGCGCTCAGCTAGCGCGGGGTTCTCCACTCCGGCCGCCTCATAACCCTGACAGAAGTGCACTGGAATCCCCTGCCCGGCTTGGATCGCAGCTGGGACCGTGGTCCAGAAAGTGGCGATCAGCAGATCGGAGGGTGGGATCTGTTCCTTGGAGAACTCGGCCACCTGGACGAATTCGCAGTTCAGATCCATCCAGGATGGGGGGCCCGACTTGCTGACGACCCTGACCCGGTGACCACGCCTCTGGAGTTCGCCTGCGGCTTCGAGGACGGACTTGACCCCGCCCCAGAGTTGGTCCGCAGTTTCCAAGAGGTAGGTGATGCGCATGGGTCCAGATCCTCCCTTGTTATCGGTCCTCCAGAGCCTGGAGCTGGACCCTTCTCGAGTCGGTCTCTTGGGCCCTTCAGGCTGTGGTATTCGCCCGGTGCTGGCTTCACAATGTTGCCGCGTGAACCCTCTGATTCGGCTAATCCCCCCATTCTTGGTCCGTGTCTTCGCCAGGCCCTATCTGGCCGGAGACTCCCTCGAGGATGCCCTGAAGGCAGCCGAGGGTCTCTGGCAGAATCGCCAAGTACTCAGCAGTCTGGACTTGCTGGCTGAGGGCATCGAGACCGATGCGGCTGCCAGAGCCAACGTGGATACCTATCTGCGCATGGTTGAGGCAGCCGGGACGGACCCGCGTTTCAGCGACGAGAACCGTCCGACCCTCTCCCTGAAGCCCTCGAATTTCACAAGCTCCTCACTCCACGAAGCTGGGGATGCCCGGGGTGCGGCGGACGCAATCCGGGAAATCTGCGTCGCAGCTGCCGAGCATGCCGTGGACTTGACCATGGACATGGAGAGCCGCCATTGGACGGACTTCACCATCGAACTCCTGCGAGACCTGCATGCGGAAGGGCACCGGCACATAGGCGCTGTGCTCCAAACAAGACTGAACCGCTGTGAGGCGGACTTGGACCGCCTACCGGAGGGCATCCGCGTTCGCTTGGTGATCGGGATCTACCAAGAGCCGGAGAGCCATGCGATAAGCAACAAGCCGGAGATGAAGGAGCGCTTGCTACGCTATGCGCAGATCCTGCTCGAGCGCGGCCACTACGTGGAGTTTGCCACCCACGATGAGGCCTACGTGCGGCGCTTCGTGGACCAGGTGCTGCCGGCCACGGGAGTAGGGGGCGATGGCTGTGAAGTACAGATGATCTATGGGGTCCCCCGTCGGAAGCTGCTTGGCGAGCTGCGAGAGCGTCAGATCCGCTGCCGAATCTATATCCCCTTTGCGCTCAGCTGGCCCATGGCAGTGGCCTACTTGCGTCGTCGGCTCGATGAGTACCCGGCCATGATGTGGATGGTGGCGAAGAATATGCTCCGCAAGGGATGAGCTGATCCACCGGTTACGTTTCTAGGGAAATGAACGCAAGTGGCCTGCTGGGGGAGCTGCTGTGCAAAAAGTTCCACTGCCATATCATCAAACGTAATACGGTCTAAGCGCTTGTTTCTAAATGACTTGAAGGAGCTTCCCGGCGGAACTGAGGGATTGAGAGAGGGGCATTTTGTCACTGGGGTTGGCCTGCTTAGGGCGGGTCCTGTTATACTCGTCCCTTCAATGTCCGGCCCACTCGCTACAATTGTTGAGCGCCTTTGCGCTTGGAAAGACGTCGCCCGCAAGCAAGAAGATGGCAAGGACGGCTTTTACGTCCGAGGGCAGATCTTCGCTTATCTGGGTAAGAAGGGGGTCGTGGTTCGCCTGGCACCCCCGCAGGTGACCGAGGCTCTGAAGATTCAGGGCGCGAAGCGCCAGCCCGATAACGGTGATCCCCACGCTCGTGAATTCGTGGAGATCCCGGTTTCCGGTCCCCGTGAGGTCGAACGGGCCATGATGTGGCTGCGTCGAGCCTGCCGGCTCGGTCGTACGGCTGCTGGCCCGGTCTGATCAGCCCTCACCAAGGAAGCTCTCCCTGAGAGTCCTTCCAGCATCTCAGAGCGTCTTTTCCCCCTATTCTCTCGTGCCATCCCCACCCCTGGGAGGCATGGGGTGCGTACTGCCCTTGAGAGGGCAGTTCTGACTCTCGAGTAGTTGCTCACCAGCCTTTCCCGGCTATCTGTCCTCGAGCAAGTAGAGTTACTTGGCGGCTCGCCGCAAATCGAACCTTAGCCTGACCCCCCGGACGCATCCCATGAAGATCCTGAGTTCTGCCATCCTCGGCCTCGCACTGGCAGCTCTGGCCCCGGCGCAAATTGTCCCTCCGCCGCTGCAGTTTGATCTGCCCACCCAGCCGTTCATCGCGAGCAGCAACAACTTTCCCTTCGGCGGGCCGCTCATGCGCTACCAGCAGTGGTTTTCTGCAGCTGAATGGCAGGCGGCCGCGGTCAACCCGGTGCGGGTTACCGGCGTTCAGTTCAAGGCCGGCAATCCTGGTGGTCAGCCAGGAAAGGAAGTGACCATCGACGTAAAGATGGCCAATACGAGCTTCTTCGTCCCGACCTTCGACAACAACCTCGGGGTCGAGAAGGCCATGCCGGCGCACTTCTCAGGCACGGTCTTGATGGGGACAGCGACTCCGGGGACCTTCCCTTTGGCAGTCGTTTTCAATCGAGAGTTTGTGTGGGATGGCGTCTCTGGCGTCACCGTCGAGGTCAAGGTCTTTAACAACGGCAACTTTGGTCAGGCCTACCCATTCGATCTGGAAGCCACCTTCACGAGTTTCGGCAAGGTCAGTCGAGGTTTCAACACAACCAGCCCGACTGCAGCATCCGCCAGTGTGTTCAGCTCGGGACAGGGCTTGAGCATGCGTTTTGACTTCGTTGATGGCATCACGCACCCATTCTCCAGCGGCTGTCCTGGTGGTGGTGGAATCGTCCCGACGGCTACAACTTCGAATGGCCCCCCGATGGTGCCGAATCAGGCCTGGGAGCAGGTCTTGACGGATGCGGCACCAAATGCACCGGCGGTGTTCGCCTTGGGGCGGAGTCGATCTGTTTGGGGAGAAGCGGTCCTGCCCCTTGGGCTGGACTTCATCGGCGCCAACGGTTGCTTCCTGCTGGTCGAGCCCATGTGGCTGCGTTCGGCAGTGACCAGTCAGGGTTTCGGGTTCGGGGATGGCGTCGCAACGATCGCCTTCCCGATCATGCCGGATATCACCCTACGCGGGCAGGCATTCTTCTCCCAATGGCTGGTGCTCGACGCCTTTGCCGATAACGGGCTGATGTCCACTTCCCAGGGTCTGATCCACGTAGTCAACAGCTTCTAGCCGACTGCCGGGCCCCCCGCCTGGTCCTAGCGGGCTGCCATCGCGCTTATCGATGGCAGGTCTCTTTCGAAGGGATCATCCTCACCTGCTTCCAGTCGCCTGACTACGGCTGCGATGAATCGGTTGGCGGGGTTTCGTTCTGCGGCCCTTTCGAGAAGCGCCGCGGCTTCATGGATTTCGCCTAGCAGGTAACTGGCCATGGCAGCCAAGAGGAGTGGGCGTTCGTCAAGTTTCAAGGCAGCAGCCGCGGCGAGCAAATGCGCCCTGGCGGCCCTGGGATCATGGCCCAGAAACTCGGGGGCAAAGAGCTTGCGCGCACCCAGGGTTACCTGCAACCGAGGATGGCCGCGGTCCAGAATCAGAGCCTTCCGGGTGAGCTCGGAAATCTTGCCGCTGACCTTGATAGCGCTTGTGAATCCGGTGATCTGTGCCGATAGCAGCTCCGCTTCGATGCGAAGTAGATCCGCATCCTCGCCGTGCAGTGCTTGGGCGCGCTCTACAGCATTCAGGCCCGACTCAATCTCCGCAGCCATCGCCGGGGGCAGAGCATCGAGAACTGGCTCCCCTACCCGTAACCCCTTGTGAGAGGTCCGGGCGCGTGACCGTTCGAGATAGGCCTCGGCAAGCAAGCGCCATTCATCAGCGGACTGGGGGTTCTGCGAGCAAGCCCTTGCTTGCTTCCTGACGAACTCTTCGAGGGATCTTTCGCAGTTCTTCAGGCGCGTCAGAGCCAGGCGCCTGGAGCCTTCGCTGAGGCGGAAGGGCTCTGCCCCGCAATTGTCGCCAAAGTCGACAGGCATCCCCGAAGCTGCTGAGCCCTCATCGCTCGGGCGTCCGCTGCCGAGATAGCTGCCCAAAAGGCCTGATTGATCCTCAGCGAAGATCAATGCAGTTGTCGCTGCGGCGGCGAGCAAGGTGGATGTGGAGAGGCTTCGCTTCAAGATCGAATCGCGTGGCTGGCGGGGTCAGACGGCGCTGACTGCGGCCTAGGGGAGGAGTATTTCCACCGGATGCAAAACCCTGGTGGGTGATCCGGAAGCTGCTAGCTGCTTGGCGATCTGCAACAGGCAGCCGGGATTGCCAGTGGCCACGTATTCCGCCCCCACTGTCATCAGGCTTTGGGATTTCTCTCGCCCAATTCGGTTCGCCAGTTCCGGTTGCAGGAGGTTGTAGATGCCGGCTGAACCACAGCATCTAGAACTGGCGGGATTAACAACAAGTTCGATCTCAGGAATCTGTTCGAGCAGCTCGAGGGGAGCGTCGACTACGCCTTGCCCATGTTCGAGGTGGCAGGGGGCGTCATAGGTGACGCGCCTTGGGAATGGTTTCGGAGTTGCCTTTAGCCCTTCCTCTGCAAGGAATTCACAGATGTCTCGGCAGCGCGTTGAGAGCGAGCGAGCGGCCTCGGAGCCAAGCATTGCGCCGTATTCGCGCAAGCTGGCGCCACAGCCTGCACTGTTGTTGATGATCACCTCAGCCTCGGAGAAGGCGCTCAGATTCCTCCTGGCCAGGTCCTTCGCGTCTTTCGCCATGCCGTTGTGAGCATGCAGCGCACCACAGCAGCCCTGCGTCGCAGGGACTACAACCTCGAAGCCATTGCTGGTCAGGAGTTCAATAGTGAGCCGATTGATCCTCCCGAAGACCTGCTCCATCAGGCAGCCGGTGAAGAGGTGCACCCGCTTGCGTGCCTTGCCGCTTGGGCGGTGAGTGCCGGCGATGCTGCCGCGTTCGCGCGCAGGCGGGACTCTAGGAAGCAGCGCGTCCGCCTCGCGACTCAGCAACCCTAGGCTCCGCATGATTGCACGCAATCCGCTCATCTCGGCGAAGCGAGCCAAGGCAAAGGCAAGGCGCAGCCTCCCCTGGTGTGCAACCACATGTCGCAGCAATATCCGCCGCAACCGACTCTTGAGGTTCTTCTCAGGCCAACGCTCTTCGAGTTCAGCCCGTTGCTCCTCGAGGATTCGTCCGTACTCGACCCCCGAGGGGCAGGCAGTTTCGCATGCTCTACAGCCGAGGCATCGATCGATATGTGGGCGGATGTCTTGCGGGCTTGCCAATCGTTCCTCGGCGAAGGCGCGCATGAGATAGAGCCGGCCGCGAGGTGACTCGCCTTCCTGGCCTGTTTGGCCATAGGTTGGGCATGACTCGAGACATAGACCGCAATGCACACAGTCCAGGGTCTGCTCGTAGAAGCTGTGCTGCAGCTTCAATGCAGGACTCCCCCGGGGTCGAGGGCCATCTTCAGGCCATTGGACAAGCGTTGGTGTGCCGGATCCATGGCTGTGCTCAGGCCCCGGCGTTCTGCCTTCGCGCGACGGATCTCCGCTTGCCCTCCGAGCTGAAAGGTGCTCCGCAGGAGACTGTCGGAGAGGTCTGGACTCGCCTGACATTCAAACTGGCCAGTGCCGCTGCAGCTGAAGGCGACGCTCTCTGGCAACTGCGCCAGTAATTCGAGGACCTTGCTGACACGAACTTGTCCACGGATCAGTTCCAGATTGTTGTTCTGCCTTTCGCCGCCGAGGAGAGTGGGCAGCTTGCATTCCTCGAAGCCCTCCTTCTCCAGCGATGCAATGCCGCTCCGCGTACGACCTTCCATGGTCAGATACAGAGCGATTCCATCGTCCTCTCTGTGAATGCAGAGTGCGCTAACGCCTTCTGGCTTGTGGCGGAGGCGAGTAAATATCTCGAATGCCCTGCTGATCTCGAGGGATCTGCGCCGGAGGTGAGCTCGGTGTTTCACGAGAGGGCGCAACTTCAGGTGCAGCATGGTGGCAACAAAGAGCAGTCCACGACTGCCGACGAAGAGCTTTTGTAGGTCGTAACCAGCAACGTTCTTGACGACCTTGGCGCCGGACTTGAATTCGAGGCCTTCTGCCAGAATGCAATTCATTCCGAGGAGGAGGGAGCGTGGCGAGTGCGCGCCTGGTGTCATGGGACTCGGTTCACCACTGGCGAAGAGCCCGCCCAGGCTGCCTCCGCCGGTGCAAGGGAGTTGCAGACCCTTCTCCGCCAGGGCTGCATCCAAGTCATATCGGCTTAGGCCCGGTTCTACCGAGCAAGTCAGATCGGCGGCTTCCAGTCGGTGAATGCGATTCATGCCCGACAGTCTCAGAAGTCGTACCGACTTGCTTGCTGGGGGCAGCTCGAGTTGACGACTACCTCCACCAAGAACACGCAGCGGAGAGCCATCATGACTGGACAGTAGATCGTGCAAGTCCTCGGCACGATCTACCTCCGTTTGCCCTTCAGTTAGATAGTCGACCTTCATCAGCTTCGAGTTCTGCTTTCCTGATGCGTTCGGCCATCTGGGGCCAGCGGGCGACTTCGCTGCAAGCGCTTCTTTCGGGGATCACCTTGCCGGGATTACACAGCTCTTCAGGGTTGAAGACCATTCTGACACGTTCCATGACCTGCAGGTCGGCCTCCTCGAACATCAACTTCATGTGGTCAAGCTTCTCACTGCCCACCCCGTGTTCACCGGTGATGCTGCCGCCTGCATTGATACAGGTCTCCAGAATCTCATGGCCCGCAGCGACCACGCGCCTGGTTTCCTCAGCATCGCGTCCGTCATAGCTGATGTTCGGATGCAGATTGCCATCACCGGCGTGGAAGACGTTTGTGAGGGTGAGTTCGTACTTCTTGGCGATCGCTGCGATTTGTCGCAGGGTGCCTACCAACTGCGTTCGAGGGACCACGCCATCGAGCACGTATAGATCGGGTTTCAAGCGGCCCATGGCGCCGAAGGCTCCCTTGCGCCCTCGCCAGAGCCGAGCCCGCGCCTCTTGATCGAGAGCCTCTTCAACTTCGAGTGCAGAATTGCCTGCGAAGATGCTGCGAATCTCATTGGATTCTTGAGCGAGTTGATCCGCTGGGCCATCGAGTTCTACCAGGAGAACGGCGGCCGCTTCCTGCGGATAGCCGGCTCGATATACGGAGGCTTCGACGGCGCGTATGGTCCCCTGGTCGAGGATCTCTAGCGCTGCAGGGATCATCCCCGCGGCGACGATCTCCTCCACAGACTCACAGGCGGCATCCATGCTCGAGAAAGCAGCTAGAAGGGTGAGAATGCTCTCGGGATTCGGGCTGAGTCGGACGGTGATCTCAGTCGTGATACCGAATGTGCCCTCGCTGCCCGTAAAGAGTCCGGTGAGATCAAACTCATGAGCTCTCGGTCCGCAGGAACTACCGAATTGCGCTATTTCACCATCTGGTAGCACCACCTGTAGACCGAGAATGTGATCGGTCGTCATTCCGTACTTGAAGCAGTGTGGGCCACCGCTGTTCTCGGCCACATTGCCGCCAATCGTACACACGGCTTGGCTGCTCGGATCAGGTGCGTAGTGCAGGCCGAGGTGAGCTACATGCCGACTCAGCTCCGAGTTCACCACGCCAGGCTGAACTACTGCCAGCAAATCATCTGCATGCACCTCCAGAATGCGCTTCATGCGCGCGGTCTCTATGACCACCGATGGCAGAATTGCGGTTGGGCCGCCTGAAAGGCAGGTGCCGGCACCTCTTGCCAAGAAGGGAACCTTTTCCCGCTGGAGTATCCGGATGGCTTTCTGCACTTCTTCGCTGTTTTCCGGCAGCAATACTGCGAGAGGGCGCTGCTTGTGAATGGTGAAGCCGTCGCATTCGTAGGCAGTGAGTGCAGCTTCCGAAACCAAGGCCTGTTCCGGGCCGAATTCGGCGAGCAGAAGACTCTGGATCGCAGTCATCGGAGGCAGCATAGAGGCTGAATCCAGCCTCTCCGCGAGCAATCCAGGTACAAAGCTTCAGCTGGAGGTTCGTCTGTACCGAAAATGAGCATGGACAATGGGGAGGAGATCACTCGACAGAGATTTGGTAGGCCATGTGCTCGACGCCATCAAGAAGGCGCTCGGCCACCTTAGCCGTATCAAGCTGGAGGCAGGCCAGTCTGCGCGCCTTGATGAGAGCCAGCTCATGCTCCTCTACACCAGGATCAGGCGGGTTCAGGACTATCTCCAACTCTCCTCCGCCACAGGCGAGAACCTGATCGAAGTCGATCTCACTGACATTGACGACGATCTTCTCGCCTCTTGCCTGCTCATGGTTATCGGCGATGGCGAAGTGCGTGGAATCCGTCGTGGTGTAGCCACCGGTAAGCCATCCGAGTGGAATCGTGAATTAGCGATGACTTTGGCGAGTCTCGCCATCGAGTTCGCCAACCGACAGATCGAGCCTCTTCCGGGGGTATCGCCTGCGCATGGCAAGTCGATCCTGGTGCAGCGGGTCGCCAAAGAGGTCGACCTCAAGCACAGTGCCGAACGTGAGCTGAGTTCGCGATTCGAAACCAGGACGGCCGCTCCGGCGATGGCCGCAGTTTCCGAGCTGGAAAAGAGCATCAACGAAGAGGTCGGCTTCAAAGAAGGGATCAAGCCTGAGCGCTATGACTACAAGGAGCTGCATGCCAGGGCCGTAAGTGCTTCACCACAGAGCAGTTCTTCGCCACACAGCATCGTAGAGCCTGATCCCCAGCCAGAAGCGAAGCCGGTGGTCCAGAGGGATGTCTATGATTCCTCCGAGGAGGAGGGTGACGATGACACTCCGATGGCCATGGAAGAGGGCTTTCTCCTCGACCCCAATCGGATCCGTGATCCAAGACTCCGTCAGATGATGGTGGAGGACATGCGTGGCATGCGGCGCTGCAGACGTGCCCACGATTACCGCATGGCCAGTGTCCACCTCTGTGCCGTTCTCGAGCAGGTGACGCTCGAATATGCCATGCCGAGAGCGACCGAGCTTGGTTTGGTGGGCCCCATCGATAGTTGGCGAATCCCGGTTCTGCTGGTCCAATTGCTGGGGGATGACCTGGATGAGGATGACCGCTCTCTCCTGAGGCAGATCCTGACCAGCAGGAATCTCTTGATCTCGGCGGTCCAGCTGCGGAATCCCAGTGATGTGACCGCAGACTCCTTCATGGGGATGCTGCAGCTCGTCCGGCAGATGCTCGCTTGCATGAGCATGAAGGCCAATCCCTGAGATTGGCCCAGCATTCCTGAGCCGGTGAAAAGACCCGGCTAAGCAGCTGCGGGAAGTTGTCGACCCGGGGCATTGCGGTTACTCCTAGTAGTGCATGTCTCAATCGCCACTGGTCACCTCGCGGGAGCTAGGCCCGCTCCTCGAGGAACTCATTCTCGGGGAGTTCATGGGTCTGGGCACCAGATTGCTCGGTACCGAGTATGAGCGCTTGATTTTGGATCGGAAAAGCCATGCGAGTGCCCCACTTCCCTTCTGTCGTGCATTGATGCGCGACCTGGATGTTGCCGGTGCAGAACGAGTCTTGGATGGCGAAGTCATCAAGCTCGTCAAAGGCGATGGTTTCGAGCTATCCATGGAACCAGGCGGTCAGTTGGAAGTTTCGTCCTCGCCTGCATCCAATCTGGCAGAGATCGACCACACCATGGAGCGGGCGACCGGCATCATCGACGCATACCTGGCTGACAGCCCCTACGAACTGGTTTGCCTTGGCCATGCTCCCGTGACCAGAGTCCAGGATCTCGAGCTCCTGCCTCGAGAACGCTATCGGATCATGGACCTGTCCATGCCAACTCGGGGTCCTCTGACCGCCAACATGATGCGGGCTACTGCGGGATTCCAGCTAACATACGATGTTACCGATCGCGAGGATGCCGGGCGCAAGATGGCCCTCTTGTATCGCCTCTCACCATTGCTGATGGCAATCACTGCTAACTCGCGCATGGTGAATGGTGAGGACAGCGGTTACGCGAGCTTTCGACACAAGGTTTGGTGGGAAACCGATTCCTCGAGAACAGGAGTGCCCGAGGGGTCGCTGCACGCAGAGACGGCAATTCAGGGCTACCTCGAGTACGCCAAGAAGGCCCAGGTCATGTTTCTTCATCGCGGGGACAAGATCGTCCAGTCTGAGCCCAAGTCACTCGCTGAGTTGGTTGAGCTCGGTGAAATCTCGCGAGAAGATCTGGAAGCCCATCTCAGCACGCTGTTTCCCTTTGTGCGTCTGCGCAATTACGTCGAGATCCGCTGCTTTGACTCAGTGGACTGGAGTTTGGCCCGCTCCGTCCTCGCTCTGGTTTCGGGAATCGTTTATTGCAAGGACGCGACGAGTTCTGCAGAGGCGATGTCCGAGCAGCTCGTCCTGGATGATCCCGAGGCATTGAAGACCTTCCATCTGGCCGCAGCGAAGGATGCCCTGGATACGCGGAGTCCAGGTGGAGTGAGTCTGAGAGAGTTGGCTCAAGAGCTGATCAGCTTTTCTGCGGCAACTCTCGGCGGCGGGGACTGCAATTGGTCCCGGCCAGGAGATCTGGACGAAGTTCGCAGAATTGTGGACTGAGAAGCTGAGCGATGAACCTATTTGCCATCAGCGACCTGCACCTCAGTTTTGGCGTCGAGAAGCCCATGGACATCTTCGGCCCCCAATGGGTTGCGCACGCGGAGAAGATCCGTGAAGCATGGGACGCTGAGATTGGCAAGGATGACTGGGTCTTGGTCGGCGGGGACTTGTCATGGGGCTTGAATCTCGCCGAGGCGCAGCCCGACCTCGATTGGCTCGGAGAGCGACCGGGAACCAAGATCTTGATCAAGGGCAACCATTGCACCTGGTGGTCCTCCCGGAAGAAGGTTGAGAATGTCATCGACGACTCGATCCTCTTGCTGCAGAACAATGCGATCAAGATGGATGATGGCACCGTTGTAGTCGGTACCCGTCTATGGGACCCGCCGGGTGCTCCCTGGGCAGATGAGAACGCGCCCAAGATCTTTTCGCGCGAGGTCGGCCGCCTCAAACTATCTGTCGATGCGGCCAAGAAGCTCGATGGTGACAGGTTGATAGCCCTTGTCCACTATCCGCCGAGATACACGGACGGTAGGAAGACCGACGCTGTCCCGGTTCTCGAGGATGCAGGGGTCAGTCACTGCATCTATGGGCACTTGCATGGGAAAGACCATGTGCATGGATTCCAGGGTGAAGCGGGAGGGATCCGTTACTTCCTCACTTCTTGTGATGCGATCGACTTCAAGCCGATTCGTATCGATCTGAACTGATCACCGCATAGCGATTCATCATGGCACACCGGCTTTGGGCGCTCTTTGCGCTGTGTCTCCTCCTCAGCAAGCCCTTGCATGCGCAGGACGTCTTCCCCTATCGATTTGCAGTCGACGATTTTCCAAACGGACTGCGTCTCGTCACCGTTCCCACGGAGTTTCCGGGGATCGTCAGCATTCAGATCTTGGTCAGTACCGGATCTAGAAACGAAGTCGAAGCCGGCAAGTCCGGGTTCGCTCATTTCTTTGAACATGTCATGTTTCGTGGGACGGAGAACTTCACCCCCGCTCAGCAGGCAGCCATCTTCAAGAAGGCTGGTGCGGATCGGAACGCTTACACCACAGACGACTACACGAACTACCACACGACAGTGCCGACTGAGGAATTAGCCACAGTCCTGCGGATGGAAGCTGATCGCTTCCAGTTCTTGCGCTACAGCCCAGACTTGTTTCGCACGGAAGCGATGGCTGTGTTGGGCGAGTACAATAAGAACAGCTCCAACCCATTGAGCAAGTTGCTCGAGGTGATGCGAGATACCGCGTACACGCGGCATACCTATAAGCATACAACCATGGGCTTCCTCGCTGACATCGAGGTCATGCCCGACCAGTACGAATACAGCCTGGAGTTCTTTGATCGCTGGTACCGTCCTGAGAACACCACCATCCTTGTAGTGGGAGATGTGACCCGCGATGCGGTCAAGGAACTGGTCCAAGAGTACTGGGGTGGATGGGAGCGCGGCAGCTATCAAGCAGAGATCCCTGTCGAGCCGAGGCAGGAAGAGCCGCTGAGCTGCCATGTCGAGTGGCCATCGCCTACCCAACCCTGGGTTGCAGTCGCGTTCAAAGGGCCAGCCTTCTCGCCAAACGAGAAGGACATGCCGACCCTGGATGTGATATCGGCCTTGGCCTTCTCCGAGAACTCCGAGCTGTACAAGAAGCTCTTCTTGCGCGAACGGCGAGTGGATGCCCTCTTTGCAAGCTTTCCCGATCACACGGACCCATACTTATTGACCGTGTTCGCTCGACTCCGAGACCCAAAGGATTGGGGCATCGTGCGCGATGAGATTCTGGCAACATGCGAAGCGTTGAAGACTGGCGAGGTGGATGCCGATGAGCTCACGGCGGTGAAGTCGAATCTGAAGTATTCGTTCACGGGTACTCTCGACAGCTCTGAGGCGATCGCCGATGCCCTCGCCGGCTATATCGCTCGGACTCGAGACCCGGAGAGCCTGAACCAGGTCTATCGCCGCTACGACCAGGTGCAGCCCGTTGATATCAAGGCGATGGCTAGGAAGTACTTCCTGGCGTCCTCACGGACGATTGGAACCCTTTCCCATGTTGCCCTGCCACAGGTTCCGGATGCTCCCGGCATGGCGGTGGTGGAAACAGATTCTCGTGCGGTGCTCTTGCCAAACTCGTCGCCCCTGATCAGCTTCAGATTGCTCTTCGAGTTCGGTGCTGCCGACGATCCCGCAGGCAAAGAAGGCCTCGCCTATATCACCGCGAATCTGTTGACCAATGGCGCCAGCAAGGCCCGGTCATTCGAGGCGATCGTTGACGCGCTCTATCCCCTTGCCACCGGCCTTAGGGCGCAGGTCGACAAGGAGATGACTGTCTTCGCCGGCACGGTGCATCGGGACAATCTGGATGCTTTCTACGAGATCATGATGGAAATGATCAGAGAGCCGGCCTTCGACGAATCTGACCTTGCCAGGTTGAAGAACAACACTATCAGCTATGTCGATGTCGGGCTGCGACGAGGCGATGACGAGGAGATGGGCAAGGAAGTGATGTACTCGTCGATCTACCGCGGCCATCCATATGGTCATCTGAGCGTCGGTCTGATCGATTCAATCAAGAAGATCAGCATCGACGATGTGCGCAGGTTCTACGGTCGTTTCTTCCGATCTGACAATTTGGTCCTGGGAGTTTCAGGGAGTTATCCCAGTGGCCTGCCAGGTCGTTTGCGCCGGGACCTTGGTCAGTTGAATGCCGATTCAGTGGCCAAGCGCAAGCGAGTGATTCCGCCAGCTCCCAAGATCGCTGCCAATCGCATGCGCATCGTGCAGAAGAGCACTCGCGCTACTGGGATTCACATCGGCTTTCCGATCGATGTGAATCGCTCGCACCCGGACTGGGCGGCTCTCTGGTTGGTGCGCTCCTATTTCGGCGAACACCGCTCAGAGAACTCGTACCTCTATCAACGCTTGCGCGAGATACGCGGGCTCAACTACGGGGACTATTCCTACATCGAGTACTTCCCCAGGGGCGGACAGCAATTCCATCCGGACCCCAACCTGGCGCGCAAGGAGCAGATCTTCCAAATCTGGATCCGCCCAGTTCCGCCTGAGAATGGCCCCTTCGCCCTCAAGGCCGCCTACTACGAGCTTCAGAAACTCGTTGCAGATGGAATCTCCGAGCCGGCCTTCGACGCGACTCGCGACTACTTGAGCAAGTTCGTAAACCTTCTGGTCAAGTCTCAAGACCGGCGCCTTGGGTATGCCCTCGACAGTCGCTACTACGGGACTGCAGACTTTGATAGCTTCGTGAAGAAGCAGCTCGCCGAGCTCACTCTAGAGGACGTGAACCGCGCCATTCGTGCACACTTGCGCAGCGATGGCCTGCAGATGGTCGTTGTTACTGAGGATGCCGAGGCATTCAAGGCAGCGATGCTGTCAGATGAGGCAACTCCGATTCTTTACCAGGCTCCTCCTGGGCAGGAGGTCCTGCGTGAAGATTCGATTATCGAGAAGCTCAGGGTTCCCCTCTCGGCCGATCAGATCGAAATCATACCGGTCGAGTCCGTCTTCAAGACCAGCGCCCGCTGAGGGGGCGCAGCGCAGGGGCTCGAGGCTCAGATCGCCAGATTGGCAGTCATCGGCAGGATTCGGAACATTCTCCGCATTCGTCCCGCAGCATCGATCTCGATCGTCTGCTCATTCCCCTGGCCATCGGCGAACTTCGCGCGGAAGTAATTCGCGTCCGACTCTTCGACAAATTCCAGACTCTGCACTTTGCCTCTATTCTGGAGTTCCGATCGTGCCGCCACAGGGAGATCTGCCAAGGGGATGCTGTGGCTGCGCGAGATGATTCGACCATCTGCGGCGATGATCGCCGTGCGAAGATGCTCTCCGGGGAGAAGGGGGTACTGCTTTTCCAGGAGGAAAGTGGTCTCGGAGGCCGCGTGGATTCGGCCAATGAAGCGATATTCGCCCTCCTGCAGAACAGCCTGTGATGCTCTCCTCACAGCTGGAGGCAATGCGTCAGGCTCGATTGCGATTATCCACACCAGCCCCTTGTCAGCATCGATCATGAGCCGGACCTCAGCTGCCAGTGCTGAGTTGCGCAGGTCTTGGAAGGCTGTGCTGGGAATCGCGTTTGTAGTCGAGCAACCCGCCGCTGCTAGCAGCAGAACCACAAAGCATGACTTCATGGGGTCAGAGTATGGTCCGCACCGATGCAGGCAAGTACGCTAGGGCCCAGAGCCAACGATCCATGATTGATTCAAGCCTCGGCAAATTCGCAGATTACCTGGCGGAACGTCAGCCAACCCCGGCCGGTGGGGCTGCTGCTGCCTATACCGCCTGCATGGGCGCGTCGCTCTTGCAGATGGTGGTCCGCTTCTGCCAAGGCAAGCCTGCCAATCGGGACCGTGAGGAGGAGCTTGCGAAGGCGGAAGCAACCCTCGGCAGCCTGCGCGCCAGACTGCTGCCGATGATGGAGAAGGACTGCGTCGCATTCGATCGGGTGATCAGCGCCTACCGCATGCCCAAGGATCAGGCCGATGAGCAGGTTCGCCAGCAGGCCTTGGAGAAGGCCCTCGTGGGAGCCATCGCCGTTCCAAGTGAGATCATATGTCTTTGCCGGGACTGCCTTCTCACCGCAACTGAGCTCTGCGACTGCCTGAACAAGAGTGTGGCCAGCGACTTCGCCGCGGGTGCGGCGCTCCTCCTGGCTGCTGGGGAGGCTGCTAGCCTGAGCATTATCAGTAATGCCGCCTTCCTCACGGACGAAGAGCTTGCGGTCACCACGCGCGACAGGGCCTCTGAGGTCCTGGAAGAAGTCTCTGAGGCCAAGGCGCAGATCGAGGCGGCGGTGGGGACCTTCTTGGTCTGACCCCCCCTGGCCAGTTGGCTCACAAGAATGGCTGGCGGCCTCTGCTGAGGCGAATATGGTGGGTCCATGCCCAAGCGGCCACCAACGATTCTGGCCATCCTGGATGGTTTTGGCGAAGCCCCCGCCGGCGCAAGCAACGCCATCACCCTGGCTGATCCTGCCTTCTATGCCAGCCTGCGTGAGGACTACCCCTTTGGTCTCCTCGGTTGCAGTGGCGATGAGGTCGGGCTGCCCTGCGGTCTGATGGGCAATTCGGAAGTCGGCCATCTCAATATTGGCGCTGGCAGAATCGTCTGGCAGGAGATCAGTCGCATCGATCGCGAGATCGAGCTAGGGAGCTTTGCGAAGAATCCGGCCTTTCTCCAGGCCCTAGCCCAGGTCAAGAGAACCGGTGGGAAGTTGCATCTCTTCGGCCTGTTGAGCGATGGCGGGGTGCATAGTTCTGATCAGCATCTCGCTGCTCTTCTCGATATGGCGGCCGCTGAGGGGCTCTCCGCAGATCGCGTTCTGCTGCATGCCTTTCTCGATGGACGGGATACGCCGCCGCGTTCAGCAGCCAGGTATCTGACCGCGGTGAGTGCGAAGATGTCCGCTCTTGGAACCGGTCGGATCGCCACTCTCTGTGGCCGCTACTACGCCATGGATCGAGACCAGCGCTGGGATCGAGTCGAACGGGCGTATCGCGTCCTGACAGATGGTGTCGGTCATCAATTCCAGGATCCGCAAGCTGGTCTCGAGGCGGCCTATGCCCGCGGTGAAGACGATGAATTTGTGCTTCCTACGGTGATCGGCGACAAGGACCAGGGTCGCGTCAGGGCTGGGGATGCGGTCATCTTCTTCAACTTCAGGGCTGATCGTGCGCGGCAGATCACCGATGCCTTCATTTCCCCCGGTTTCGAGGGCTTCGCACGGGAGCTCATTACGGACCTCGTCTTTGTCACCATGGGGCGTTATCGCCAGGACTTTGATTGCCCAGTGGCCTTCGCACCCTCCTATCTCAAAGGAATCATGCCGGAGGTCGTGAGCGCTGCCGGCTTGACTCAACTCAGAATCGCCGAGACCGAGAAGTATGCCCACGTCACCTTCTTCATGTCCGGTGGAGATGAGCGTGAGCTGCCCGGTGAGCGGCGCATTCTGGTCCCCAGCCCAAGGGTGGCTACCTACGACATGCAGCCGGAGATGTCTGCAGCTGAGCTGACCGACGCTCTATTGGCAGAGCTGGATAGTGAGAATCCCCCGGATCTGACGATTCTCAATTTCGCCAATGCGGACATGGTTGGGCACACGGGAAAACTCGATGCCGCCATTCAATCGGTGCGAACTCTGGACAATTGCCTCGCGCGGCTTGTTCCGAGGGTCGTTGACTCCGGAGGCTACTTTGCTCTGACGGCGGACCACGGCAACTGTGAGATGATGATTGATCCCGAGACCGGAGAACCCCACACGGCGCACACGACCAATCCGGTGCCATTCCTTATCATGGGCGAGGATCTCAAGGGGCGTTCGCTGCAGAGTGGCGGCCGCCTTTGTGACATCGCCACTACGATCCTGCCGCTCATGGGGTTGGCACCCCACCCCTCCATGGAAGGAGTCAACCTGCTATGACAGTTCTTATCGCCGCAATCCTGGCTACGTTCTCAATCGATCTCCAAGAGCCCAGATCACTGACACCTGATAGCACGATAGCTCAGGACGGAGTCGCCAAGAAGGTCGCGAAGCTCGTCAGTGAGGTCTCTGCCGACAACCTCGAGCACAGCATCAACACTCTGGTCTCCTTCGAGACTCGGCATGTGCTTTCGACCTCGGATGACGATGCTCGAGGTCGTGGAGCAGCGCAGGACTTCATGGAGAACCGCATGCGTTCCTTCATTGCATCCTCAGGTGGTCGGTTGACTGTCGAGCGCCAGGTGACGCCAGTTGATGCTCGCCGACTCGGTGCTGAGATCGAGGTTGTCAATATCGTTGCGACCCTACGCGGCACCACTGATCCTGACCGGATCTATGTGGTTGGTGGGCACTATGATTCGCGCAACAGTCGAGGGTCGGACGGAGAAGGCTTGGCGCCCGGGGCCAATGATGATGGTTCGGGAACGGCAGCGGTGATCGAGGCCTGTCGGGTGATGAGCCAGGCAGAGTTTCCGGCAACCATCATGTTTGTCTGCTACGACGGCGAAGAGCAGGGGCTCTTGGGCTCCCGAGCCCATGCGCAGAAGCTCGCAGAATCGGATTCCGTAGTTGATGGCATGATTACCAACGACATCGTCGGGAACACTCTGGGGATGGATGCTGTTACGCGAGATGGTTATCTCCGCTGTTTCAGTTATGCGCCTAGAGGGAACGATTCCATGGGTCGCAGTTTGGCCAGAGCCGCGACCAGGGCAGCCGGTCGGATTGCGGAGCTAGATGTGATGTTGGTCTATCGTGGCGACCGCTATGGGCGAGGTGGCGATCATCGACCGTTCTTCGATGCGGGTTACCCCTCTCTGCGCTTTACTGAGCCACGCGAAGATTTCTCCAGGCAGCATCAAAACATCACCGAACGGAACGGCAAGCCATATGGCGACCTTCCCGAGTTCATGGACTTTACTTACCTCGCCAAGGTGACTCAGCTCAATATCAGTCTCCTGGCAGAGTTGGCCTCCGCCCCGCCTCCGCCCTCAGTCGTGCGGGTTAGTGGCGCGAGAGATGCGCATGATGTCCGTGTCACCTGGCAACCCGTGGACGGGGTCTCCAGCTACGAGGTGGTATGGCGTCTGACCACAAGCTCAGATTGGGAGTCCGCGCTCATGTTGAGCGAGGGGGAGTACGAAGCTGGAGAGAACCGTAGATCTGGTGCGGTGGAATTGAGAGCTGTGCTCGCGGGCGTATGTGTCGACGACGTTGTCGTTGGTGTGCGTTGCGTAGCCGGTGACGGCAGTCGGAGCAGAGTTCAGGCAGCGCCTGATGGCGACTCCTTCGACCAAGGACGTCAAGCAAGGGGCGGTGGCCGACGTCGCGGAAGATGAGAAGACTCAGCCTTGGTTTTGCCCTGCTGCTTTCTGCCTGTTCGACGGGAGACGGCAGCGACATCGGTCCCGAGCTCGAAGACCTGCCAGAGGCTGTCTTCAGGGTCCTTGTTCGCAATGAGCAGGATCAGGGAGTTAGCAATGCTCTGGTTGGAATCAGCGGGAGCGCTGCGACGGCGGGCACTGGCCAATCCGGCCGCGCGGGTTTTCGCAATCAGTTCTCCGGTGTCCGATCGGTTCGCGTCAGTGCCGCAACCGCGTCTGCGAGTCCTGGTGACCAGCTCGCTAGCCTGACGGTGAGTGAACAATTGACCGGGAAGGAGAGTTTCCCCTATGCGGTCTATCTTCCGGATCTCTCGAGCAGCCTTGGTCTTCCCGTAACCGCTGGGCCTCAAGCCGCGCCGCTCACCTTGGATGACAGTGCCAGCTCGGGCGCGATCTTCAATATTCCAAGCGCTTCGGTGGTTGGCCTTGGAGCGGCAATGAGCGGCATAGTGCAAAGCGGATCCTTGGCGAGTGCGCATCTGCCGGGGCTGTTGCCGGCGCCCATGCTGGGTCGCAAGTTAAGCAGTCGGGGAGTCTTCATCGGGCCAGACACACTCACCGTTTCTCCTGGTGGCACACTTTCGATTCCAAACGACCTGAACATGCCGGCTAGTGCGGCGGTCGAACTTTGGCGCTTGGATGGCCTGTCCGGTGACTGGGTGATGGTTGGAGTCGGTAGCGTAGACCCTTCAGGAACAAGTCTCTCGAGCGGTCCGAGTATGGTCTCGATGGGTGGCTTGTATTGTTTCGCGACCGACATTTTGAGTGAGACGGTTGTCAGCGGTCGAGTGGTTAGTCGGACCGGGCAAGTTCTTTCAGGGGCATTGATCCAAACCGGTCAAGCCTTCACCAAGAGCGGTAGCAATGGTCGGTTTACACTCGATCCCATCGCCTCTGTGGATGGCCAAGGGCTCGCTCGAACTGTCGATATCGAGATTCACGGCGGTGCCAGGTTGAGGCCAAACCATACGAGTGTTACCAGCGCTCTGCCTGGGCCGAGCCTGGATCTCATGGACGTGACCCTGGATAGCAAGCGCTCGACAAACATCCGTGTCTTGGTGGTCAGTCAGGGATTCCCCGAGAAGTCTCGGCGATTCAGAATCAGTTCCTTCGACTCTCCGACTGCTGCGCAAGGGATTCTCGATGCAAACGGCAAGGTCGTGTTCGAAGACTTGGAGTTTGGACGTTTCAGCTTTACGACGGCCAGGATAGACAAGCAAAACTCTGAACTGCTCTTGGATCTGGAAGGACTGGATCTCGAAGAGGACTTTCATGATCCGATCGACTTCGAGCTGTTTCGTGGCAATCCCGAGTGGATTGAGGATCGGAGCGGTGATGGGGCCTTTACGAGAGTCCTCGACAAGCTGGGATCAGGAATTATCAGAGGCGCGAGTGTCTATCGCTTGAGGCCGGGTGCTGACGAGTTCCTGTTCAATATCGATGAGTTTCAAGATACGCGCGTGAAGTATGCAGTGGACGACTTCGCGACCGCTGCGTATAGCAGCACCACCGACAACAGGACTGTGATCAGCGCCTTCTCCTCGACCAAGGTCATTGAGGGTCGCGTTGAGTTGCCTCTGGAGCGGGCGGATCGATTGCCCCTGGGTCTTTACGGGCGACACGGCCTCCTTGGCGGGACTCTTGCCGGGCGGGGGAGCGGGAATACTCTTCTACTCAGGGCCTCACGCAGTCTGGTTATCGATGACTGGTACAATCAAGTCTTTGATGGATTGGAAGTGGGCGGCAACTATCCGATCAAGCTTGACCCTGGTCTTAGCGGTGGATCCGACTTCATTGCAGGAGTCGCTTTGCCAGCTGGCAACCTCACAGCCGTAGAAGGCGATACTTCTGCTGGTGTCTTCACCCTGCAACGAACTTGGCAAGGGCGAAATCTCATGGCTGTGCAGGGGACGATCTTGCCGATCTCCCTGGGAGCACCCAACGAGGCGAATACTGGCTTCAGGGCGCAGGACGCCCTACTGGGTCTGGATCCTGCCCTCTCCTTCGCTGATCTGACCTTTGATCTTGGCGTCTTGTATCCAGATCGGCAAGTCATCGACATTGCTCGAGACATCGGGGGTAACTTGACTGCCGCTGGGACGGATGTGGACTTCTTGCTGCCTGATCTGGCTGGCACTCTCGCTGGCGGTGAATATCTGGTTGCTCTCGAAGGGTCGGCGCTGAGCTCGGGGGCCACCGTTGAGCAACAGCTCCTGATCCCGCTATCACAGCCAACCCAGCTGAGCACTGGCTTCCTTGATGTGCCCGACATTCTCACGCCGGCACCTGGAGCGAGTCTGCCTCTGTCTGGATTCACTGTGCAGTTCGTGATCCCTCCCGGGAGCTTCTACACCTTTGTGCGCTTGCGATCCGAAACCTCTACAGAAGTGCGCGATTGGACGGTTCTCCTGCCGGATTCGGTCGACTCCTTCGACTTCAGGCCCTTGCCTTCCGGTCCGGATCCTCTAGCTCCTGGAAACTGGACCATCAAGGTCACCTCGGTAAGAATCAGTCCCGATAGTCCAATCAATGCCTTTATCGGCAGTAACCGATATCAGGCAGTCATGGGGCGTGTGGCTAGTATGACGCAAGCCGCCTTCGAGGCAGAGGCCTTCTCCTCCTCGAGTATCTCGGTGACTATCAATTGAGACTCCTTTGTGTTGTCTTGCTGAGCCTGCTGATCCCTCTTGCCTGCAAGTCATCGCGCAATCGGGGCCGCTCCTCTCGCGATCCTTCTGCCTATGTGCAATCGATCACAGATGCACTGCGGACCGGTGATCCAGAGCAGGCTCGCATCCATCTTAGAGAAGCGCTGCGACGGTTCCCGGATGAGGGTGCATTTGCGACCTGGAGCGCCCTGATCGAGCAGATGTACTGGCGCGAACCGCAAGCTTTGGAGGACTTGATGAGTTTGCATCGTGACCAGGACTACCAAAGCCTGGGGCGCGAAGAGCTCATGGGCCGAATCGGGGACCTCCTATTCAGAACTGGTCAGTATGCAGAGAGCATCCCCTATCTCTTCGTAGGGCAGCAGGCCAGTGAAGGGCCAAAGCGACGCGCGCTCTTGCAGTTGGCGCGAGCGCTTCCCTATAGCCGCAGCGAGCCAAGCGAGCTCAATGCCGAGCTTCCACTGATCGCTGGTGTGCCGCCGAGATTGCTCTGTAGTTTCGGTGAGAAGCAGCGCCCATTCGTCTTGGACACGGGAGCCACCTTCACCACAGTGTCCGCGGACCTTGCCAGAGACCTTGCGGTTGCATCAATTACTGCGGCTGGTGATAGCGTCGACGGGCGAGGCCGTGCGTTCCCGAGTTCTTTTGGAGTGCTGCCATCCTTCTCGCTTGGATCGGTCGAGCTCGAATCGCAACCTGTGTTGGTTGTATCGGAGAGTGCGCTAAGCATGCGGGATCCCCTGGGCGGCTCAGAGACCAGCGCTCGCGGTCTCCTGGGACTGGATCTATTGGCTCGTTTTCGGGTCATCTTCGATCCGCAGCGAAGGTCGGTGGCTTTTGCTCTTCCCCAGGGTCTCGAAGCAAACGATTCGGTTCAGTGCATCCTCTTTCATGGCAACTGCCTGGTCCCAGTGACCCTTGAAGGGAAGAGCATGTGGTTTGCGCTGGATACGGGTGCCAGTCATTCGAGTCTCACGGAGACGGGCCTCCTTGCCCTACCAGGTGGAAGCCGACGAGCCCTGGACAAGATGCGGCGCGTGCACACCCCAGGTGGCATGGTGCACTCGGTTTCCGAGGTCCCGGACTTGTCGATTACCGTATCGACAGTGCGATTCAGTGTGGACCTGCCGGTGGTTCAGCGCCGCGCTCTGGAGCTCTTTCCAATCCACGGTGTTCTCGGAGCGGACCTGATCATGCGATGCCGGACTACCTTCGATGGTGGCCGACTCAGAATGGTCCCGAGCCAATGAAGTCAGGAGTCGGTCGGCTGGCCTTCTCAGTTCGGGGCAGAGTTCAGGGAGTTGGCTTCAGGTACTTTGTCAGTTCTACTGCCGAGCAACTGAACCTGGTTGGTTGGGTCAGAAACCAACCTGACCTGACGGTGGAGGGTGAGGTCCAAGGCCTTCACGATGCCATTGAGAAGATGAAGACTTACCTGGCAAGGGGGCCACGTTGGTCGCGTGTGGATGAAGTGACCTTCGAATCGAAATCTCCAAGCGAAGATCCTGAGCAGGCTATGGAAATCCGGCGGCCTTAGGTTCTGACTGCTGCGATAGCGGACTCCATCACTCGACGTCGCTCGGTGCCAAAGTCCTTCCCGCCGAAGCGAACTTCCTGATAGGTGGCGAATGCTTCACGGATCGAGGAGAGGGGCAGCTTCTCCTCGCCACTGAGTCTCTGGAGGTAAGCTTCCAGGGTTTGGTGATAGGAACGGCGGTGGCCTTGTTTCGCGAGGTACTTGAGCAGTTGCGCCAGTAGCTGCCTGCAGGGTTGAACTTCTGCTGGGATCCTCGCCACTGCCTTGCGGCTTTTCTCCTGTCTCTTGAAGCGTCTAGGCAGGAAGGCCAGTACGAGAATGGCCAACCAGATCCATGGGAAGCTCAGGGGTTTGGTGAGGAGATTGAGCGCAGCCTTGCCGCTGAGAAAAGATGTTTCCTCGTCGAGATCTCCGGATAGGTCGGCTGAGTCGCTCATGTCTGGCAAGGGCCATCGCGAGTCTTGCCCAGGGTTGGCTGGAGGGGATGGGTCAAAGACGACCCAGCCGAAGTCTTGATAAGGAAGCTCGATCCATGCATGTGCATCCTGGGAGCCGAAGAGAATCGCCTGTTCTCCCTCCGCCTGACCGGCATGTAATCCAACCCCGATACGGCAGGGAACACCGGCAAGGCGTAGACAAATTGCTGTCGCCGACGCGAAGTGCATGCAGAATCCCTGTTGGTCCCCTTCCAAGAAATTCAGAATCGAATGCCCATAGGGGCCCCGTGGTTCTTCCAGAGAATATTGGCAGCTCTGGCGAAGCTCGTCTGCAAGTGCCATGGCCAGTTCAGCGGCTGTTGGCCTTGCTCTCGTCTTGGCTCGTGCCGAGTCCAGAACCCTTCTGAAGACAGCTTCGTGCTCCAGAATCTCATCCGGTAGGTGAGTTAATGCAGATCTCTGTTCGGTCGAGAGTCGGCGGCTGGCTACGGAAACTCGCAAGTCCTGGTAGGTGACCCGATACTTGCTTCCTGGCGGGACCGAAGTCCTGCTGACAAAGAGTCCAAGATTGACATCGCCCAGGACTTGGTGCTGGCCACTGGTCACGAAGCTACCGGGCGGCATGAAGACCTTGCCCATGGAATTGCTTGCATAGGTGGCCTGGATACTCCTGGTCATGAAACCATCGACTGGCAGAGCGAATTGACCGCGAATTGGTTCGAGCTTCTGCAGTGGCGCAAGCTGCTGCCAGCCATCGAGACCAGCTTGATCGAAGTAAGAACTCCGCAGGTAGAGGTCGGGGGGTAGGGGCCGTCCGTCCGCGGGTTGGACTACAAGGATACGATCGTTTCTCAAGTCCAAGGGCCCGGTCGAGCTTCCAAACTCAAAGGTGGAGCTGAGTCCAACCTGTGCCCGCCCGGGCTGCTTGCTTTGCGCCGCGGTTGGAGTGGCGGGCTCCGGTTTGCCAGGTGTGGGCAGGGCTTGGAGGAGCTGGAGGATCAAGCCGCAGATTACCAGGGTGCATGCAGCGAGCGAGAGCCCTCGGCGAAGTCTGGCAAAGTGTGATGCGCCGGGGCTGCGCCAGGAATATCGCTCTTTGAGGTCGTCGACCGCCGAGTTTAGGTAGAGGGCAAGCGCTGCAGAGCAAAGAAACAAGATGCTCACCAGGCCCGAGGCTTCGTCGAGGATGCTACCGACCAGGAGCAGGCAGAAAGCCAGGAATAGTGCTCGCACGCAGTCACTTGGCTGCAAGCGACACTGGAGAAAGATCAGTGGTGGAATGAGCGTGCAGCCGAGGGCCGCCAGTGCATCAGGAGGATTGCTCAGTCTTGCGACGAGAAGCACTGCTGCGATTTGCATGACCGTAGCCAGGGCAACCTGCAGCCAAGCCGGGGCCTGCGAAGTCCTTTGCAGGAGGTAGAGACCAACGGCGGGCAGTGAAAATGCAAGTAGCCAGGGGACTGGGACGAGTTCCCCTGGAAGGTGGCCAAGCGCAAGTGCGGTGCATGTCCAGGAGAAGATTGCCCGGCCCCCGAGGATCATGCGCGCATGTCCTCCAGAATGAGCACCTTCGAGGATGGTCGTTCCTCAGCTGATGGCCGATATCCTCCCGCTGGGATCCACAGCTGCGAATCACTCTTGGCGAGTTCGGGTAGATCGAGTGGATCAAAGGCGAAGTACGGCACGGACCCTGTCTCGGCCAGATAGATGAGGAACTCTCTGGCTTCTGATGGAGACTCGATCAACCAGTGTCGGTTTGCACCGTCCAGGGTGAAGATGTGAATCGAGCTCGCCGTCTGACTCAGCCGATCGACAATACTGGCAGTAATCCCGAGGTACTGTTCCAGAGTTCTGCTGCTCATCGGCACGAGAGTGCCCGGCTTCCGTCGAAGATCCAAGATGATGGCCACCTCCGGATCACGATCTCCTCGGAAACGCCGCGTAACCAAGACACCCAAGCTTGCAGATCTAGCCGCGTGCAAGTGTCTCGCATCCTCTCCCTCTTGGTACTCACGCAAGCAGAAGAACTCGTTTCCCATGTCCCGCTGGCCGGTCTCCTGCGCTTGAAATCCACGACCCATGGACTCGAGCAGTTCCCTGTCCAGTTGGACGCGTGCTGGTTCGGAAACCAAGTCGGTGGCGACATCGATGGTTCCGTGCCAACGAAACATCGAGAACGGATAGCTCGACGAGAGTTCGAAGCTGCGCTTGCGTATGCGATTCCTTCTCCTGCTCCGCGCAGAGATTCGGGGGATCCACGCGCCCCCGGCTGGGATCTCTTCAATATAGGCTCCACCAGCCAGTGTGTTCAGTCGGGGCTCGGAGAGAGTAATATGGTGCACGCCGTAGAGCGTGGAGCGATTCCTCACTTCGATGGAGTCAAGAAACACCCGGCCCGCATGAGTTCTTCTGGGCTTGACCACGAGATCGATGCGTGGCTTTCGGAGTTTCTTGTAGACCCAATCCAGGAAGAACACCGAGCCGAGCATCCCGGTCGCGAGTTGAGCGTTGATGTCGCCGGTTAACCAAGCTGCCCCTGCAGTCAGATTGATCAACAACAGGCAGGCCTGTCCACGCGGTGTCAGCTCTAGTTTGCTCTGCATACGGCTCGAAGATCACTCCGGGGTTCGGACGGACCTGATCAGGTTCTCGAGAAAATCTTCTGCAGCTTCCAGTCCCCCGGGCATGGACATGCGGTGGGCAAAGACCGGTGTGAGGAGATTACGGATGTCTTCCGGGATCACGTAGTCACGTCCGGCCACATAGGCCCAAGCCTTGCAGGCGCGATGGAGGCACTGTGCCCCTCTCGGACTGACTCCCAGGGAGACTTCCGGACTTCGGCGTGTCGCATCCGCTAGAGAGACGACATATGCGATGAGATCCTCCTGCATTCGAACGCGGCCCACTGCCTCGCGAGCAGCGCGGAACTCTTCTGCCCCGGCCACTGCGGACAAGGCAATCAAAGAGTTGTGTCCGTCTTCGCGGGCAACGATCTCGACCTCGTTGCCTGCATCCGGGTAGCCGATTTGGATGCGCATTAGAAAGCGGTCGAGCTGGCTCTCTGGCAGGGGATAGGTGCCGGCGAATGAGCTCGGATTCTGAGTTGCGATCACGAAGAAGGGATCGGGAAGATCATGCGTCTCGCGATCGAAGCTGACCCTCGCCTCCGCCATGGATTCGAGGAGGGCGGACTGGGTGCGAGGAGGTGCGCGGTTGAGCTCATCGGCGACCAGGACAGAGGTGAAGATTGGCCCTGGATGGAACTTGAGTTCGCCAGTCTTGGGTTGGTAGACACGAGCGCCCAAGATGTCCGCCGGTAGTAGATCTGCCGTGCACTGGAGTCTCTGGAAGGGGAGGTCCAGGGACTTGGCCAGCGCCCGTGCCAAGAGGGTTTTGCCGAGGCCGGGTCGATCCTCGATGAGGAGATGGCCCCCGGCGAGCAAGGTGGTCACGGTCAAGCGGATTGCCTCGTCTTTTCCCAGCAGGACTTGGCCAACATTCTTGACCAGGGAATCGGCGAGATGCTCGCTCATTTGGTCCCTGCTTTGCGTTCTTTCATAGTTGGCCGCTATCCTCGGGCATAGGTCCTGGGGCTTGGCCCAGTGCCACTGTGATCGGGGCAATGCCTCAATCTGCTATTCATAACGGTCTGTAGCGCTGTCCGGAAGCCGCCCACTCGAGCTCATGGCATCGAGCGGCTTTCACGGGGCCTGTACTAATCATCCGGAGATGTCTCCTATGGGATACAGCTGTATTACTTGTGTTCTAGCCTCAGCCCTCGTTTTGGCCGCTTGCGGCACTGTCGACAAGAGAATCGACCCTGATTCACCGGATCCGGTGGGAGGGGCTGTTTTGCGCAGCCAGGACATCTCGAGCATGGCGGATCAGATGTCCAGGGACATCATCGCCGCCGGGATCCTCCGCAGCTCAGATCCCCAGAGGCGCATCAGCTTCCACATCACATCTCTCCGCAACGACTCAGGGGATGTGATCGACAAGGAGATTGTCCTGACACGGATCAGAACATCGCTGCAACGCAATCTCGGGCGCCAACAGGTGCGCGTCCTGGATCGGAGCAAGGAAAGCGCGGAAGAGGTCATGTCCGAACGGGCCGCAAAGCGCTCCGGTGCGGTTGATAGCAATCCGGCAATGCGTGGCCAGGTCGGCGGCTCTGACTACGTTCTGAAAGGGACGATCAAGGATCGCCGTATCCAGTCAGGAAGCATGCGCTCGGTTTACTACCTAGTCACATTCGAACTCACGGACCTGGAAACCCAAGAGTTGGTTTGGACTAACGAGTACGAGGCCAAATTCCTGTCCGAGAAGTCCGTGATCTCGCGCTGAAGTCCATTTTCATGATGCTTCGATTTGCCGTACTCCTGACGCTCAATGCCTGCAGTGGCGGAGTGCCACCGGTGCCGATGGATCACTTTCAGAATGGTGATTTACCCTTTGTGCGCCAGTTCTTTGATGAGCAGCTTCGCGAGGGTGATCAGCAGTCGGCAGCTTTGTTTCTCAATGGGCTGGCGCAGATTGAGATGCTCGAGGGCAACCTCGAGAAGGCGAGGCACAACTTTCGGCAAGCTGGTCAGGTAATGGGCAACTGGGCCATCTCATCCGGTGAAGCCTTCTCAGCCATCGTCGGATCTGAATCGTCAAAGACCTGGCGAGGCGATCCACATGAGAAGGCGATGAACGCCTACTACACGGGACTGCTCTACTGGATGTTTGGAGAGCACGACAATGCGCGCGCAGCCTTCAAATCGGGAATCCTAGCGGATGCAGAGAGCGATGAAGGCGACGCGCAGGTGGACTTCGCCCTTCTCTATTGGTTAGCCGGCAGGATGAGCATCCGCATGGGTCTGCTGAGCGAGGCTGAGGACTACTTTGCGGAAGCCTTGCAGGCCCGTGAGTTCGCTATCTCGCATGGCGCACGCGTTGGCTGGTCCGATTCGATTCTGGCGAACCCCAGGCAGGGTTCCTTGATCTGTTTGGTCGATATCGGCATTGGTCCTATCAAGGAGGTCGGTGGTCCTCAGGGTCACATGGCAGTGGTGACCCCTCGGCCATCAGATGTAGAGTCTGCAGAATTCTTCATCGATGGTGCGAGCGTTGGTCGGAGTCAGCTTCTCGTTGATTTGAATTACCAGGCCACTACCCGTGGAGGAGAGTCCATGGAGGGGATCAGGAAGGGGAAAGCCATCCTCAAGACAGCGACGGGAGTGGGTGCTGCGATTCTCCTGAGTGAGGGTCTCGATGGGCACAGCAGTGATCGGGGAGAGAAAACGGCAATTGGCCTAGGGCTGCTGGCGTTTTCCCTATTTATGCGCGCGGAAGCGGATGTTCGTACTTGGGAGACACTCCCGGACTCTGTCCATGCGCTGGTTGCGGATGTTCCGCCGGGCGAGCATGAATTGACGGTCGTATTTCGCGGGCGCTACGGTGATGAGTTGCCGGGTCTGTCGCAGACGTGGAGTGTGGAAGTGCCGATAGAGGGAGAGGGCGTGTATTTCTTCCGATCTCTCCCAGGCTTGGTTCGAACTGAAGAGGTGGTGCAATGAAGTATGTAGTCATGGTCTTGGGTCTGTTCTGTTTTGGATGCGCCAGCGCTGGGCCCGTTCCAGCCACCGGTGTGTCGGACAGGAGCATCGATGACACCCGTGAGCTCTTTGCTGATCCAGATCTGGTCGGGATGTTGGAAGTCGAGGATCCAATTCTGGAACGTACCGGATCCAGCAGCCTCTTGAAGTTGACTCTGCCCTTGAGGAACGTCTCAGGTGAAGACCTGCAAGTGCTCGTGCAGGTGGAATTCCTCGACTCGCTCGGCAATTCGTACAATGACGACACGGGGCGCCGCTTGATACTATTGCCCAGGGGATCTACCAAGCGATTCGAGGCCACCTCGATGATGGCCAAGGCAAGTGACTACAAGGTGCACATGTGGAGGAACCAATGAAGTCATTCCTTATTACTGTGGCTTTGCTGGTCTGCTCTGCATGTCAAGGGACACCGGCCGTCAAGCGAGCCATGGTTCCGCCGGCAAACCTTCCCTCTGCTGTGATGCCCCTTCCGGAAGCGCCGGCCTACGAGAATGAAGAAGCTACCCAGGACTTCCTCCAGCTGCAGATCGATCGTAGTACCTACGCCAAACCACCGGTGGTTAGCGATGTGCAGATCCTAGAGCGAACTGTCTATGTGGATCAGTACGGCGAAGCTCGCCGCCCAGCTGGGCGTTCGACCTTTCCGATCCAAACGGCGATCGGTGCCGGCATTGGGGCCATCATTGGCAACCAGTCCGGCGACAGGGGGGAGGGGGCAGCGATCGGTGCCGGCGTCGGTCTACTGCTAGACTTCATTAGCTGGCGCTAGGCGGGCAGCTCCAGAAATCGCCCTCCGCTTGTCGATAGTTCCGATGTGATCGGGCTTTTGATATCGGTGTGTGCGCTCTTTCCCCAGGGTCCGGAGCCAACGGCCAAGGTGCTGCTCTTGAGTGGAGCTGTGCAAGATGGGCGCCTGGCTCTCGACCGCCTCCATCTCGGTGATGGTGGCGTGGGAGAATCGCGAGTCAGTAGCCAGAAGGCAGAAAAGGGTCGCATGCTCACACCAGGGGGCATTCTGGTCCGGGTTCAGAGGCAGGGGGTCAAACTCGACTTTCCTTCCGGAGCCGAATTGCTCATGACGCCCAAGGGCCGAATCCACCTCAGAGATGGTGGCGCGAGCCTTCCCGCCATGGCCAGCGGCGTCGAGCTTGTCTTTGCTGACGACTCACGGCTACGTCTCTACCCAAGTGTCTCATCCGCCGGTCAGTTTCGTGCCGAGCTCCTGGTTGGCCAGCGAAGCTACACTCTCTGGGATCGGCGACAGCCGGTGGTCGAAGCTGGGCATCGCAAGAAGTTTCGAGGCCAGACAATTCTGGTTCTTGGGAACGGGCAGAGTCTCTACAAGCCAGCTTGGGTTGGCCCGATTCTGGTGTTGGAGCGTCTGCTTTGTCCTCTCGCGAACGAGTCAATGGGGCCTGCCCATCGAGCCGTGATCATCGGTGAGGCTCTGGCGCAAACGCTGATGGCATTGCGGATGAGTATTCCTCGGAAGACCGTAGAGTTCCCTCAGGCTCCTGAAGCCGTCGGGACCTTGGCAGAAATCGTGCCCAAGCTCTTTCCGGCCCGAGCGATCGAGGAATCGGTTGCCACGCCAGGAATGATGCAGATCCCTCTGTATGACGATTTTCGATTGCGGGTAACCGTGGCGAAGTCACGGACGGTCTTCATTGGCCTGTATAGGCGCAGCAGCATGGTGCCTGTTGTCGAATGGAGCATCTCTGGGCGGACTCGCCTGCAGCTCGTGCGTCCTGGCGGCGGAGAAGTGCGAGGTCCTCGCTACTACCTGAAGGGCGTAGAACTCGAGATAGCCATGTCCGATCTTCTCGAAACGAACCAGAACTTCAGGGACGTGGAGCGGGCGCGTGGGATTCTCGAGCAGCTCGGGGCCCGGGAGTTAGGTGAGCCCCTTCGCCCAGAGAAGTAGTCTGTGGACAGTCTTGGCTTGGTTACTTGCCCTTGCCAGGTTCCTCGAGAGCAGCCAAGGCCTGCTTGGAACCGTGTGCCCGCAGGGCGGCGTCCACGGGCTCACTGCGGCCATTCATCCTTCGGTATCTGAGTAGAGTCTGGAGAGCTTCCGGGGACTGAGTGGCCCCCAAGGCGTGCAGCAAGCGGGCGCGCTTCTCAGCGGAACGTGCCTTTAGGATCTCCGCTTGAAAAATGGCGGTGGCCTCATCCCGGTGGATCTTCTGAGCTATCCTGCCCAGAGCTGCGGTAAATCTTGGATCGCCAACTCTGTCCAGAGAGATGCACAGGGCTTCGACGACCGAACTCATTTCGCGCTCGGCGCAGAGTGAAGCCAGGTTGATCTTGAAGGGAATATCGTCGGTTTCTGCGACGGCCATACTCAGGAGGTTGCTGAGTTGAATCGCTGACATCTTGGCTGCGACAATATTTCGCTCACGAAGCAACTGCACCGCTTCGTCGCGGGCGACGAGGTCTTTGCCGGTTACCAGATCGAAGAGGGCATCGCAGGTCTGCTTCGGCGATGCACCTTCCTCTGAGGCGATCAGTGCTCTGGTAAACGTGAGGATGGAGTCATCCTGCGAGTCTGGTGTCACTTCAGGGTTCGAGCCGGAGTAGCCCAGCATTCTGAATCTCGCAGCCGTCGCAGTTGGAAGCCCTTCCCGCCTGTCCCTCCTCAAGCAGTAAAGCCGAACCTTCTGATCGACAGGCCGCGGTTGGTCGGCGACCTGCTTGAGGCTGATGATAGTGATAGTGCCAGGATTGTCTCCTCGCAGGGTTTCGATGACCTGCAGTTGGTGAATCCTGAACCGTTCGTCTTCGTCCACGACATCGATCTGCTTGGCGATGACCAGGAGCTCGGCCTCGATCACGCCTCTTCGTAGATGTTGCGCCAGGCCAGGACTGCAGAGCAGGGCGGCGCTGAGGATTGAGATTCGCAGTCTCATAGGGTCAGTCATTGTATAGGGCCTGCTCCTTCAGATAGGAGAGGATCAAGCTGTTGAATCCAGTTGAATTGGACAATGCCGCATCAAAGCTGATCGCAGGGCTCATGATGTTCTGGGATCCAGGAGGAAATTGGCTCAGAGTCTCGATATGGCCGTCTGCCGCCGCGGCCGGCAAACCTGGCGAAAGTGGGAAGTTCACCGGGTCATTTCCATACAAGCCGTTCGGCATGGGGCCATTGGTGACGAGCCCCATGGAATGCCCGCATTCGTGTGCCAAGACGACTGCAATGACCCTCGACAGCCGGAAGATAGCATTGTCGATCTGCATGCTCCTTGCGTCGACCAGAATCCCGTTCAAGCGATCGGCATCGCTCGCATCATCGCCAACTGGTATTCCGCCGATGGCAGGAGTCAGAGGGTCGTAAGTAGATCTGAAGGTGCTGCTCGGCCCTCCGCTCAGGTAGCCGATGCGGACCAGGGTGTGGACGAAGATCCCCAGTCGAATGCCGTTGAAGTTCTCCAGGCAGTCGTTGTTCTGGAAGGCGTTTCTCGGGTCAAAGAGTGCTGAGCCAAGAACGCCGCTCGGAACCGTATCTGCAGCACCAGCGATGCAAATCTGTGAGAAGGAAAAGCTGCCGTACGGGATGCTGCTCGAGCCACCAGGAAAGGTTCCCGGAGCAGTGAAGGTGAATGCCAAGTTCACGCCTGGGAACAGAGCTCCCAGCTCCGCGACGATCGTTGCCTGGACGCGAGCCAACACTAGTTGATTGCTATCCAGCAGCCCGGAGACATTTGGAATTGGAGTAGCGCTGTACAAGCCGACGATCTCGAAGAGATCTTCGAGATCCGCTCGGGCATTCGGGTTGCTGTCGATGGAGATTTCGCTGACAGCAGACCCGGATGTGCTGACGACATAGGACTCGAGATCTCTGCTCGTATCCAAGAACCAGACCTGCTGGGATTCGAATGGCCTGTTGCTAGCGATTGCGCCGACTGTTCGAAACGAAAAGCCCGCCGGAGCGGATGACATGCCGCTGGAGTCGGCGACGATTACGGTGAGGGTGATGGAGCCGCTGGGAAACACAACACTCGGTGGAACCGTGAGTGTTGCCGCGCTCGGAGACGAGTTGATCACCAAGGCATCGGTGAGATTACTGCCGGCAGCTCGCGTCATCCCTGATACGACCACACCAACATCTGCCTCGATCGTGGTCGCGGCAGGGCTTATTGGCGAGCTCGGATCCGAATAGGTGATGTCTATGTCGAAGCCAGTTCTAGGCACCTGCAAGTTGCCGCCAGCCGGGCCCGTACCATTGAGTTCGGGGTGGATCGCGTTGAGGGTCAGTGAATCGATGCTCGGCGTATCGCCATCGCCTGAGTTAATGGTCTGAGGTGTCCCTGAGTCCCCCAGGTTCCCGCTCAAGTCCTCGACCGCATCGTTGCTGCTGTTCAGTGCTATCGTGGTCGTGCCGGGGGCGAAGTTGACCCCTGCGCCCAGGTCGATGCGCATCGTCCGACTGCTGAGGAGGGTCGGAGGACTGTTGACAGCACCGAGAGTGCCGGTGGAAATGTCGAGATCTTGATCGTCCAGAATGACGCCAGTGACCAGCTGAACATCTTCTGAGAAGGCCAGGACGAGCCCTTCACCTGCAACGGGGCTCCCGCCTGAGCCGACAAAGGTGGCCGAAGCGATGGTTGGGGCCAAGGAATCCAGGGTCCCACCTCCGCCGCCTCCGCCACCACCTCCGCAGGCGGTGAGGAATGAAACGCAGAGGAGAGTGATTTGACAAGAAGTCGCTCGCATCGACCTACCGATATCAAGTGAGTTGAGGGCAGTAACTCCTCGGCGCCATGAGAAGCCACTCTAAAGACAGAAAGCTGACCCGTGTTCTGGGCGTCTCGCTACTCGCGCTCGCTCTGAGCACAGGTCTGGATCCTGACTACCCGTTTGCTCAGGATGCCACTCCCAGGGTGCAAGTGCCCGGAGATTGGGAAAGAAAGTTCCCCGTCACGATTTCTCCAAGGGGAGATCTTGATCGGAGCGTGAGCAGATTCTCCTGGATCTGGAAGGGTGAGCCAATGGACTGGTTTGTTGTTGTTCTCGACCAGCGCATGGAAGTGCTGTTGACCTCCGATCACATCAGCGGAACGAATTGGTCGCCGGATGCCTCGGAGATCGCCAACTTGGTCGCAGGCCAACGCCTCTATTGGTATGTGGCTTCCGGTGAAGGGCCCTGGCAGCTGCGCAGTGACCTGCAGTCCTTCGCTCTGCGCTGATTCTCAGCCATCGTCCAGGGCGGCTTCACACCACGTGAAGGGTGGATGCCGAATGCCCTGTCGAAAAGCCCAACGGATCAGCCTCGGGATTGCCTTTGGAATCCCGTGTCGAGACCTTTCCCCCTTACCGGCATGGGGTTAGGCAGCGATGTAGAAGCTCGCATGGAAAAACGCGTAGCGCTTCTGCCGCTGCCAGCGATGGCAAAGCTCAGCTTGTCCCCTGATCTAAGGTTTGGCTAGGGGAACGACGAAAGGGGCCTTCAGAGCGGGAAATGCTCGCAAACCAGCAACAGGGAAGACGCGCAAGAGCATGATGAAACTGGCGATCGGGGAGATCGTGAAGGGGTTCCGGGTTGACCGATTCCTCGGTCGTGGCGGGTTCGCATCCGTCTACCTGGCCCAACACGAGCAGACCGGGGAGAAGGTCGCCTTGAAGGTGGGCCACCCCTCCGGTGGAGGTAGGCAGGTCACAAGACTTCTGGAAGTGACGACTCGTCGATCTGCGGACGGTATCAGTCCGGACGAACTGCCCGGCGAGGCCGTCTTCTTTGAGCCCAACGGTATCAGGATCGACCTCTTCGATGAGCATGAAGTGAAGTCGATGATGCAGTGCGAGGCAGATCTCCTGACCTCGGCGGAGTCCAGCAATCTGGTGCGAATCCGTGATCACTTCGTTGTTGATGGCCGACCCTTCATGGTGCTCGACTATGTTCGCGGAAAGACACTGCGGGAAAAGGTCCGTAGCCTCGAAGGAATCCATCTCAATTGGTTCCTGGCCATTGTCCGATCTCTGATCGCGCTGCAGGAAAGCGGCTCACTTGCTTACCATGGCGATCTCAAGCCCGAGAACGTCATCGTCAAGCCAAGTGGGAAGGTCGTGATGATCGACCCGGCGATGCGTGCGGATCAGCATGGTGCGGTTACCACGACACCGCACTACAACCCCCTTCTGCTGCACGAGAGCCGCGCGGATGTGATGGCGGTTGGCATCATGATCTACGAGATCCTGACCGGGACGTTGCCCTTCGATGAGGTGCCCTGGGAGTATGCCGGCAACAGAACCGGTGGCGAGACGACTCGTCTCTCGCTCTCGTACTTCTATAGCTATTGCCCGCCTCAGATGTTGAACCCCAAGACTCCACCGGACTTGGAGAGGATCATCTATCGCTGCATCACAGTGGCGAAGTACAGCCTCGAGGACCTGAAGACCGACTTGGAAGAGTTCATCGGCAGGGCCTGAGAGCACAGGCCTGGGCCTCCAACCGATGGTCCTTTGGGGCCCAGAATCCGCCTAGGGCTGGCTTTTCGGGGCAAGCGCCCGGCTAGCCTGTATGCTCGCAGAAGACGCTGGGAAGCTTCTCGACCCTTGTGCGTCCAAGCCGGCCCGTGCGTTCTGCCATGAGTTTCTGCGAGTCCCAGGCATGAATAGAACCCTCTGTTCCATATCGATTTACGCATGCTTCCTCGGCTTGGCTGGCTGCGCAGTCAGCGACTCCATGCGGGATACTGACCAGTATCTCGAGGATGCCAATTACCACCAGGCCTACTGGGCCATGGAGGCGGCTCGCCGAGAGAATCCCAACGATCCGGCGATTGAGCGCCGCTTCTGGGAGCTTCGCGTGATCTACCTTTTGGCCCAGGCGCGGGAAATGGTATTTCACAACCGAGACACCGAGGCGCTGCACATCCTGGAGCGGGTTCTGGTTCTCGATCCTGAAAACCCCACCGCCTACATCTGGATTCGGAAGGCCAAGGCGAAGCTGGCCATAGACGCGATCGAGGAAGGCGAGATCAGAAGCAAGCGCGGCGAGCTGTCCGGCGCCCTGCGCTCCTATAACGAGGCACTGACTTATCAGCCGGAGGACCCGGATGCCTTGAGGGGGATCGAACAGCTCGATTCGATATGGGCTGAGAGGCGCGAATTAGCCCATGAACGATTCATGCAAGGCATTCGTGCCATGGCTGAGCAAAAGTACAAGCAGACGAAGTACCAGATGGACAACGCTCTCGAGCAGGATCCAGCACTGGAACAGGCAAAGCTGCAAAGATCTCGGGCGATGCGTCGACTGGCTGAGCAGCGCTTTGAGGAGGCGGTGGAGATGGAGGAGGCTAGTTTCTTCGCCCCAGCTCTGAGCAACTACATCTTCGTCAAGACTGTGATCCCTGATTGGGAAGGCATCGACGAAGCGATTGCGAAGCTCGAGTCGGAGGTGAAGGCCATCGATCTCGCCGAACAGGGGGAAATGGCTGTCTTGCGTGGTGAATTCGACAAAGCTCACCAGCTCTTGGAAGAGGCCTTCGAAACCTGCACATTCAGCAAGCTAACGATCGGGCAGAAGCTGGAGCTAGTGCGTGACCGCGAACTTGGCTACCAGTACATGGACGCCAAGGATCTCGAACTCGAGTTTCACTACGAGGAAGCTCTGGCCGCTTTCAAGGCGATCGCAGAGTCGTCCAATGGGGGCTACGAGGACGTGCTCTCGCGAATCAATGATCTCGAAGCAGCTATCGCGGCTGCAGAAGAAGGGCATGCCGCTGGCCTGAAGGCTGAAGAGGCCGGTGATCTGGCGATGGCTCTGGAGAGCTTCGAAGAGGTTCTAATCCATTATCCAGGCTACAAGGACCTCGAAGAGCGGATCAGAGAGATCAAGGCCAAGTTGAAGGCATCCGAGAAGGGCAGCTAGCTCGGCCTGTCTCGACATTTGGCAAGGCTTGCTGGCGAGGATGCATGGGGCAGGACTCGCTTGCAGCACTATGCTAGGACCAACCCCTGGACCTGCCGGTGCCCCGATTTGCGCATCCGTTCGCTGACAGCTCGCTTCTCCCTGACGCTTCTGCTCTCGACAGTCGTTCCACTTCTAGTTGTGGGGTGGATAGGTCTGAGGCTTTTACGCGATGGACTAGAGCGGGTTACCCTGCCTGGCCTGGAAAACCGTGCGATGCTCATGGCCGCAGAGGTCAATGGGCTGCTCAATCAGTTCGATCGAGATCTCTCGAACTGGAGTCCTTTGGCTCAACGTGCAGCGGGTCTGGGTGGTGATGTCCAAGACTTCGAAGACTATCTCCTGCACTCGACCAGGGACTTTCATGCCAACTACCAGTTGGTCTTATTGATCGACAGCAATGGAGTCGTTCTGGGCGATGTCTGGTCCAGAGGTGGCGACAACCTCAGTCTCTCGGAACAGAGTGCGCTGACGCCAGAAGAGGTTGGAACTGAGCCCTGGTTCCAAACCCTGCAAGCCGGTGCAGTGCCCATTTGGTCAGGGCGACACCTGTCGCCGTACTTGCATCGTGACACTGCGAAGGAAACTCGCGATCCCAGCGACTACAGCTTGAGCCTGGCCTTCGGTTTGCCGCAGCCGGATGGAAGCAGAGCTGCGCTCCTCGCGCTGATGCGCTGGCAGCGAGTACAGGACATCATTGATGAGGAGGGGCGAGCAAAGGCCGCGGAAAACGATCTCGATTTACCCGGGGCAGAGGCCTTTATCTGTACTGAGGGCGGTGAGGTTCTCGCCCATTCCGATCGCCAGCAGTATCACCGCAGGCTTGATCCAGAGGATGGGCTTGGGGGATTGCTCTCCGGTTCTGTAAACCCCATCAGCTATGTCTCCATGGAAGGCAGAGACAGACATGCTGCCTCGGTTCTACTCGAAGACAACCTCGCAGGCTTCGCTTGGCGCACCTGCATCAGTGCACCGGACGCTGAACTTTTCGCTCTTGTGGATGCGACAGAGAGGGTGCTCTTCTTGGTGACGGGCCTGTTCGTTGGAACCCTTCTGGTTTGGTCGGTGCTCGCATCGAGGCGGATTTTGCGTCCAGTTCGCATGCTGGCTGCGGCCACGAAGATGGTTGCACAAGGCGACCTCACTGCTCGCGTAACAACCAAGGGGAAGGATGAGCTCGCGGATCTAGGCAGGGCTTTCAACGATATGGCGGAGGACTTGAGCGAGAGTCGCGATCAGCTGCGAGATGCAGAGCGACAAGCTGCATGGGCTGAGATGGCTCGCCAGGTAGCCCACGAGATCAAGAATCCACTGACACCCATGCGCATGAGTGCGCAGCTCATGTTGAAGGCGCAGCGTGATGGTGACAGCCGGTTGGGTGAGCTAATCGATCGGACGGGAAGGACTGTGCTGGAGCAGGCAGATGCGCTGGCTCGCATCGCTGCAGATTTCCGAAGCTTCGCCGGACCTCCAGAACGGCGATTGGAAGATCTTTCGCCAACGGACCTGCTCGCGGATGTCTCAGTTGATTTCGTCGCCGTGGGCTCAGGGGGCGAGTCGCGGGTGGTTATCGAGAACAGGGCCGATGGGGTGGTGTTGCGGGTTGATCGAATGGAGATTCGACGCGTATTCATGAACTTGATTCAAAACGCTCTAGAGGCCAGTGGTGACAGGGGGCAGGTGACCGTCGTTGCAGAAGCTCGAGAAGGCAGGGTGCGCTTCTCCGTGCATGACGAGGGGGCGGGTGTGCCGGAAGATGTTCGCGCACACCTCTTCGAGCCCTATTTCACAACAAGGTCATCTGGAACCGGGCTTGGCCTGGCGATTTCGAGACGCAGCGTTGAAGACCACGGCGGCTCGATCGGTCTCTTGGAATCGTGCGCGGGCAACACCACCTTCTTCTTCGAGCTCCCCACCCTGGGGTAGCGCCACATATGCCGCAAAAGGTTGCCGTCATCATTCCTGTCTTCAACGAAGAGGACAGTTTGCCCCTGGTTATCGCTGAGATCCCAGACAGCCACGTAGACGAGATAATCGTTGTCGACAATGGCTCGACAGACGACAGCAGCCGTGTTGCCTCGGATGCAGGTGCACGTGTTGTCTACGAGAGTCGCCGCGGCTATGGGGCCGCTTGCTTGGCCGGAATTGCGGCAGCCCAGGAGCATGAGATCCTTGTCTTCTTGGACGGTGACTACTCGGACTATCCCGAGGACATGGAATCGCTCCTGCTTCCCGTGCTGTCAGGAGAAGCGGATTTGGTCATCGGGACTCGCATGATGAACAAGGATTCGCGTCGAGCCCTTCTGCCTCAGGCTCGGTTTGGGAATTGGCTGGCTACCCGTTTGATGCGCCTGCTATTTGGTATCAGATGCAGTGATCTTGGGCCCTTTCGAGTGATTCGGCGCGAGTCCTTGCTGGCTCTGGGGATGTGCGACCGAGATTTCGGGTGGACTGTCGAGATGCAGTTGCGGGCCAAGCTAGCCGGTCTGCGAGTGCGCGAGTTGCCCGTCAGATATCGGCAACGAGTTGGCAAGAGCAAGATCACTGGGACCCTGAGGGGGACTCTCATGGCCGGATACAAGATCCTGCTGACCATCGGCGTGTACAGGCTCAAGCCACCCAGGCTCGCAGAGGGAGCTGCTCAGCAGTCGCCTGATAAGGATTGATCTGTCGTAGAATTCGACATACAGGAGTAGGCGGCTGGTAATTGGCTCAACTGCAGGTGGCTGATCATCCGATCTAGTACTGGGCCATAGTGTCCGGAACGAGCGAGAGTTGAGCGTCCCATGGCGAAGAACTACCAGCGCCGAAAGCAAATCGTCGTCAACAAGAAGTACCAGAACAGGATCATCTTCGCGATCTCCTGGCCGCCGGCACTCTGCCTGGTATTGACGGCTGTGGCTCTTGGCGTTTTCTGCTGGAAGCTGAGCATCGAGGCCTACGAGGCAGATGCCGACTTGCCTAGTCTCGTCCCGGTTTTCCTCACGACGGTTGGTTTCTTGGTGCTCGCCTCTGTATTTCAGTTCTTCAATGCCTTGAAGTTCTCGCACAGAGTCGCTGGTCCGGTTGTCAATATAGCGCGAATCCTCAAAGCGATTCGCGGCGGCGACCTGAGTGCCCGCGTTCATCTCCGCCGAGGTGACCTGGTGATGGACATTGCTGATGAGGTCAATGGCTTCCTTGATTGGCTCGAGGATCACCCGCCTACAGGATCGGAGCAGGATAACGCCTCCGATGAGGAGAGCGGATCCGAGGCGGAGCTGACTGCGAGTGATCAAACTCAGGATTGAGCCTGTTTCGCCGAGCTTGCAGGCGCCATCGGCGAGCTGTTACATAGCGGGCTGAGCCTCTTCCGCGCCAGCGATGACCAAGGATAGCCAGCAGCCTGGGTTGGGTGCCGGCAAGCTGATTCTGATTCTGCTTGCCTGCCTAGCCATCTACCTGCCGACGACCGGCAATGGCTTCGTAATGGACGATGAGTACATCGTCCAGGAAATGGTCCCCGGTGGCGTCGTCAACCGCATGGTCGCTGAATGGCAGGGGTTGGGTGCCTACTTCACGACGCCTTATTGGAGTGTGGCGGCCAATCCGGATCAACTCTACCGACCTGTCACGATCTTGAGCTATGCGCTGGTGTCTCAGCAGTTGCAGAGTTTGGTGGGAACTGCAGAGGCAGCGCAGCACTGGGTGAACATTCTTCTGAATGTCTGGGCGGTCTATCTTGTGGTTCTCTTGCTGCGTGCCATGCGTGTTCGCCCTGAAGTGGCTGCAGTTGCGGCGGTGCTCTTCGGAATGAACGCCATCCATAGTGAGGCCGTGGCGAATGTGATTGGTCGTGCGGAGATTCTTGCCTTCTGCTTTGGCGCGGCAGGTGCGCTCGCCTTCCTGCGATCCAGGGAGGGGGACCTGATCAGTAGAATCGGCTTCCTTGTCCTTTCAGCCTTCCTCTTGTTCCTTGCCTTCTGTTCCAAGGAGAGTGCCTTGGCATGGGTTGGCTTCTTGCCGGTTCTAGTTCTCGTTCAAACCTGGCGAGAGGATCCTGGTGCTGAGCTTCGCTCGATTGCCAAGAGCTGGCTGCCCATGATTCTGCCAGTCCTGGTTCTCCCACTGGTGGCCTTCTTTTGGTTGCGGGGTATTGCCCTGACAGAGGTGGGTGTCGGCTACAACGTGGACTATGTGGCCAACCCGCTATTCCATACTAGTTGGGATCGTCGGATCATGACGGCGGTCATGCTTTGGGGCTACGGACTATGGAAGGTCATTCTGCCTCTGCACTTGTCGAGTGACTATGGGGCTGAGGTCTTCCCGCTAGTGACCTCGCCCACCAATGGTGCTTTCATGCTGGCCAGTCTGGCACTTGGTTCTCTGCTGATTATCGGTCTTCGACAACCGCGTCGGCAGCCCTTGCTCTTCGCAGCGATCGCCTGCTTCTTCGGCTTCAGCTTCATTACTTCGAACGTAGCCTTCGCTACCGGCGTGAGCTTTGCTGAACGGCTCTTTTATACGCCGAGCCTTGCTCTGTGTATTGCGTATGCGTGGGCATGGGAGATGCTCGATGGAAAGTGGAGGAAGGTGCTCTTATGGGGAGCCGTTCTTTGGACCATCCTTGGCGCCGTGCGAATATGGGAGCGCAATGCGGATTGGCACGACACGGTCACCCTTGCTCTACGTGATAGTGAAAAGGAACCGCTCTCGGTTCGTCTTGCGATGATTGCCGCTCAGCGGCTTGGAAGCGAAGGAGCACAGGACCCAGCTAAGCTTGAGGAAGCCCGATTGAAGTTGGCTACGGTCTATGCGGTTCAGTCACAGATCCCTCGAGTCTCGCAGGCACTTGGTGCGATCGCCCTTCGTAGGGGGCAGCAAGCTCGAAACCCGCAGCTTCGCCATCGGCACTTCAAGGAAGCTGAGGACTATTTCATGCAGGGCTTCCGTTCACCGTACTTCGACAAGGAGACCCAGGGGCCAGATTTGCAAGCGGATCTGGCGCAGGCCTTGAGTGGCTTGGGGCAGGACCTTGCGGCCTTGGAGCAATTGAGTAAGTCATTGGACGCTCGGCCTGGCAACAAGGCGCGCCTCCAAGCCCTCTTCAATCTGAACCTGTCGCCTTGGCCGAATGGCGTCTTGAACAAGTATCTGCAACAGGCTGAGCTGTACTATCCAGAAGACCCCGCCTGGTCCCGTCCCAAGGCCATCATGGCTGTCGAAGCAGGGCAGCTAGATATCGCGGAGCGGCATTTTGCGGTGACTCTAGAGGTTGATCCAGCCGACTGGGAAACGCGGATCAGCTTCGCACGATGCCTGCACGCCAATGGCAAGCGGCAGGCTGCGCTCGAGGAGCTCGATCGTGTCATCGAAGCTCCGGCGACACCCGCGTCTGTCCGTGAGGATATGCGGGGCCTGCGTGAGTCCTGGCTCTGAGGCAGTTATCCCTAGTACAGAAGTCGACGGCTGTACTTCTCTCTCAGGTCGAAGACGAGGCTTTCCTGACCTAGTCTCCGTTTGGTTGCCGCGATAGTGGCGAGGAATTCGTCGTTTGGATTCATCACGTAGAACTCGTTCTTGAAGAACTTGCGTTTGATGAATTCCAATCCGTATGGGGTTTCGACAGGACCTACGAAGCTGTTATCAGGAATCGTCCAGGCAGAGCGACAGATCGCGGCCGGAAGGCGAGGGTCGAATCTCTTGATGCCTTCTAGAAGGCCACCGTTCCTCGAGGTTCGGCGGTCTTCGGACATGAGTATCGCTACCTCTTCGAAATTCGAACCATCCTCCTCGAGCCGGGCCCGAACACTCGCAAGCCGCTCCATGGCTTTCTGCCGGGCTTCCCCAGTGAGTAATTCGAGAGTCCTTGGATCGCGGTGCTGGATGAGAATGTGTGAGATGGTGACTGCGCCCCCAAAGATGTTTGCGTAGGAAGCGTAGAAGTCCAAGAGCTCCTCACGCTCGCTCAGATCGGTGCCCTCAACAAGGAAATTGAGCCAGCCATCCAGTTCTGTTCGGAGTCCGGACCTGCTCTGAAAATCTGTCAGGAGCTTGTTGACGCGGGCTTGTGTGAGCTCGAGAGGGTGGCCGCTGCGTTCGCGTTCCGCAGCATAACCGGCTAGCCAATCCTCGAAGCCATGCTTGAGCTCGGCGGCGAGAAACTCCCGGGCATCAGCCATGCTCGAACCCCTTCGGTCAGCCTCCTTTTCGAGGCAGAGGATGTCAGCGTATTGCCTCACCCACACTGACATGCTTGGGTGGGTGAAGGTAGGCTTGCCTGCGGGAGTTGCCAGAAAACTGATAAGCCCTGGCCGATGTCTGGTTTGGATGTGAGTCAGCATCTGAGTCAGGGTGTAGGGCTCGCCTGCGACGATGCAGATCACACGATCCTTGTCTCGCGGCCATTCGAGCTTCTGTGGCCAATCTCCGATGGCAGCGGCTGTTGGCTCCTGGGCCGGTGGCTGAGGATCTTGCGCCGGCAAGAGATGGCACGAGAAGAGAGAGATGATCGTGATGACTGGCCAAGACATTGTCGAGTTGAACCCCTGGAGAATGTATAGCATCGAATGGCCGATCAGTCACCGATGCCTGAATCACAGCAATTATCCAAGGCCGCAGAACAGGTCCTTGCAGCTTTCCAGAAAGCGGTCCCGCGGGTAAAGCCCCTGCTCTGCTTTGCGCCCGGGAGAGTGAATCTCCTCGGTGCCCACTTGGATTACAACGGTGGAGATGTGTTGCCAGTCGCCGTAGACCAGGGAGTCTACGTAGCAGCGGCCATGCGCTCAGATGCCAGGGTCTCTGTATGCAGTCTGAATGAGCAGGCCAGATTCGACTGCGACATCGATGAGCTAGCTTCACTTGCAGCAAATAGGCTGGGTTGGGCCGCATATCCGATAGGAGTGTTCTTGGTCATGTCCAAGAAGGTCGAGATGCACCAGGGAGTCGATCTGTGGTTTGCAGGAGACGTGCCGATAGGCGCGGGGCTTTCCTCGTCCGCGGCTCTCGAGCTAGCTACGGCCTTTGCCTTGAACGAGCTTTATCAAATCGGATTCGACAGAGTGGAGTTGGCCAGAATCGCACACCAAGCTGAGAACGAGTATGTCGGCCTCGACTGCGGCATCATGGATCAGTTCGCGTCGGCGCTCGCTGCAAGCGGTGGCGCTCTCCTCCTGCACTGCCGGGATGGCAGCTTTGAGCAGGTGCCGATCGCTGCGGATCAAGTTGAGATTCTGGTCATGAACTCGTTGAAGCAGCGCAGTCTTGGTGAGACTGGGTTCAACGATCGAGTCCGGGAGTGTGCGGGTGCTCTACGCGTGCTCCAGGAAGAATGTGGCCATCGTGCGTTCCTGTGTGACTATCAGCAGCAAGACTTGGAGTCTGTGGCCGGCAAGCTCGACCCAGTCGCGCACAAGCGTGCTAGGCACGTTATCCTCGAGATGCAGAGAGTGCAGAAGGGCGTGCAAAGTCTGCGATCTGGAGACCTGTCGAGATTCGGTGAGGCAGTCAACGCCAGTCATCGATCAACCGCGGTCGACTATGAAGTTTCCTGTCCGGAGCTCGATGTGCTGACTGAAAGTGCGTCTAGCCTACCAACTGTATTTGGTTCGCGGCTCACGGGCGCAGGTTTCGGTGGCTGTGCGATTGCTCTTGTGAAGCCAGGGTGCAGTTCTGAAGTGAGTGAGGTTGTGGCCGAGAGCTTCCGCTGCAGGTTTGGGGTGGAACCAGCGTTCTATGTGCTGAGGTCTGGCCTGGGGATGAGGCGCATTTCCTAGGTTATCACGACCTTCAAAAGGACAGGGAATACTCGCGACTCTTGTTGGCTTCGACTTCATCCCTGTGGAACCAGGCTGGCTTGTACTGGCCCTGACTGTAGAGGGGCGCTTGGTCTGCGAAGTGCGGGGAGTCCTGGTTCGCAGATTGCCCGAAGGGCAGAATGCTCATTGCCCTGGCGCGGCCTGAGAAGTCAACGAGCATGGCGTAGGAGGTTCCATACTCGGCGATTCTCCGACCCCCGCGGAGAGTGCCTCGGGTAGGTCGGAGTGCCGGAGACAGGTTGCCGCCATACCCTGCGCAGGGCAGGTCGAGTTCTCCGATTTGAAGTCTGCTGTAGTCACCCCAGGGAGCATCCAGGCTGCCGAATTCATCAATCGTCTCCTTGGCTGCTTCCACCATGATCTGGAAGACGTCATTCGGGTCCGAGATTCCCTCGCTGAGAAGGACTTGGATTCTTGGATGTTGACCAATCTGCACGAAGTAGATGGCTCCACGGGAGTCGATGTCTGTGTGGCGATCCCAGTCTCTGAGAGTCTGCGAGCACTGTGAAAGCAGGTTCTGGTCGCCGGCGAAGTTGTCCCCAAGCAACCCGATCGCTTCGAGAAGTGGCGGAATGACCCTGTCGGCCAATTCGACTCGTGTGTCTGCTGCGTACTGACGCATCTCTTCCCAGCTGATACTCGAATTGGCTTCGAGTAGCTCTCGAAGCCGCCGTGAGCGGCTGTTCGGAGCATCCCCAATCATGTAGGGAGGGAAATTGTCCGAACTCAATTGCGGGTCAGCACAAACACTTGCAGGCCCACTATTCGTATTCAGCATGATTCCTGATTGATCCCCGCTGCTTTGAGGCAATTCACTGGATGCGTGGTACCCCATCCACTCTGCCCACTGCTCGCTGGCAGGGCGGATAGTCTTTGACGAGATGCGCGTATCTCTAACTGGAACACGACCACTGCTGATGAAGTAGCTGTCGCCTGCTGTGTCGATACTCAGGATGTTGAAGAGCGGGAGGCCTTGCTCAGCGATTGGGGCACGCAGAGAGTCCACGTTTCTTGCCTTTGCCATGTCGTAGAGCTGGCGTAGGTCGCGGGATGATTCGATTCTGGGGATAGAAAATGCGTAGGCGACGCCCTCTCCCTGAGCAACGACCGGTCCGAAGCGGGTCTTGAGAAACTGGTTCTTGCGATTGACGATTCCGCCTGGTGTTGCGACTCCGAGAGATTCGATGGTGGACGAAATGTCTTCCCAGCCTTCGGGGCCACGATACTGAAGTGGATTGCCTGGATTCAATTCGAGTGCAAACACGTCTCCCAGGTCGGGACTGTTCACTGTCATGCTCCAGGCGACTCTGCCGTTGTGTCCCATGCCAACGTACGGGAGCCCCAGGAAGGTAGCGCCCATTACATTGAGATCCGGACCACTCAGATGAACTTCGTAGAATCGCGTCCAGCCATGCAGAGCGAGATGAGGATCCATGGACAGCATGGCGGCGCCGGTCTCTGATCGATTGGGTCCAACGGCGAATTGATTGGATGCCATTGGCGCTCGTGCGCCGGCTTCCATGCCTGCAAGGCGGATGTACTCGATGCCCGCCGTGCGCAGGTCCCTTTCGCAATGCGGAAGGGTGAACATCAGGTTGGAGTAGAGCGCCAGGGCAACCCCGTCCTCAGGTGAAACCTCCTTGACCCACACAGGAATGTCGGCGCGATGCTCATTGATGAACGCGTTGATGCCAGCCGCGAACGACTCGAAGTGTATGCGCACATCAGGGTCGAGCTCAGCGAACCCTGCCCTTGCCTGTTCGGGAATGCCGAAGGCTCGCACCAAGATGTCCTGCGGAAGTGACAGCTCGCCTTCGATCTCGGCAAGTCGCCCAGCGGCACGAAGGTAATTCTTGGCCAGGTTCTCCAGTTGATCTTCTGCCTGGGCGTAGCCTGCGCCGAAAAACAGCCCACTCTCTGTGTCGGAGTAGATGTGTGGCACGCCGTAGTTGTCGCGGACAATCCTGACGTTGCCGTTCTGTCCGCGATCAGGAGTGCTGCAGCTGACTGACGTCAGAACAAAAAGAGATGCCAACAGGAACCTCGGTATCCCCATCTATACCTCTCTCAACGGGCGGGCAATCAGCCCCTTGAGGGTGAAGTTGCTCCCCTCGCCTACTCGGGTTACGAACAGATCGTTGTGATGCCTGATCAGCCCGAATTCATCGAGGCAGGCAACACCTCCACAAACCTCCATAGCGAGTACCAGAAGGTCGCTCGCACACCTGCTCGAATCGACCTTGACCTTCGCGGCTTGTTCTCTGCTGAGGTGTCCCTTGTCGTAGAGGTCACAGCAGTGTATGAGCCATGTCAGGTTTCGCTCCAGGGCGATGTCCATGTCGACGATCACATCCTGCACTCTCTGAAAGCGCCCGATCGGTTGGTTGCCGAATTGGATGCGCTCTTCTGCATAGATTCGGCATTTGTCCAGGGCAAAGGCAAGTGAGCCCAGGGCTAGTGCCGCAATGAACAGGCGCCCTCCGTTGAGCGTGTTCACCATTACCTTGAAGCCCTCACCTTCGGTGCCGAGGATCGCGCTGCCAGGCACGCTGACGTTCTCGAAGATGATGGATCCAGTGCTGGATTGCTCCCAGACCTTCTTGCCACTCATCTCCTGGTAGTGAACGCCTTCGGCATCCATTGGGACAATGAAACAGGTAGTGGTGCGTCCTGCAGGCGCGTCAGGATGAGCCAGGGCATGCACAATTACGTGGCTCGCCCAACGCGCATTCGTAGACCAGCACTTTTCGCCATTGATGATCCACGAGTCGCCAGCTCTTGTGGCGGTGACTTCGGGATTGGCTGCATCTGAACCTCGCCCCGGTTCCGTCAGTCCGAAGACAAACATCCGTTTTCCGGCGGCCAGATCTGGGAGATGGGCGGATTTCTGGTCCTCAGTTCCGAAGAGCTGCAGCGGTTTTGCCCCGAGGGAGATAGCGGCGCCAGGAGTGATTGCGGCTGATTGGCTGTGGTAGCTAATCGCTAGGCCCATGAGAAGCAGATCCAGGTGCTTGCCACCTTGCCCGCCGTACTCGTCGGCGATTGGCAAGCCGAACAGGCCCATCTCACCCATCTTGGCGATGCACTCGTCAGGAATGAGCCGGTGCTCTCGCTCCCAGGCAAGAACTTGCGGGGCTATTTCTTCGTCAGCGAAGTCGCGGACTACTTTGTAGAAATCGAACTGGTCGTCACCCAGTAGTTGCTTGAGGTAGGTATCTAGTCTCCGAGCCATTGGAGAGGATTGTTAACCCAGCTGGGGCAGGATGCCACACCGATCCTCAGGCTCGGGAGCAGGAGCTATTTCTTGATGGGTCGAGATTCGGGCTCCGCTGGGGCTGGAGGGGTAGCCGAGGCCGATTCACGGGCCCCGGTGAGAGAGTCTAGAAGAACCTGTGCGGCGCGGGACCCTGGGTCGATTTCTATGACACGCGTCAGGGCGAGCTTGGCAGCGGAACTGTCTCCGGAGAATCTCAGGTTGAAACCCATCACGAGATGAGCAGCCGCATCGTAGGGCTTCTCTTCGAGGTACTTCCTCAGGGTCTCCATCTGTCGATCGAAGAGGGTCGGATCCTCATAGAAGCTCCGCTTGTCAACTTCGGCTTTGGCCAGCTCAGGATCGAGATCCAGTGCCTTCTTGATCATGAATGCTGCGTAGTGATAGTCACCCTGGGCAAAGAGTGAGTCGGCGATCACAAAGTGGATCGAACCGTCATCAGGGGAGTAGGCCAAGGCTCTCATGTAGCTCTCGGCGGCTTCTTCAAATCGGCCCTGTTTGAAGTAAAAGTCTCCCAGTTCCAAATGCCTTTGCGTCAGTCGAGCGAGGCGATCTTCTTCGGTCTCCTCTACAGCTTCGACTTCAGCAACGGGTTCGCTGGCAGCTGCTACCTCATAGACAATTGTGCTGCTGTAGCCCGGAGAGTAGCCACCTACGTAGCCGTAGTAGTACGGGTAGTAATAGCCGGACCATCTTCCGGGGTAGTAGCAATAGCTCGGCCACCACCACACGCTTCCGTAGTTGGGATAGCGCGATCCCCAATAGGCTCCCCAGGTGTTGTAGCCGTTGCAGTATGCGTACGGCTGATAGTGGCCGTAACCATATGGGTAGCCGTAGACTCCCCACGAGCCATAGCGACCGCGGAAGCCAAGCCCGTAGGAGATGCCTGAGTAGTGAGCGGTTGAGTGATGGCTACCCTGAAACCTGCGCGAGGCGCCAGATAGGGTCGTGCGATTGTAGTCGCCAATGCCGCGGTTACTGCCCTGCCTGGTTGGCCGTCGATTAGCCAAAGTCAATCTCGGCGAGTTTGTGGTTCCAATCCTCCTGCCGGCTCTGCTGGCAGGGTTCGTCGAAATCCGACTCGTGTTACTTCCCGTGTTGCGTGCACTTCTGTTTGTTGAGCCAGCTCGTGTTCGGTCGCCACCAAGCTGGTAGCGATGTCTCGAATCTGTTGTTCTGCGTGCGCCGGTGCGAGTTGTGGAGCTTCCATTGCGCAGATTGTTGTCGAGTCGTGACTGAAAACGATCGCCAAGGTTACGGTTGACGATTTCGGATCGACGTCGCTGGGCGCTGTCGATCGTTCTCGTCCCGCTTCGTTGGTTGCCGGTCGTCTTCCGGCGGTCGTACAGGGAGCGCACTCGATCTCGGTAGTTGCGGCTGTTCGTCTGACGGGTCAGGCCGTTGCGCGGCTGGCTGCTGTTGGTCCGGTTCACTGGTCGACCGACAGCTCTGGGCGCGGACCTTCGGATCTGGCCGCTGTTCGTGTTGCTCGGAGTGCTGGAGCTACGGCTGCTGCTGCGAGTGCGACCAACCGCCCGCGTCCTCGAATTCTGGTTCCCACCAGTGCTGGTCCGAGCTGAACTCGGTCGTCGACTGTTCGAGCTGCTGCGGCTGCTGGGTACGTTGGACCTCCGAGTTGTTCTAGTCGAGCTTCTCCCCGGGACCTGAACGGCTCTGCCTTGGCTTCTCGTCGTTGTCCTCGAGATGTTCGAACTGTTGTTTCGGACGGTACGCGGGGTAGATCGCTGGGCTGGACGTGAGACTGATCTTGGCGCCGCCCGGCTAGCTGATCGGGGGGCCGATCTAGGAGCTGCGCGCGGGGTCGACCTGGGTGCGGCACGGGGTGCGGCCCGGGGAGCAGACCGAGGTGCTGAGCGCGGCGCGGATCGCTGAACGCTGCCTCTGCTCGTTCCGCCGGTTCGACTGCGCGACTGAGCGCTCAGTTCTTCGAGCATGGGCGCCAGGGCGATGGCGAGGATGGGGATTCGGAGGAGGACTTGGATACGGTTCATGGAACACCTCAGACAGACTGTACTGCAAGCTAGGTGCCAGCCCCTATCTTGCCTTAAAACAGCCTCCACGTGGGCCTTATGTCCAAGACGCTGTCCAGGGGGGGTGGACCCTGCAGTGACAACTGTCCCTTCACGGGGACAGGTGTTCAGCGCTGATGGTTCGGACACATGGGCGGATTGAGGAATATGTGCTGGAGTCGAACCTTGCTGCTGCGGCACCGTAGGAGCATCAACCCCTTGCCCCTCGCTTTGAAATCCATGATCGAAAAAGCCGCATTCCTCGCCTGTCTCGGGATTCTCGGATGTGAGGGTCAGAGCGGCCTCTCGGCTGTGGATGGTGCAGACCCAGGCTCTCGACCGGTTGAGAGGGGCGGGATTGAGGAGACGGTACAGAGCCCTGCCTCCATTCATCTTGGTTTCGACAAGCTGCTCAAGAAGTACGTGCGAGATGAGCGCGTCGACTACCTGCGGCTCCGCGATGAGGATTGGGAGGATCTCGAGTCCTATCTGGACAGGATGGCGGCTTTCGATCTGGCCGAGCTATCCGAGCGGGCAAGGTTGGCGTTCTATATCAACCTGTACAACGCCACCATGATCTACCAAGTCGGGCTACGGATCCGTGCCGGCTTTGGCGGATCGGACAACGACTTCGCATTGTTCAAGGAACCGTTTGTCCGCCACGGCAAGAAGCTGTTTTCTCTGAACGACTTGGAGAACGAAGTCATCAGGAAGCGCTTCGATGAGCCTCGAATCCACGTGGCATTGGTATGTGGGGCGAGATCCTGCCCTCCTCTGATCAAGGTTGCTTACACCGAAGACAACCTTGACTCACTCCTGGAACAGAACATGCGTCGCTTCGTCAACGACTCGTTCCGCAACAAGCTCGCGGTTGATCGTGTATTGCTGTCGAAGATCTTCGAGTGGTATGCAGATGACTTCGGGGGAAAAAGCAAGCTCCGTGATTACATCTCGAAGTTCACCAGGGTAGATGTATCGAAGGCCGAGCTTGGCTTCCTAGAATACCAATGGGAACTGAACCTGGCGCTGCCTACGACGGGCAGGTGGGTCCAAGTTCAGACCGCTGGCGACGGGCTCGAGATTGGCGATCTCGTAGAAGTTCTTGGCGAAGAGGGTCAGAACCTCATCCTGAGGCGCCCATTCAATCAGGGCAAGGCGCGCTTGGCTGTTGGCCAGGTGAAGCCCCTGGCCAACAGCTAACAGGCCTACTTCTTGGGAAGGAGCCCCATCTGGCGGTACTTTTCGCGGTACTTCTCGGCCAGAACCGTGTGCTTGTTACTGAGGTCCAATCGCTTGCCGGCGACATAGGCGCGAGTGATCTTGGTCGTCATCTCCAATGGGTTTCCGTCGGTGATGATCAAGGTTGCAAGCTTGCCTTTCTCGAGTGAGCCCACCGCGTCGGAGATGCCGAGCACTTCCGCAGCGGAGAGTGTCACTGCACGCAGGGCGGCGTCGGCGGGAAGTCCATAGGCAACGGCAGTTGCTGCCTGATAGGGAAGGTTCCGCTCATTGGAGAAGTCGCCTCGGGTAGACATGCACCATGCAACCCCAGCCTCTTCGAGAACCTTGGGTAGGGTGAATGGTGAGTCGAAAGCAGCATCCCGACGCCGCGGCAGGTTGTGAGTTCCGCCAACCATGACAGGCACATTATTCCGCTTGAGAATATCCAGGCAGAGTGCCGAGTCTGCGCCGCCGATGATGACCGGCTTCAGGTCAAGCTCCGCCGCCCAGGCGATTGATGATTGGATCTGCTCGGCGTCGTTGGCGCGGATGAAGACCGAGCGCTTGCCCGAAATCGTGTCTGCCATTGCCTCGTAGCGGAGATCTACATCCATGCTGGGATCCGCTTTTCTCGCTTTGAGGTACGCGATCGATTCGAGGAAGGCCTGGTTGATCTGTTCTCGAGCACGCGTCGTCCTCGCATTTGGATCCCCCTCTTCGCGATTGCCGCCACGGCCCCCGCGCCCGCCACGTCGACCGTTGCCCGAACTCATGCTAGGCCAGTTGACTAGTAGGCCGATGTCGTCTTCGAGGGTCATTTCTTCCCAGGTCCATCCATCCATGTGCATCGCAGAGATGCGCCCTGGAATCAGGACATTGCCGCCGCCACGGCCTCCGAATGGATGCACAGCAACGGTGAGAATGCCGTTGGATCGAGTGACTGGGATGGCGGTTGCATCCGGGTTCACGGCAACTGCTGCCCGGACTTCTGGGGTGACAGCTCCAATCTCGGAGACGTCGATGGTTCCGGGTGCCGACCCGACCTCTTGGAGTCCGATTGTGGTATTCGCACCGATCAGTCCCGGATAGACGTGCAGCCCGCTGGCATCAAAGCGCTCGGTGTTCTCCGGTAGGTCCACCGATTCTCCCGAGTTGATGCCGATTATCCTGCCTTGGTCAAACCAGATGCTGCCTTTGGCGATGACATCTCCGGAGATGGTATGAATAGTCGCGTTCTCGATGATGATCGGATTGCGCTGCGGGGCAGACTTGTGGGTCAGATCTTGGGCAGCTAGCTGTCCAAGTAGGAGGCCGCAAATCACTGTGGTAATCGTTTTCATCGGATACTCCATTCGGTTTCGCAGCCACAGTCGCCGGGCCGGTTATTTGCAGTGCTTTCACGGTTGCCGCGGCCATCGCCGCGTTCCTTTGAGTCCAGACCGAGAACAGTTTGGATAAGGCGTTCGCGCTCACGCTTGGCGAGCTGACGCATCTCCTGATCTTCTTCTGAAGAGAAGTATCGTCTACCGTCGACATAGGTCTCGAGGCAACGGCTGAATGTGCTGAGCGGGCTGCCGTTCCAAATAGCGAAGTCCGCGTCCTTACCCGGCTCGAGAGAGCCGATGCGATCCGCAACGCCGAGCTGAATTGCCGCGTTCAGGGTGACGAACTTGAGGGCTTCGGTCTCGGGCACGCCACCGTACTTCACTGCCTTGGCGGCTTCCGTGTTCATGCGCCGGGCAAGCTCGGCCGAGTCGCTATTGAAGGTCACTGGGATGCCGACCTCGAACATGATCGCACCGTTTTCTGGGATGGCGTCGTTGGCCTCCATCTTGTAGGCCCACCAGTCACTGAACGTGGATGCGCCAATCGCAGCTGTCTTGATCGATTCGGCTACTTTGAAGCCTTCGAGCACGTGCTGGAAGGTGCCGATCTTGAACCCGAACTCTTCGGCCACGCGGCAGAGCATCAGGATCTCGTCCTGCCGGTAACTGTGGGAGTGAACAAGTCTCTCGCCTTCAAGGATCTCCACAAGTGCATCGAGCTCCAGGTCGCGTTGCGGAGGCAGAGCTGCCCGCTGGTCACCGGCTGAGAGTCGGTCGTACTTCTCCCAGGCCCTTTGGTAGTCCTTAGCAGCCTGGAAGCGATCGCGGATGAGCGCTTCTACACCCATGCGACTCTTGGGATAGCGGGTCGAGGTCGGGCTCCGGGAGCGTTTCACATTCTCGCCAAGGGCGAACTTGATCCCTTCGGGTGCTCCTGCGATCCGCATGTCATCCGGATTGCTGACACCCCAACGAAGCTTGACGACGGAGTTTTGTCCACCGATCGGATTTGCGGATCCGTGTAGCTGGTTCGCTGCGGTGAGTCCGCCTGCCAGCTGTCGATACCATCCGATGTCGTCAGGATTGATTACGTCGGCGATGCGGACCTCGCTGGTTACCGCCTGAGATCCCTCGTTGATGCCCTTGCTGATCCCGGTATGGCTATGTGCGTCGATCAAGCCGGGGCTAATGTGCTTGCCGCTGGCGTCGATGCTGCGTGCACCGATTGGGACCGGTGCGCCCTGCGCGTTGCCAACATAGCTGACCTTGCCGTCTTGGATGATGAGGGTGCCATCTTCGATTTTCCCATCCGGGCCCGAGGTCCAAATGGTTGCGCCGCGGATGACCAGGGTCTCCTGCGCTGGCAGGGCCATCCGACCATAGGCGCCGAAGGGGAGCGCTAGCTCCTTGCCGAGCGTTCTTATCTCCGGCTTCGGAGAACTACTTGTTGCTGATGCTTCGCTGGCGTTTGCGCTGTGCATTCCCTGCCAGTTCACGAGGGAGCCGTCCGGGGCGATGCCGGTGCCAAACATGCGTTTGCCTTCGACCACCGCGTTGACCGTAACCACGCCCTTCCCGCCAAGCTTTTCGGCATCGATCAAGAAGTCGAGACGATTGCGGCCGAGCTTCAGCTTCTTGGCTGCGACGTTCTTTTCGCCGCTGTGAACCTTGAGACTCTTGTTCGAGCTGAACTCGAGGTTGTCGATGCTGATGCCGGCGAGATCCATTTCTGTCTCCCAGCTGCCAATCAGATCGAGATGGTCGGCGGCGTTGATCACATGACGGCGTCCCTGAATCCAAGATTCTCGGATCGTGGCGCTCTTATCGAAGAGATTGCCCTCCACGAGGATCAGATTCGCCATGTAGCCAGGGGCGATCTTTCCTACCAAGCCGGAAAGATTGACCAAGGAGGCGGGAGTCTCGGTCAGAGCCTTGAGGGCTTCGTCCTCAGAAAGTCCATGTTCAATCGCCTTGCGCACATTCGCGAAGAACTTCCCACGGTCACTCAGCTTGTCCGTTGTCAGGGCGATAGCGACGCCGCTATCGATAAGACGCTGTGGATTGCTAGGAGACTGTTCCCATGCCATCAAAGAGCTCAAGCTGACGGCTTCACGCTGGAGAATGGTGTCTACGGCAGGTGGGCTAGGAAAGCTCACTGGCAAGATGATCGGCATGCCGAGGGCGGCGATTGGTTGGATTCGGCGGAATTCGAAGCCGTTGCCGACGAGCATCGCAGAGCGTGAGAACTCCTTCGCGATCTTCGCGGCTCGCAAGATCTCCAATTCATCGCTGGTGTTGAACAGCAGCGGTGTCGGCAGGAGCAGGCTGTCCAGAGAGTCCTGCGCAGGCATGGGCATTTCCATGCCAGAACTGTTCATCAGCTGCGCCTTTCTGGCTGCTCGCCAGTTGGCATCGGAGAAAGTTTGCCTGATGAGAGCGATGACGCCCATCTGCGAACTCGGGTAGCCGCCACCGAAGCCTCGGCCGCCATTGAAGTTGATTTCCTGGAAGACGTCCTTGGCAAGAACCCTTCGCTGTTCGCCGGTTCGTGGTTCGTCCAGAAGGACCACCGCTCCCTTGCCGCTAAAGATGCCACCCCTCGGGACAAGAACTGCGGAAGTGAACCCGAGCTCGCGAAGCTTCTTGGCATCTGCAGCAGGGATGCCGGCGCCATCGAGGGCCGAGCGCTGCGGCATCACCTTGGCATTCCAGTGATTACCATTGATGTTGGCTTCCGGCGCCGGTGCCTCGACAGGGACGTGGGCGTCGATGAGTCCTGGGTAGATGCTCAGGCCACTGCAGTCCCAGATGCGGGCACCTGCCGGAGCAGAGCCGCCAGGGACCAGCGAGACGATTTGGCCGTCCTTGATCACGACCGTTGCGTCGGTGATGCGGCGACCAGCCTCTGGGATCACGGTGGCTCCGACGAGGGCATGCCAGCCGGGATCGATTTGACGAGGACCATTGTCCGGCGGCCGTTGGGCGGCGAGCACGGTAATGGTGAGAAGGGGAGCTAGGATGCTGAATGCGCGCATGGTTGGTTGAGAATACTGGCGACCGTGACAGCCTGTTGGTGTGGCTCTGGATTTTCCAGCAGGCTTTTGTCCACAGGCTCTTCCGCTAGGGCGTTTCTGTCTAGATGTGGTCGGAGCAAGGGGGCCTGCCCACTGCATCCGGGGTTCGTGAGTCTGTCGATGCTGCCGGGGCGTGGGAAGCAGCGGCTAGAATCTGACATTCTCACCGGCCTCCTGGTTGGCGTTGTTTTTCAGCCGCCACGTGATCCCTGTGGTCGCCTGCCCAATGATCTACATCGTCCATCACCTGAGCGTGGACGGTTCGAGAAGATCGCCCCTCATTGGTGAGCAATGCCTGGGCAGCCGGGAGCCGTGGATCTCCCTGGGCGATCCGAGGGCGAACTTTCTCGATGCCGCGCAGATTTTCCGTTCGTCGCCGGTCGAAGTTCCCGGGGTTATTATCCCCTAAATCGCCCACGCTCCGCTACGCATCGACCCCGGCGGTTTTCGGGCTGTGGCAAGCCTCGTTCCAGCTCTATAGCGACGACCTACATCGAGCGCATACTGGACTCGCCGAGATTGCTCGACCAGGAAATCGCCACTCAGTGGCGCCCGCCAAGGGTAGCGGACGATTCGCCGTCGCATCTGTTCGATGCGGGGCCCCTTCGAATCGGCAGTAAGTTCTGGATCTGGTTACGTTCAGCCGGAGGCACTGTGGAAATCATGCAGCTCGGGATTTTCTCTCCGCCGTGATCAGTTACCCCTTGGGAAGGGTCCTGCTAGCGACATCGAGGGCCTTTGCCTGTGCAGGCTTCTCGAGAAGACGCGGCTTGTCCCTGACGGCGGCGTACCTAGGCGTTACAATTCCCCATCCCATCGGGCCCCCGAACTATCGGTGTCGGGCCAGCCGTGCCCTCCCCCCAACCGTTCCTCAACCTTGGAGTCTCTTTCGATGCGTCAACTTCCCCTGTTGATCGGAGCCTGTCTTGTGCTCCTACCAGAAGCTAATGCCCAGGCCAGAGCCCTCGGCGCGCTCTACACGGCGAACCTGCCCGGCGATGCTGTCAACCCTGCGGGTTCGACCAACATCGGCAACACCATCAACGAAGGCACTATGCAGCTTCCGGGCTTCGAGTATGTGCGTCAGAGTGGTGCGGTGCGCCTGCCCAACGGCCACTACATTGTCACCAGCGAAGCTGCCATCAACACCGGCAGTCCACACAAGATGTTCGAGCTGGATACGGATGGCACCTACATCGCCGCCTACGACCAGCCTAACCACACCATCGTCGAT
>JAJFFD010000116.1 GCA_021776805.1 Planctomycetota bacterium
GCTGGCATGGCCTATGTTCAGAGCAGTCACTGTGGCCAGATCCTCCCCAAGCTCGTCGGTAGCTACGAGGCGCCCCTGCAAGCCTGGATGCAGGACATAGTCAAGCGTCGCTACCGACGGATCCTCAACGTCGGCTGCGCAGAAGGTTACTACGCAGTGGGCTTGGCACGGGCTTGCCCGGACACGGAGGTCTTGGCCTTCGATATCGAGCGTCAGGCACGAGGGCTATGCCGCAAGCTCGGGGGCTATAACCGCATCGACAACCTGCAGATACATGGCCTCTGCTCGCATGAGACCTTCGAGAACAGCGCTGGCGCAGGCTGCCTGGTCCTGATGGACGTGGAGGGGGCGGAGAATGAGCTCGTAGATCCAGAGAGAGCCCCCGCGCTGCGTGACTCAGATCTAATCGTCGAGCTGCATGACTTCAAGTTCGCAAAGACGCGCGAACGCCTGCTCGACAGACTCTCTGGCACTCACAACCTGGAACTCATCAAAGACGAGGCGAGACAGCAGGGAGATTTTCCGAGCCTGTCGCATCTTCCACCTGAGCTCAGAGCACTGGCGATCAATGAACGGCGACCTCCAGGAATGGAATGGTTGCGCGCCATCAGCCGATCCTAAGCCGACCCTAAGCATGGCGATCTAGTCTCGGGATCGTCAGGACCAGAACCAGCAGTGACCTTGCGCATTCTCCTCACCAACACACATCGATCATGGAACGGTGAGACCGCCAGCATCGAGCTAATCGCCCGGGGCCTGGAGGCTCGAGGCTGCAGTGTTCATCTGGCTTCGAAACGCAGCAGCGAACTCAACAAGCGACTCGAGGGATCGCGGGTGCAAATCGTTGAACTGGAGCTCAGTCGACATCCCCTGAAGTTCTGTTCGGACCTGCACAAGATGCGCGGTCTGATCAAGCGCATCGATCCGGACATCGTGCATTGTCATTCTTCGCGGGATAGTTGGGTCTGCGCCGCTAATGCCCGTCTCTCGACCCAACGTGCCCTGCGCGTGCGCACGAAGCACAATCTCAAGCGCATCCGCAGCGGTCGGCTCAACCGCTTTCTGTATCAACATGCGCTCCATGCGATCATCGCCCCATCCCCCATGGTCCTCGATCATCTCTGCGATTCACCGGTCACCAGATCGGTACCCAAGAAGCTGGTTCACTATGGAATCAATCTCGAGCGCTTCAAGGACTCAGCAAGTGCCCGCAGCCAGGCGAGGCAAGAGCTGTTGCGAGAATTCCCCTCGGCTATAGACCCCCTCATCGCCGTCTACTTCTCTCGCCTCTCCTCCCGTAAGCAGCCGGAGCGGGCGGTCGAAGCGATCCTAGAGATCGCTGCGCAAGGCACCGGCCGCCCCATTGTCCTCGCCCTCGCTGGAAATCTGGACGGCCCCACGGCGAGACGCTGCATTCAATTGGCAGCCGATCATCCTCACATCTCCTTCCTGGGCTTTCAAAACGATGCACCGCGCATCCTTGCCGGCGCAGATGTTTTTCTACTGCCTTCACTCAACGAGGCCTTTGGCCTGGCCGCTATCGAGGCCATGGCTTGTGGAACGGTTCCAATCCTGCCGCGATCGGGCTCCTTCCCCAGGATGCTTGACGGGAGTCAGGGCGGAGTTCTCTATGACTCCGAGGATCAGGTCAAGGGGATAAGCGCGGCACTCGAGCGACTGAGCAGAAACGCAAACGAACTGACCGCTCGCAGCGATGCGGCGCGAGAACGAGCGAGCCAGTTTGACGCCGAGCGCATGGTTGATGGCACCCTCAGCTACTACCAGGAACTCTTGGCAGGAAGAGCCCACGAGCATCCTCGGTGAGCATGGCGATTTCTCGACGACACATTCCCTACTACAAAGAAGTCCTCTCTCTGCCGGGCTTCTTGCGAGACCCGGTTCTAGTCCTCGGGGTTCACAAGATCTCGACCAGTCCGCGACTGGGGAAGTCAGCCTATGGTCCTCTGAGGCATGCCCGTCCGTTGTGGAAGAACCTTTGCCACAGAGTCGATGCGGTCAGAGGTGCTGCCCATCCAGACTTGGTCATCCCTGCCGAGTACGAAGTGCCTGATCTCGAAACTCTTCTCCGCAATCGTGGAATCAGAGACCTCGAAACTCTTGATCTCTTCGACCGCCGCGCAACGCTCAAGTTTGACCTGAACAGTCAAGTATCCGAGCAACTCCATGATCGCTTCAAGACGCTCATCGACATCGGCTGCATCGAGCACGTCTTTGACACGAAGCAGTGCATCGAGAACTGCATGCGAATGCTGGCAACGGGCGGGCACTACTTTCTACACACCTGCGTCAATGGCTACTACGCCCATGGCCTGCACGTCTTTAATCCAGAGGCCTTGCTGGCTGCGCTCGAGCTCAACGGCTTCGAAGTGGTCCTGGAAAGGTACAGCACCCGGTCAGGGGGGCCCGTGACAGAGCCCAAGAAGTCGGGCGACGTACTGATCTGGTTGGTGGCCCGCAAGACGCGCCGAGTCGGCCACTTTCACATTCCTCAGCAGGGCATGTGGCAGACCCGCTACGAACCTGCGGCCAACCAGAAGACTCGCTAGTCAGGCGGGCATGGCCGTGGGGATCACGTACCAAAGCACGCCAACAAAATGCAACCCACTCCCCAGCATCACCATCAGATGCCATATCGCGTGGCTGTACATCAGCGTCTCCCAAACGAAGAAGATGACGCCAAAGGTGTAAGCCAGGCCACCGGCAACGATCAGCTTGAAGGCTCCAGGCTCGAGGGTTTCCCACATCGGATTGATCGCGATCACCAGCATCCAACCAGCGCCGAGATAACTCGCCAGGGACAGCTTTTGGCACTCGCGCCAACGGGGCGATGACTTGATTCCGATCCCGAGCAGCGCCGAGGCCCAGGCCAGGCCAAATAGAGTCCAACCCCAGGCACCCTGCAGGAGGACCAGGCAGAAGGGTGTGTAGGTCCCCGCGATCAGGATGTAGATGGCGCAGTGATCCACGTACTGCCAGAACTGACGTCGGGTCGCGTCGCTCGAGGTGTGGTACAGAGTGGATGCGCTGTAGACCAAGATCAGGGCACTGCCAAAAATCGCGCAGGTCACTACGTGCAGGGCAGAGCCCTGACTCACAGCCATCTGCAGAAGGGTGATCAAGCCGACCACGCTGCCCAAAGCTGCGATGCCATGGCAGGCAACGTTGGCTGCTTCTTCTCCCCGCGAATAGTCTGATGGTACCAGTGCCACGTCTCTACTAGCAGCTTACCCCACGCGGGGAAACCGGGATTCGTGGCTGCCTATGGGATTGCCCCTAGCCCCTCAGCGACCTACCTTTGCATCCTCGCAAGGGCCTTCTCCAGTGACTCTTTGGGGATCTGAATCTCGAAGACCTGCTCGCGGCCGCTGGCCATGTCGACTTCGATTTGGGCCGGTTGAATTCCAGAGATCGAGATGCCACCGCGCCGATCGCTATCCAGAATCAGCGTGACGGAGAGCTTGCCATCACCTGCCACAGGGACCTTGAGTTCACCCTTGGAGTCGAAGGTACTCAATGAGTTCGGCGGTTGCAGGAAGCTTTCAAGGCTCCCGCCCAGCACATAGTCCGACATGACCCGGCGCCTGTCAGCTTGAGTGCTCTCTCTACGGATGTGTGCACGCATTACAACGGCGTCCGGAAGCTCCGGGAGACCATCGGCGAGACGAAGTAGCACCTCCGGGAATGGCTCCAAGACGACGGTCTGATCTTCACTCACAGCGCGCAGTTTCTTGGGCTGATATCCGCGGGCAGCAACCAGAAGATTCACGAAGGCTTCGCTGGTGTAGATCACCGCCGCCGAGTTTCTCACCGTTGTCCCATGCAGCTCCGCATCGGGTGAGGGATCGTCCACGAACACGCACGCTGAAGCGTAGTTTCCCGGAGAGAGTGGCTTCCCATTCGCTTCGTTGATCGAGATCTTGATCCTGTGCAACTTGCCACGCAGGTCGATGGAATCCAGGCGCGGATCATCTGTCTGCTCCCCGGCGGTGATGACCAGGTTCGGAATGGTCATCATGGGCTCGCGGGCTCCGCGAGGATAGATATCGAGTTTGTACTCTCCGGGCCAGATGGTCCCCCACTTGAAAATCAGCACGTTGTTGTCTGCCTTTGCCCCCGCATACTGTCCATACAAGCGATAGCCGTAGGGCGGAGGGCGCCTGCGAGACTCTTCTTCCTCCCGCTCCTGGTGAAACTGGCCATCGCTGGGAGACAGCTCTAGGAGGAGACTCTGCATCAGCTGGATGTCATCTACCAAGACCTCTGCTCGTAGAGTGCCGCCGGTCTGCAAGTCGAGGCGGAGATCACTCGCACCCGGCAGGAACTCGATTGCCTTGGCGGGCAGGTAGTCCAAATCACCGCCTTCACCTGATCTGGAATCTGGCCTGAGCTTGATTCGGTGGCGAGTGGGCTGGGATCTCCCTCTGATCTCGAACACGCCCTGAGCCGTGATCTCGATAATCAAGTCTCGATCATGCTGCCATCCCTCGGAACTTGACCGGCTATTCTCGGAGTCCAGCAGGCGCTCCACGATGATGGCAAACTTGTCGTGACCTGGAGCATCGCCGTTCACGAGGATTCGACCGGCTGCCAGAAGAGGGCTAGCAACCAGGGACAGGTCACCAAGGTCATTCTCTCCGCGGACCAAGGGGATACTGCGCTCCAGATGAAACATGGCGAAGGCTTCATCAGCCCCCTTGTCGGGGTTGTTCGGGATGATGGTGAGCTTCTCGAGGCTGACTTCCTGTTCCGCACGCCCCACGATCATGCGGAAGCGCCCTTCACTGTCAGTCCTGAAGTACAAGCCATTCTTGCTGGCACCGAAGATCTGGTGGGATCCGTGAAACTGCTTGTTGGCGAGGGGCTCCCCCTCGAGATCCAAGATCCTTCCAACCAGGCTGTACTGCCGTCGAGTTGGCTGCAAGGTCAGGTTGACCACATCGCCTTCTCGTGCAGGCCCGGGCATGATCTCCCGCACCCACTCCCCCGGCATGTACACCAGGGCCACGTACGGCCTTCCGGCGATCACCCAATCGAAGCGATTCTCACCGCCGCTTGTACTTGTGGGCGTCCAGCTTTCGCCTTGTTGCGGCCGCAGAAGTGCCAGGTCTTCTGGTGGATCCTCCGGAAGAAGGGTGAGGCTGACCTGGCCGCGGGTCATGGGCATGGGCTGTCCATCCATGTCCAGGGTTCTGATCAGAGCACGCCCAGTGGGAGGTAGGCGCAGGATCAGCGGATCCGCGGGCGGCTCGAGACAATCGAAAGCCACACCATCCTCCACAAAGCCGGGGATCAAGGGCCGGAGCAAGAAGCTCGTCGATTCCTCACCCATCAATTGCCAGTTGCGCAGGTGATTCTGCAGATGCTTGATCCGGACTCTGCCATCCGGTGCTTCGCTACGAGCGACTTCACCGGGAAGAAACGGGAGGCCCTCGGAGTCGGTCGGCCGGATCGACAGGGGCACATCGATGGCAGGCTTGCCAAGAGAATCCAAGACCTGCAGTTCGAGTTCTCGATCCTCTTCGATCTCGATTACGAGCTCCATCGCTTCCCCGTCTTCTGTGAACTCGGGCGTGAAGTAGGACTCGCCGTAGAGCCCATCGTACCTGGCTACAAACAGGAGATAACGATCACTCAGCTCGATCTGAATGCGAGCTTCGCCATCGGGATCGGCTTTGACCATATTGCCAAAGCGATGGATCAGCATCTCCCGGTCGAGAGCCAGGCTCTCGTACTCCTCCCTCTCCTCCGGACTCATCTCCTCGTAGCGGATCGCCTGCCCATCGAAGTAGCCGACCTTCGCGTTTCCGATCGCTGCCTTGGTATCCCGATGGATAACTCGAACACGCAGGACTCCTCGAGATTGGTCCAGGTCTTCTGCATCTCTCTCGAGTTCGAGACGAGTGCTTGCCACAGGATCTTCTTGTTGAGACTCTGCGGTGGATGGGGAGTCCGCTGCGCTATCGACCGAGGCCCCAGACTCTTGTTGCTTGCGATCGGGATCCAAAAGCAGGGGCGCCGACTTGTCTTCCCCTGCCCCAAACACAAACCAGGAAGCTGCAAGCAAAGCTGCAACGACGATCAAGGCTGCGAGTCTGCGCATGACCTCCGCCCTACTTCGATTGCTCCTTCACCGCATCGATCGCCTTCTGCAGATCCTCTGCCTCGATCGCGATCTCGTACACGAGCTCTCGCCCACTCGAGCTACGCACCTCGATCTCCGCGGGTTGCACTCCAACTCCGGCGCCCGATCTGTTTGCCCCACCCTGAAGGTACAGATTGATCGAATACGTCCCATCTCCAGGGACGGGTAGGGTGACCTCCCCCTCGGCATCAAATGCCTGCATGCCACTCATGGGCTGGGTCCAATTGTCGATACTGCCGGACATGCCGTAGTCCGAGCTGAGCTTGCGCCGGTCACGCTTTCGATCCTTTTGATTGAGGCTCGCGCGGATAATTAAATCCTTGATGGCATCCGGCCTGCCACCGGCGAGCTTCAATCGAACGCTTGGAAAAGGCTCCATGACCACAACCCGGTCTTCCCTAACCCCGAAGACCTCGGTGGACTGGTAGTCGCGGGAGAGAATCAGGAGGTCCAGGGAGGGCTCGGCGGTGAGCAGGATGCTGACCGAGTTGTTGGCTGCGTAGGCATGGAGAACCGCCTCTGGATTCGGGTCGTTGATCACGACCATTGGCGGACCCCAGTTTTCCTGCTTCAGCCGCCCTCCCTCAGCATCCTGCAAGCTGATCTTGATTCGGCGGAGAACGCCACGGAGATCGATCCGTTCCAGACGAGGGTCATCGAGGCGTTCACCCTTGCTGATCACGATGTTATCAATGCTTACAACCGGCTTGCGAGCTCCCCGGGGTTTGACATCCAGGCGGTATTCACCAGGCTGCACCGTTCCCCATCGGAAGCCCTGCGCGTCTTCCTCAGGTCCCCGGTAATGACCATAGAAGCGTTGGCCATATGGAAGTTGCATGGAGTACCGGGGATCACTGTCCTCCGTGAGTTCGGCGCCATTGCGCAAGACCAACTGCAGGAAGAGTTGCTGAATCGGGATTCCCTCATCCACGAGGACACTCGCACGCAGAGTGCCACCGGTCTCCAGATTGATGGTGATCCCCTCCGATCCCAGAGTGAACTCGACCGGATCCATGGGGAGGAAATCCAGGCGTCCGCCAGAACCCGGTGCGCTGTAGAATTGCATGGAGATTCGCAATCGGCCAGGCTCGGGCGAGCCATGGATCTCAAAGCGACCACCCTCGGAGTACTCGAAGACAGTGCCTTGCTCGGGCTGCCAGTCTTCCCTGGCCTGCCGGCTACTCCTGGGTGGATGCAGGCGTTCGACCTGAAGCGCGAACTTCTCAATATCGGGGACCTCGCCGTCCACGCGCAGTCTGCCAGACGCGGCGAGAGGACTGGCTTCCAGGACGAGATCTCCGAGTTCGTTCTTGCCGAGCACGAGCGGGAAGCTGCCAGGCAGCCGGTACATCGCCGCCGCCTTCTCTGTGCTCTGCCCGCTGCCTTGGGGAATTACTGTCAGCTTCTCGAGTGAATCACCCTGACCCTCTCTTCCTACAGACAAGTAAAAGCGCCCATCTCCGTCCGTGAAGAAGTAGTTGCTTCCGCTTCGTTGCTTCTGGGTGGAGTACTCGACTCGGAACTGCTTCCTCGCCTGGGGTTCGAGAGAAGCGTCGAGAATGCGGCCAACAATGCTGTAGCCAACGTTCTTGGGCGAGAGCCTCAGGGTGACCTCAGTACCGGGACCGGCCGGTCCATGAAAGACCTCCTGCACATATTCGGAGACCATGTACACGCTCGCGAGAAATGTCTTGCCGGTGACAACGCGCTCGAAGGTCCACTTACCCTTTCCCTGGTTGGCCTCAGTCCACTGGGGGTTGCTAACGTTTCGATAGTTTTTCAGACGGCCGGGCTCCTCGCCCTCTGCCAGGCAGATCTGCACGTTGTTGTACCCCGTATGCAGGGGCATTCCCTCTGGGTCAACGGTCTGAACAATAAGCTTGCCAGTCGGTGGCAGCTTCAAAACCAGAGGCTCCTCCGGTGGATCAAGAATATCGAAACTCTCCCCCCCATCGGTTAGCCCGGGGATGAATGCGCGCAGCACGTACTCGGTCGCATCCTCCCCCTGCATCTTCCACGCCAATCGAGAGATTTGCAGATGAGGAATGCGCGCCATTCCATTGGGTCCTTCCGTCTTCCCCATCTGACCCTGGAAGTACATGTTCGACACCACTCCCTTGGGCTGGCAATTGAGAGGCACACCGACGGCAGGCTTGCCGAGATGGTCAAGGACTTGAACCTGCAGCGACAAGTCGCGCTCGAGCTCGAGCTTGAAGTCCCTTTTTGCGTCCTTATCGAGGAGGTCGCGACTGATTCCTAGCTGACCGAACAAGTCATCCTGACGCCCGGTGACTTGAAAGTAGGTCTCATTCTCGGATGGGATGCTCACCATGCCCCGACTGTCCGCCTGCACCGTTGTGCCAAAGTGAGCCGTGAGCTTCTCCATGTCGAGAGAGAGAACTTGGTACTCCTCGCGCTCCTCCGGGGTCATCTCATTGTATTTGATTTGACTGTAATCTTGGTAGGAGACGGTGGCACCGGGGATCGCTTCGCCGCTGTCCTTGTTGACCACCAGGACTCGCAGTTCATCCGAATCCTTCTTGGCACTCGCCTCGCTCAGCTCCAACTGCGAGCGCGCAGCATTGGCATCCTCGGTGGCAACTTCCTTTTCCTTAGTGAATGGCTCGGCATCGAGTTCTACGGACGAATCGATTTCCTGACCTGCCTGGTCGGACTCAGTGCCGATCGGCGCCAACTCAGTGGCACCGGCTCCAAACACCATCCAGCTACCGGCAGCCAGGGCAGCGAGCGCGATTAAGAGTACGAGTCTTCGCATTCTGCTCTCCTTGGGCTGCGGGGATCGTAGACGAGCCTGGGAGCAGGGGCCATCCCCGCCTGAAGCGGGCGAAATCGGCCGACAATCCCCTGGCTCTCTTAGCCTTAGAAGTTCTCTCCCAAGCGCACAGCACCTGCGTTAGACAGGTTGAATGGCAGCGCACTCAGGCTCGTCGGAATAAACCACTGGTAGGCAATCTCGGCCCCCACCAGGAACGGGTCATCCGGAATCATCTGCAAGAACTCGGACTCACCGGCCACGAGTGCAGAAACCCCCAAGCTACGAAATCCCCGCAGGTCGAGTAGGAGTGGACAATTGTTGATGCCCGGAATCAAAGTACCCAGGGGATCAGGCATACCGCGCAAGAGAATGGCGGTATCCAATGGATTGCTCTGAGCATTCACCAGTCTGACTTTGAAGTCAGAACTGCCAATGAAGGGCTCGGACCTGAAGGCAAGGTATCCACCGCAGGCGCCGCCAAACTGCGCACGCATGTGCATCTCGACCAAGACGTCATTACCAAAATCAAGACCGAGAGGATTGTCTCCTCCCAAGCCCATGTTGACCACGTAAGCCATGATCAACCGCCCTTCGTCATCCACGTAGAGATCACAGGAAAGAGCCTCGCCAGCGATCTCACGAACACCTTGAAAGACTTGGCCAGTGAGCTTCCCGTTCAGGCTCATCTCGATGAATCGAACCCCACTCGCGTTCGGATTGGGATTGCTTTGAGATTGGTCGATGGCCCACCAGATCGTATTGCGAAAAGGGTCAAATGCGGCGCCGGTCTTGCCCACGTCACCTGTTAGCAGGGGAGCACCGCGCCAGAGAGTCGAGTTCTTATGGGTAGGCAGCGTAGCAAGTGGCAAACCGAGCCTGTGATAATTGACTCGCCCGTGTTGGAGGTCATTCGAGAAGGGTGAGGTGATGTTGCTGTCCGAGGAAATGAAGACCTTCTCACCATCGATCTCTGCAATCGTCGATGCGTTTGCGTGGCCCTGGTAATTGGCGAGCACGTGCAAGCCAAAGACCGACCCTGGAACAATGACTGGATCAAAGGCCCGCGCCTGCCAATCGTAGGACATGACGCTTCGTGCGCGCCCCGCCCACACGCGAGACTCGGCATCGACCTCGCCATCCCAGGCCAGATCCGTCAGGCCCACATCACTCGAGATCGTGAATGGCTGGACAACGCTTGCCACGTATGTTCCGGCTGCATCCAGCTCCAAGTAGTACCTGGCGCGGTCCAGGCCATTGCCCTGAGAGAGCAAGTAGTGGCCGTTCGGCAGCCGAGCCAAGCCCTGGATATCGTCGAACAAGAACCCGGGGAAGGGAGCTGGTTGGAGTCCAGCCACCGTGATGTTCAATGCGCCTGCAGGCAGGAGTGCGTCGCCCAGAAGGTGCTCCGGGTTGATCCTGCCAATCCCGATCTGCGCCGATGCCGTGGTCGCATACAGCGACGTGAACAGAAGAATCTCGATCCCGATTCTCATAGACCATCCCTTGGAGAGGGTGGGCTCCCCAGAGCAGGGATTATCAGTACAAGATGGCATTCTGGGAAGCGCCTCAGTCAAGACCATCGGCAGAGCACTTCCCCTGGAGATCAAGGGAGCCCGCAAGGGACAGTGCTACACTAGATTCCTGGATCCGGCGGGGGGCACGGTGATAGAGATCTGAATGCTCTTCTCCGATGGATTGCTCACCATTGTCGGCGTGAACTAAGGAATCCACCCCTCTCACACTTTCCGGACACTCTCCGCATACCTGCCGGAAACCCCTCCCCCACCTTCTCCGCGACCTAAGCAACTCACAGGTCCGGAGAATCCATGAACAGCAAGATCATCCCCGCAGTCCTCTTCACCAGCAGCCTTCTCGCCCTCCCAGCCAGCGCCCAGGAATCCGAGGGCAGGGAACTCCCCCCCGCCGCCCAGATCCTCGACGCCCACGTGGCAGCCACCGGCGGCAAGCCGGCCCATCTCGCCATCAAGACGCGCAAGATGAGCGGCAAGCTCGTCATCGACATGTTTGGGCACAAGTTCGACGCCAAAGTCGAGAAGCATGCGGAAGCACCCGCCAAGGCCCACATGCTCATCGAGAGCCTGCCCCTCAATCAGATCCTCGCCAGCGACGGCAAGCATGTCTGGGAATGGCGCCGCCTCCACGATGAGGACGTGACCACCCTCATCAGCGGCGTGAAGAAGGACAAGGAGCTCGAGCGAACCCTCTTTCATGGTGAAGTGCACTGGCGGCATCTCTTCAAGGAGGTCGAAACCCTCCGCGTCGTGCAGGTCGAGGACAAGCCCGCCTATCAAGTGCGTGTCGCCACTCGCTCCGGCGACCAGTACTCACGCTTCTATGACCTGGAGAGCAAGCGCCTGGTCAAACATGATCGCTCGGCGAGAGGCATCGACGGCAAGGACATGGCGACCGAGGTCTATCTCAGCGAGTACCAGGAATTCGACGGCGTCTGGCTAGCGATGAACGTACGCACGGAGATCGATCATCCGGAGTACGGCAAAGGCACCCAGACCTGGATCTACGCGAGCATCGAGCACGGTATAGACATCCCACAGCAGCTCTTCGTGATGCCCGAAGAACTCGCGGAGGAAGCTGCCGCCGAGGCGGCGAAGGCTGACAAGAAGGGCAACGAGCGCTAGACCTGGAGCTGCCTGCCATGGTCAAGATCCATCGATTAGTGTCCCTGGGCCTTCTCCTGGCGGGCTCCCTATCGGCGCAGGACTTCGCCGAGGAAGTCCTGCCCTTCCTGCAACAGCACTGCCTTCGCTGCCACGGCGAGGAAGTCCAGGAAGCGGAGTTCCGCATCGACCAGCTATCGCGGGACTTTCTGCGCGGCGATGACAAGGCCGCCTGGCTCGAAGTCCTCGACCGCGTCAGTTCGGGGGAGATGCCTCCCGAGGAGGAGATGGACCGTCCCTCGGCGGCAGAGAGCGCTCGCCTGGTGCAGTTGCTCAGCAAATGCCTGCTGGAGGGAGAGGCCGGGCGCCTCGCCGCGCGCGGGCCGGTCTCCTACCATCGCCTGACCAGAAAGGAGTACGCGAATACGATCCGTGACCTCCTCGGGGTGGACTTCGATGCCAGCGATCCGAGCGTCCTCATCGAGGAGGATCGCTGGCGTGGTATGGACCGCATCGGATCGGCACTGTCTCTCTCCCCTGCGCATCTGGAGAAGTACCTGGCGGCAGGCGAGGCCATTTTGGATGAGGCTTATCCGGCGAGAGCGACGGCGAGCAGCCTGCTCCGGAGATCCGCCATCGATCTCGTTGGAGGCGCAAAGAACTACTCGCCAAGGAGCATGGCCAGGCTCGCTGAGTCGGGGGATCTGGATCGTATCCGCATCGATCTTTGGCCTGGCCAGACGCTGAGGATCGAGCCCGAAGGGGCCTGGCTGAGGCAGGCAGGTCGGTACCGCATTCGTGCTCAGTTGAGTGGCCTGCTCTCGCCGGAAGGGCGAGCGCCCCAACTGGTCATCATGGCGAGCAGCATCGATCGTCTTCTTCATGCCAGCGAGATCGCGACGGCAGAGGACGAGCCGATCATCATCGACTTCGAGGCTCACCTTCCCCTCGGCGCACTGCAATTCGCTCTGCGCAATGCGAGCCCTGGTCCTTCGCTGCTGCCACGGATCCGCCGGCAGGGGACCAAACCCTTTCTCAGCATGGCGGAGGGTCGCATTCCCTGGCAGTTAGCTCTGACGAACAAGGCGAACGCGCCGCTCTACCCTCTGCTCATCCTCGACTGGGTGGAATGGGAAGGGCCGCTGGCGAGGGATGCAGATGGACTCGCCGCGAGCTACCTGCCGGAAGACCTCGTCGATCGCTCCGCGGCTCGGCCGGGCCTGACCCGCTTTGCGGAGAAGGCCTTTCGCCGACCCCTTCGATCAGGAGAAATCGATAGCTACTTGGAACTGGCGGCAGCAGAGCTTCAACAGGGCTCGGATCCGCGTTCTGCAATCAAGACCAGCATGCTCGCCATCCTCTGCTCCCAGGACTTCCTCTTCCTACGTGAGGGTTCTACCGAGCAGAAGACTGAGCGGCTCAGCGATTGGGAGTTGGCCTCTCGCCTCTCCTACTTCCTCTGGAGCAGCATGCCCGACGCAGAACTCTTCGCACTCGCCAGAGAGGCAAGGCTGAGTAAGGCGGGAGTCCTTCAAGGACAAGTCGAACGCATGTTGGCTCACCCAGCCGCAGCTCGCTTCGCCGAGGACTTTCCTCGCCAGTGGTTGCAGCTGCACCGAGTAGGCATGTTTCCCCCGGACCGCGAGCTCTACCCGGAGTACGACGCGGCACTGGAGCGAAGCATGATCAGCGAACCGATGGCCTTCTTCAGCCGGGTTTTGGAACAGAACCTCTCTCTCCGCGAGTTCATCAACTCAGACTGGAGCATGCTCGACGAGGGTCTGGCCCGACACTACGGAATCGAGGGAGTGAGCGGACCCGAGCTGCGCTCTGTTGTCCTTGGCAAAGAGATTGAGCGCGGCGGCCTTCTCACTCAAGCGGCGATCCTGTCCCTGACCTCCGATGGTAACCGGCAGCGCCCGGTACATCGCGGTGTATGGCTCATGCAGTCGATCTTCGGCGAGTACCCCCCGCCACCACCGGCGATCGTCGAACCCATCGAGCCGATTCCCATCGATGAGGAGAAGACGAGCTTCCGCAGCCAACTCGAAGCCCATCGCAGCGACAAGAACTGCATGGCCTGCCACCGACGCATCGACCCCCTCGGGCTCGCCTTCGAGAACTACGACGCCATCGGTCGCTGGCGGGAAAAGGAGGTCCTGCAGATGGGAGCCGGGGAGCATCCGGCCGTCGATGCGAGCGGCACTCTCGCGGACGGTCGGAGCTTCGCCGATGTCAGAGAATTCAAATCGCTGCTTCTCGCCAACATGAATGACTTCAACGCCGCCTTCATCGAGAAGCTCGCCAGCTATGCCCTACGTCGTCCCATGCACCTGGAAGATCGTGCTGCCCTGGCAGAGATCGCGGGAAAGTCTGTAGCACAAGACTATCGCTTGGCGGATCTCATTCAGGCCCTGGTCCTTTCTGACCTGTTTCAAAGGCGCTAGAAGACGATGAGCAATATCAACAGCGGCAGAGGCCTTCTGAATCGGCGACATCTGCTCCGCGGCCTGGGCGCCAGCATCGCCCTGCCTCTCCTCAACTGCATGCTGCCAAGCAAGCGCAGGGGGTCACCAGGAACAACCCGGCCCAAGCGTGCGGTATTTGTCTACATCCCCAACGGAGTGAATACGCTCAGCTGGCAGATCGAGACTGCCGGTCGAGACTACCAGTTGAGCGCCGGCCTCAGCCCCCTTGCAGAACAGCGGCAGAACATGACCGTCATCAGCGGTCTGCACCATCCCAAAGGCATCGGCTCCGCCCATCAATGCGACCGAATCTGGTTGAGCGCTGCCAAGGCCAGCGAGTCCGCCGACCAATTGATGGCCACGCTCACGGGCAAAGAAACACGCTTTCCTTCTCTCGAACTCACGGCCAACTCTGCAGGCAGCCTGGCCTGGACGCGCGCGGGCGTTCCTCTACCTGCTCTCGGCAAGCCCAGCCTGGCCTTCGAACGCTTGTTCGGAGAACGACGCGGCGGCGTCGCGGATGTCCGCAAGCGACTGCAGCGGCAAGGCAGCATCCTGGATCTCGTACTCGGCGAAGCCAGGCGAATGCGCCGCAGCATCGACAGTGAAGATCGCTGCAAGCTGGATGATTACTTGGATGCAGTCCGCGAGGTAGAGGTTCGCAGCGAGCGCGCAGAGCGTTGGCTCGAGACTCCCAAGCCGAAGGTCGACAGCGAAAGAGCTGCGCAGTTCACACGCAACATCCCACTCGCCGCCGCCGGGGAACTCTACGACAGCTTCTACGATCTCATCCTCTTGGCCCTGCAGACCGACATGACCCGGGTCGTGACTTTCATGAGCGACCGAGAAGGCGGTGGCCTCTCGCTGCCCGAAATCGGCATCAATCAAGGGCGGCACGAGATCACCCATCACGGCGGTAAAGCTGAGAAGCTGGAGCGCCTCACCCGCTGCGACATCTTCCTCGTCCAACGCCTGGCTCGCTTCCTGAACAAGCTCGAGGCACAGCAGGAAGCAGACGATTCTCTCCTGGATCGCACAATGATCCTCTTCGGATCAGGCATGTCCTACGGCCATAACCACGGCAATGCCAATCTACCCACCGTACTCGCCGGCGGCAGATCCCTTGGTCTCCGCCATGGCCAGCACATCGACTACAACTTGCCGGTCATCGGCAAATACGATTTGGGGAACAACAGGGACTTCTACTCTCTCTGTCTGCAGCCAGTGGACGACAAGGCGCGGCTGAGCAATCTTCTCCTGACCATGTTGCATTGCATGGGCGTGCAGACCGAAAGCTTCGGCGATAGCCTGGGCAACCTTCCCGAGCTCCTGGTCTGACCTTTATGTCACCGACGATCCTGCTGGTTGAAGACGACAAGAAGCTCGCCCCCCTGGTGCAGCGCTTTCTCGAGGACCATCACTTCAAGGTCATCTGGGCCGCTGATGGCGAGGCCGGCTGGCAGGAGTATCAACGGCATTCCCCTGACCTGGTCATCCTCGACCTGATGCTGCCGGGAAAGGACGGGCTCAGTCTCTGTCGGGAGATTCGTGCCGCCGGCAATCCCGGGGTGATCATCCTCACCGCCAAAGGCGATGAGATGGATCGCATTCTGGGTCTGGAGCTGGGCGCCGATGACTACCTCACCAAACCTTTCAGCCTGCCTGAACTGCAGGCTCGCATCCGTGCCATCCTCCGCCGCAGCCAGCGCATAGAAAGCCAGGAAGAGGACCATAACCTGAGCCGCATCTTCGGCGAGTTCACCCTCGACCTGGAAGCTCGCGCCCTCAGTCGCGCCGGTGAGTCCATCGAACTCACCCGCAGCGAGTTCGACATTCTCGAGCGCCTCACGCGAAGGCCAGGCAAGGTCTTTGGGCGCAACGAACTCCTCGAGTCCGTGCGCGGCGGCGAAACCGAGGCCTTCGACCGCGCGGTGGATCAGCACATCAGCAATCTCCGCAGCAAGATCGAGGCGGACGCCAGGCAGCCAGTATTCATCCAAACCGTCTGGGGCGTCGGCTACCGCTGGGGTAGCGCATGATCGGCGGGCGACTCTTCTACCGCTTCATGCTCCGCTTCCTCATGGGACTCGGCGTCGCGGTTCTGCTCTTCGCCCCCCTGGTGCATATCTTTCAGATCAGGGTGGTGGACAGCGAATGGTCCGAAGACCTGCGACAAGAAGCGACATGGGCAGCACGCCACCTTGGGCCGGAACTCGTCGACAAGGCCTACACAGATGCCTGGCGATCCATGCACAACACAATGCGCATCACCTTCTTTGATGCTGAAGGCAAACTCATCGAAGACAGCCACCCGGAGCGACCACAGCATGATGTTCACGCGCTTCTTCGTGGGGAGGACCATGGCCGCCACCTGGCAGCCATCGAAGCCATGCCCCACGGTGGATGGTTGGTCTTGAGCCGCCCGGGGGTGCCCCCCTTCCCCTTCGGCATGCACTGGGAGCTGGTTCTCGTCGCCGTTCTCGTAGTCTTGATCGTCCACCTTCTGCTCTATCCCCTGGTGCGCTCCATCAGCAGCACCCTCGGACAACTCGGTCAACTGGCAGAGCAGGTAGCCGACGGACAGTTCGGCAAGACCCTCGATATCCGTCGCCATGACGAAATCGGCGCGCTGGTTGCTTCCTTCAATGACATGTCGAAGAAGCTGGCGGAGGCTGAGAAACTGAACACGCGCCTCCTGCACGATGTCTCCCACGAACTGCGCTCACCTCTGGGTCGCATCCAGGTCATGGCGGAGACCAGCATACTTCGACCCGCCGAGGCCGATCGCTGCGTGCAGGGGATCGGGGAGGAGGTCAAGCTCCTGGACCGCCTGGTTGGGGACCTGCTGCAGGTTGCCCGCTTCGAGTCCGAGAGCCAGGCACCGAAGATGCAGAGCTTTGCACTCTCGACCTGGGCGCAAGAGACCTGCCGACGGCTGGAGAGCAAGGTACGCTCGAACAAGATCGAATGGGCAACAGAGTTCCCGCAAGACGAGCAACAAGTTAGCGGTGACCCGCAGCGACTCGCTCAGGCCCTGGGCAACCTGGTCGACAATGCGATCCATGCTCTGTCAGGTCATGAGAATGGCAAGATCGAGGTCCGAGTCGAACTTGCTGCGGATGGCTGGACCCTGGAGGTTGCGGACAACGGGCCAGGAATTCCAGCCGAGGATCTACCGCATGTCTTCCGTCGCTTCTACCGGGCCGGCGACAACCGTGGGCGCGATCAGGGCGGAGTGGGACTCGGTCTGAGCCTGGTGCAGGCAATCGTAGAAGCGCAGGAGGGTCAGGTGAAGATCGACAGCCAGGTTGGAGCAGGGACGCAGGTGACAATGCGACTGCCCCTGGCTTGAGGACCGGCTCAAGCTTCGAGCGTTTTGCTTAGCTCTGTCACCCACGAGTGCCTGGGATTGCGTTGCTTCGCCTCCACGTATGCAGAGTATGCCTCAGCTCGGTTCCCTCGGTACAAGTGCAATCTGGCGAGATGGATCGGCGCTTCGACAGTTTCTGGCCATCTAGCCTGCAGGGACTCGAGAATCTGCTCCGCAGAACGGTAATCGTTCTTGCTCTCCCAATGACTGACCAAGATGCGCACTCCATGGTCGACTAACCAGGAACTCAAGTCAGGAGTCTCGACTAGAACCGCGACCATCCTCTCTTGCGCCTGGTCTCCACCCTCGAGCAGATGTAGCTGCGCCTCCAGAACCCGTAGTGCATTGTCGAGAGGGTCGATGGCAAGTCCTGACTGCAAGGTAGCGGATGCCGCCTTCAAGTCACCGACATCGAGAGCCATCACTGCATCGAGCTGCAATACAGAGAGGTTCGAAGCATCGATGGTTTTTGCCTGCGATAGCCAATGCCGGGCGTCCTCCGGTTTCTGCCTCCAGAAAAAGGACCAGGCGAGACGAGCAAATGTAGTGACAGCCCAGTCAACCTTGTGCTGAAGCTCGCCTGCGAACTGGTCGAGGACAGTCTCAAGGCGCCTTGCCGCAGAATCCAAGACCCCTTGCTGGAGATCTGCTTCTACGAGGAGGAGAGTTGCGCGTAGATTCGCAGTATCGAGTGCTTGAAGTCGCCTCGCATGCTTGCGCGCCAGATCAAAGTCAGCCCCCTTGATCGCCACCCGGGCCAGTACTTCGAGAGCCTGCTCTGACTCTGGAAACCTCTGCAGACATCTTCCCGCAGATGCCTCGGCTTTCTGCAGATCCCCTTGCTTCAGGGCATCCCAGGCGGCCTCGAGCAGGATGGGCTCAACCTCGCCGAGTCGATCAAGATCAGCCGCAGTCAATGGTTCCTGAGGATCCGCCATCAACTGCTGGCGATAGGCCACGACTTCCTCCTCAGGCGCATCGAGTGCCAGCTTACGAAACAAGGACCGCCGCATGCGCGCGCGAACAGGAAGGGGCTCGCCTTCGATACGCTTCTCGAAGAGGGACTTGGCCTCCTGCCAAGAGAAGGACTCATTGGCGTAATCGAAGCTGATCCCCCCCTCGGCAGTCAGTGATCGCTTGACCCTAAAAGTCACCGTGTCAGCAGCATGGGTTGCTTCTACCTGCTCCCAGATGTCCGGACGCGAATCCATGATCAGCGGCAGCCAGTACGCCGTCGAGTTTCGGAAGTCCTGATAGATCACTCTTGTCTTGCCGGGAATCAGGCCAGATTCGAAACCGGAGAGAATCGAGTTGGTGAGGGCCCAGGACTTGGCTGCGTCGACCACCAAGAATTCGATGGGCCCGCCTGTCCATCTAAACTCGCTCAGGTCTTCTTTGTAGACCTCGATACGGTCTTCGTACTGCGCAACGTTCTCGCGGAAAACAGGCATGAAATCGCTGCCCGATGCCAGCACAACATCGCTGTACTTGGCCATGTAGCTCGGCTCCCAGACGAAGCGGTCATAGCTGATGATCCGCCCCTGCTTTCCTGCCAGCTCCAATCCTGCGGCCAAACTCGCAGCGCTTTGACCTAGCCAGCAACCGAGATCGACGATGGCGCCGTGACCTTCGTACTTGGTCGCAGTCAACCAAATGTAGTACCTGATCTCTTCATGACTGAGCATCCCCGGGATCTTGGTGACCGCGCTAGGAATCTCAAGCTGGCGCCATGGCCTGGCATCAGCCTCTTGGGAGGCGCGGTTGCTTTCTTGCTGAGCCATAGGGGGATGCTAAGGCGCGCGCGATTCTCCGCGAGCCCCGGTGGGCAGGCAGGGAGGATCGCTCCTGCATTGACACCCAATGCTAGGCCCCGAATCCCCCTTCACATGGGGATCTTGCTCAGACAGCGCTATCTGCCCAAGCCATCCCGCCATTCTTCCCGCGCCGCGCGCTGCGCAGACCCCTCCGGAAACAGGGCCAGCAGCCGATCGGCGAAGGCCTTGGCGTCATCTGCGAGCCCGACATCAGCATGGGCTTCTGCCAGGCGCTGCAGAGTCCCTGCAACATGAACCTGCGATTGAGTCCTGGCAAGGAATGCCTCCCCCGCTTCACGCGCCCGCTGAGCGGCTACCCTCGCGGCTTCCTCTTCGCCTGACTCCAATAGGACGTTGATCAGGTACCAGGGCGCCAAGAAGGCCTGCTCGCTGCCCACGACCGAGCGCGACTCCAAGCCTTCGTAGAGCTCCTGAGCCTCTGCCAACATCCCCGCCTCGCGCAAGATCTGCCCGAGATTAGTCTCCGCCTGAAAGGCGGCCGCCGAGTCCTCGCCAAAAGTCTCTCCCTGCACACGGAGAAGCTCACGCTGCATGGGCAGTATCTCGTCCAGTGGATCCGCTATCTTCCAACGCACCAGGATCTGGAACTGCCGAATGCGCAGAGTCTCCCAGCTCGACTCTCCTAGGACCGCAGGCGCATCGCTTGTCAGCTGATCCACGAACTCAGCCGCTTCATCAAATCGCTGATCAGCGTACAAGGCTTCGAGCAAGACCATGCTGGCTCGCATGGTTGTTGGATTGCGGGGTCCGTACTTGGCACGCAAATCATCGCAGGCGGATCGAATGATCAAGACTGCCTCGTCAGATTGGCCCTTGGCTTGCAAGACCTGCCCCAGATTGATTGACGAGGCCACAATCTCATGCAAGTTGTCGCCATGCGCTTCTGGGGCGAGCTCCATGGCCATACGCAGCACGGGCTCCGCTTCATCAAGGCGACCCTGCATGAAGCGGAGATTCCCCAGGTTGTTCATTGCCGACACGGTCAATGAAGACTGCTCGCCACTGAATTCTATAGCCCGCTGTAAGGCCTGCACCAGGCACTCTTCCGCGCGTTCGAGTTGGCGTGACCGGGTATGGATCTTTGCCATGGAAAAGAGGAGGTCGATGGCATCCTCTTCTGCCGCCTCTCGATCCTCCACGTCATCGAGACTGGCAACTGCCGCCTCGAAGAGGCCAATTGCCCTTTCGAACTGCCCCATCCACATGTAACTCCCCGCTAGAGTTGTTTGCAGCCTGGCACGCGCATCCGCGTATTCGGCAAGATCCGTGGCGATACGATCCGCGCCCGCATTGAGAAGATCAATAACCTGCGCGTCTTCCCCGCGGGACACGTACGGATTCTGGGAGCCGAAGAGATTCTCCATGAACCCAGCAGCCGCTACCGCCGCGGCCTCCTGCTGCCGCGCATCCGCCAAGAGCTCCCGCTCGCGCTCGGCATTGGCGTTCTCAATCACCGCAATCGTAATCGCACCACCAACCAAGGCCACGAAGGCGATGAACAAGCCGGCCGCCGCCAGCCGGTTGCGCCGCACCCACTTCTGCAGTTCGACGATCGCGCCGGTACGATGCGCCTGCACCACCCGCTCCTCGAGGAAGGCGCGCAAATCGTCCGCCAGCGCCTGCATTGTCGGGTAGCGATCCTCGCGCTGCCGAGCCATGGCCTTGCTGCAGATCGAAACTAGCTCAGGAGCGATGCCCGACTCGAGATTCAGAGACTTGGGCTCGCGCGCGACCACCCGACCGACGATGGACTCTGGCGACTCCGCCCCCTCGGCATAGGGACTCTCCTCGGCGAGCAATTCGTACAGCATGGCGCCCAACGCGTACACATCCGAGCGTTCATCCACCTGTTCGAGGTCGCCGCTGGCTTGTTCCGGCGACATGAAGCTGGGAGTGCCAATCACCGCCCCGGCCATGGTCATGCGCCCGGTACTCGAGCCTTCTGCCTCGCTATCGAGCGGATGTTGTTCGCCCTCTACCCGCGCCAACCCCCAGTCCATCACGTAGACCTCGCCGAAGGCACCGACCATGATGTTGGCGGGCTTGAGGTCACGATGCACCACCCCCTGCGCGTGGGCATAGGCCATGGCTTCGCAGACCCGCAGCAGAACACCCAGGGCGCGAGTTCGCCCCCAACCCTCCTGCTCCTGCCAAGTCAACGCATAGATCTCTTGCAGGTTGCGACCCTGCACTCGCTGCATGGTGAAGAAGACTTCGCCGCTGGCATCCACACCCAGGTCGTGCACAGGGACGATGCCCGGATGTTCGAGCCTGCCTGTGACTCGCGCCTCGGAGACGAAGCGCAGGGTGCGGGTACTACCCGTACCCCGGCTGCGAATCGTCTTGCGGGCGACCTCTCGTTGCAGAGCCGCATCCCAAACCAGGCGCACTAGACCCATGGCGCCATGACCGATCTCGTCGCGTAGCTCGAAGCGACCATCTGGCAGGGTCCATCCGGATAGTTGCTCGAGTTCCGCCTCGAGCTCCGCCTTGCCCTTCACCGCACCGAGAGCATCGCTGAGCAGAGTTTCGGGCAGCCCTTCTTCCAGGGCATAACTGCTGCCATCTGCATCGGCGGCAAGAAGGGCCTGCAGTTCCCTGGCCATCCCCGGGTCCGAATCGTGCAAGCCCGCCATGAACTCTGTACGTGCCTGCTGATCCAGTTCGCAGGCCTCTGCAAAGAGGGAGAAAAGCTGCGACTGACGATCCTCACTCATGCTTCTTCTCCTCCCAGCTCCTTGTGCAACCAGGCGCGGGCAAAGCGCCAGTCGAGTTTAACCGTGTCACGGCTGACACCGAGTGAGGCGGCGGCTTCCTCCAGACTCAGTCCGCCGAAGAAGCGCAGCTCCACCACTCGTGCCTGCCGTGGATTTTTCGCCGCCAGTTTTTCCAGGGCCTCGTCCATGGCCAGGAGCCGCAGAGGATCATCCCAACTAGCAGCGGGCTCGACGGCCAAGTGATCCGGCCGTTGACCAGCGCCACGCTTGTCCCGCTTGCGGGATCGGGCGTGATCGACCAGAACTCGACGCATGGCCATGGACGCGAGGGCGAGAAAGTGCTGCTTGCCCTGAAAGTCCACCTGGTCCTGTTCGATCAGGCGGAGGAAGGCCTCGTGTACCAAGGCGGTCGGTTGCAGGGTGTGCTGGGCATTCTCCTGCCGCATGCGCGCCACCGCCAGGCGACGCAGATCCTCGTAGAGGAGATCGAGCAGCTTGCCCTGGGCGGATTCATCCCCGGCGAGGGACTCGCTCAGGACCTGCGTGGGATTGATCTTGCTGTCCACGTGCCTCGGAAACTTAGCGCCATCGCCCTCCCCCAACTCGGCACAGGATAGCGATCAACCGCAGCCCGGGATCCGGAAAGCTCTGTCGGAATGGGGATTATGACCCGGAGCGGGTTTTTCTCAGATTGCCTTCCCCGGCCCCACCGGATCCAGCGCGTCCCTTGGCAACCCAAGAGGTAAGCCATGAAAAAGCACAGCAGCGAATCCCTTCTTCTCTCCCTCTCTTCTGCTCTTCTCACCCTCGGCCTGGTCGCCTGCGGCGGTGGTGGTGGCGGCGGCAGCTCGACTCCGGTCGGCCAAGCAAGCCCAGCACAGTTTGCCCCTTCCGATCCGGGCCTCCTTAGCATCGGCCCCCTCGGCTTGACTCTCGAGATCGGCCAGAGCGAAACCCTGCAAGCGGAGCTCTTCGACTCCCTCGGCATCGGAGTCGACTCGGCGGACGTCACCTGGTCCACCGAGAACCCGGAGATCATCTCCATGCAGGCTGACGGCAGCATCGAAGCCATGAGCGTCGGCCCGGCCGTAGTCACCGCCAGCGACGCAGGGCGTCGCGTTGCCAGCATGATCCTCGACGTGGTCGAGGCAGGCGCAGCACCGGAAGGTCCGGTCGCGGCCAAGTTCATGAGCCCGATCCTGGTCATGGATGTGGGTGCAATGAATTCGCCTCTCTACGAGTTCACCGACGCAAGGGGCGAGATCATCTTCGATCCAATCCCCATGTCCCGACTGGTCTCGGATAGCGATCGGATCGAAATCGATCCTGCCAACGGCACGATCGCGGCCCTGAGCGAAGGCCTGGCCCTCGTGAACATGGTCTTGGTCGATGGGATGGGTCAGGAGACACCTCTCCTCGGACAGCTCGTTGTGCTCGTTCTCGATCAGAACGCCGCCACCAGGCCACCGGAAGAATGCGAGTGGACCATCGTCGAGGGCATCTACGATCGCCCACCGGTCTTCTACTCCCGCCCCGACCTCAGTGCCGAACTACGCAGCCTGGTCTACGAACGCCTCTACTGCAACAACGGCATCAGTGGTCTCGAGATGCGCGTTCGTCAAATGGCACCGCGCAGCGCGACCATCGCCGATCGCCGGGTGGCCAGCTTCAACGCACAAGGTCTCCTCGAATCTCACGCCGCCGGACAAACCATGGTCGAAGGCCTCCTGGTCAATGAGAGTGGTTCCGAACTCCCCATTCCTGGCTTCATGCTCACGGTCCTCCCCGATCTAGGTGGCACCTGGCATCTCAAAGCGCCGAACGGCGATACGGGCAGGATCGAGATGCCCGCAGCTCCCATCCTCGTTGAGAGACAGCGCGCCACCCGTGATCCGCAGACCGGCAATCGCCTACCCCAGGCTGGCGACTTCGGCATCATGAGCCCCCGTGTCCCCCTCACCGGTGACAGCGTTCTCCTGGACAGCAATGGCATCCAGGTCTGCAAAGATCCTGCTCGCTTCAACGTCAGCTTCCTCTCTCTCGTGGGTGGTGGCAGCGGCATCTGCACCGAAGACAATCGTGGTCGCCTGTCCGTCTTCAGCACCAAGCTGATCACCTACTGCGGCGACTCGCGCCATCCGAACCCCTTCACCAGCACTTCGCAGGTGGTCGAGTGGCACTGCACTGGCCCAGCCACCCTGCGCGGCAGCAATGGTGTCGAGCTCAGTCGAGAGGCGCCGCCACCGGTCAACATGGACGAATTCGGCTCGGTCATGGTCAACGGTGTGCTCCTTCAGGACAGCAACCCGCTGGTGACCCGCAATGCCCTCGGAGAGCTTCTGCTCACCTTCTTCACCAACGGCAACGAGGACGACTTCGGCATCGGCATCTCCCTCGCCGGCATCAGCCAGCCCGGACAGTACATGCTCTCTAACGTCGGCGGCTTCGACGCTGACGACAGCAACTGGGTTCTCTACGGCCGCTTCGAGCCCGAGACCGCATGGTCTACCGGTCCGAACCACGTCGTCATGATCGACGTGCAACAGATCGATGACGAAGTCCTTCAGGCGACCTTCAACGGTCAGCTTATGGACCTGGACCTTGCCGGCACCGGCGCCAAAGCAGACGTGCTTCTCGAAAACGGCCGGTTCCGCGCCGAGATCGAGAACCTGGAAAGCAGCTTCGGTGCCTTCGAGTTGGATGGCCTGCGCATCGAAGATCCGCTGGCCTACGCGGAACGCGGCGACGGTGAACTCTACATCGACATCGAGCAGGACGCTGGCGCGGCCATCGACCCCTGGTGCTTGGAGATCATTCTACCTGCAGGCATTGCACCAGGAACATACGTCGCCAACCGAGACATCGGCGCCTTCACCGTCGAGGTCAGTCGCGAAGGCCCTCCCCCAGAGTTCTTCGTCACGGGCAATGGTCACCAGGTGACGGTGACGCTCACCGCCGTG
>JAJFFD010000117.1 GCA_021776805.1 Planctomycetota bacterium
CGAAGTCATGGCGTGCGGGCGGTTCTGGAAGACATCTCCACCGGGGACCTTGAGGTCGTTACCGAAGCCACCCTTGGCGAACATCTCGATGGTCAAACCCAGGTGCCCAGCGACGATCGGGGTTGCACCTGAGGTGCCACCAAAGCTCGGGTTGTAGTTGCCGTCGGTGTAGCCGTCGGTACCAGGACGATCTGTCGTGTACGTGCTGTCGTAGTAGGCAACGATATCAGGCTTGATACGGCCATCTTCAGCAGGCCCGATGCTTGCACCACCAGTCCAATTGTCGTCACTGGCGCTCGCGTTGTTGCCATGCCTGACCCCGCCCACTGAGATCACATTCTTTGCCCAAGCCTGTGGCCGGGACATGCGGTCACCGGCATTGCTCTGGCTCTGGGTGATAGGCGTATCAAAGCGGAAAATGATGTCGTCCATCTCAGCGGAGATCGAGGTGTACAGGGTGGTTCTTCCGTTCCCCCAACTCGCGGTCTGAAACATGCCCTCATGGACATTGACCAGTTCATTGATGATGGTCGCACGACTCACGCCGACAAAGCTGTGGTTGGCAACAATCCCCTGCCCCAGTGGCAACATGCCCTTGGCAGTTGCCAATCCTTCACCATTGCCGAAGACGATGCCGTAGGTGCAATGTCCGTGATCGCTAGGCGTCGCATTCCGGTGGACGATCGGCCCGCTCCGTCCTGGACCCTGGAAGTCCTGGTGAGTGATGTCCACGCCTTCGTAGATCTCGCCGCGCACTCCCTCACCCTGGTAACCGCCGAATGCAGCCATGGTGAGTGCGCCACCCTGCAGGCGCGCGTTGTTCATGTCGTACTCCGGAGGATCGTAGCGATCGATCCAAAGCACCTGGTCCATGCGTGCGACCTGAACGAGCTGGTTACCGTTCAGGGAGACCTCCATCCGAATGCTGATATCCAGGTCGTTCTCAACCACGCCTTCGATGCCGTTGATCGAGCGGATCAGATCCGCCTTCTCAGTGGGATCAGTGACCAGGATGTTGTACCGGCGCCAGGGGTGTTGACCCGTGGCGTGCTCAGCCAGGAGGAAAGGCTCGAGCCGGTAAGCCGGCTCATAGTTGCCCACGTAGCGAACAAAGGGCAGGCTCGAGACATCGCTCAGGTCCTGACTATCCAGACGGACAACGAAGGCGTTGTCGTGGACATAGGAGAAAAGCTCTGCACCTGCAGCCTCGAGGGCCTTGCGCTGGGCGTCGAGCACCTGACCGTTCAGCTGCACGATGCGGAGGTTGGTATCCATTCCACCGCGCAAGTCACTCGGCACATCAGGTGGGGCCAGCAGCGGATCAAAGGTGCCATAGAGGAGTCGCAGCTCCGCTGGCGCCGATCGGCTGCCTTCACCTGGCAAGCGGTCGGAATCGGGGATCCCTTGGGCGATGAGAGAGGGAGCAAGAAGACTCAGACCGAGGGCAAGGCCGAGCCGCATGAGAGGGGTGTGGGACATGGGGATGGTACGTAATCCGGGGGAAAGGATTTGATCTTGAACCGCCAGGAACAGTCTAGCAGCCCTGGGATGGGGAGTTGCGCCCTCAGCGCGATTCCTTGGCGAATAGCACCAAGGCAGCACACTAGGACTTGCCCGAAGACGCCCTGCGGACGGCCCTCAGGGTTACTTTTCCAATTGGCGGAGCAGGGGATCCGGTGATTCCGGACCGACCTCGAAGATCTCGAATTCGCCCGCAGCCGCGTTGCCCGGGTCGAAACCATAGGCAATCAGGTCCGGGTCCAAGAGCAGAGTCTTGATGCTTCCGTCCCCCATCAGAATGTGAATCGTGTGATCCGTAAAGGCCGGCATGAACTCGTTGTCGTTGGCGATCAGGGGCGTCTTGCCCGAAGTCCAAGCGCCCTTCTGACTGGCCTGACGACCCGCGTAGTGGGTATCGCTGGAGCTCAGATCATCTCTGCTATCCCAGATCTCATCCGGATCGCGCTCCCTTAACTCCAGCAGGTATGGATCCTGTTCGCTGGGCGGTCCAGGGGTGAAGTATCGGTCGCGATTCGCATCCGTACGCTCGATATCCTTACGCACCCAAGGATCGAGGATGAACTCGTGGCCATTGCCACCGGGCACGTGCCCGCGCTTGCTCTTGTAGGCGAGCAGGTTTTGGTAGTGCCAGCGTAGGTTCGCCTTGTCAGCGGTCTTATTGGCCTCCACCTGGGCACCGAGGATGTTCGGCAGGAGAACGGCGGCGAGGAGGGAGATGATCGCCACCACAACCAGGATTTCGATCAGAGTGAAGCCGCGTTGGTCTTTCATGGGCATATTCCGGCGAAGAGGCCGGCGAGGCGCTCGAGAGGGGCTTCGAGGCCTCGGAGATTGTAGCCCAGCTGCGGCAAAAGTAACGCGCCGACGGACACCCAAACTGGCTGTCCATCGGCTCCGGAGAGGAGGCGCTAGGAAGGAACCGGAGTCCCGACCTGGCTAGCTCTTGCTCTTCTTCTCACCCTCGACCGGGCTCGGATCCTGCTTCTCAGGACCCTTGGTCTCGCCATCGGGAGCCGCCGGGGGCTCTGGGCTCACGACCAGCTCGCCACTCTCGGTCAGACCGTTCTCATCGGCATACTGCTTGGCGAACCAGCTGTCACCGGATTGCTCGCTCCACCAGTTCCGCCAGCGCCAGACGGACTGGTGACGGCTCTCTGAGTTCTCGCTCAAGTGGTCGAAGTCGAAGTCCCGGCCCGTGCTCGACTTCAGAGCCTCGTGGCAGAGATAGCGCACCTGGACCTTGTCCGAATCGAGCCCACCGATCAAAGTCGGGGCCTGACTCATGTCACCCAAGGTGACCAGGCTGCGGGCAACCTCGAGCCGCACCTGTTCGTTCTTGTCCTGAGCAACTCGCTGCAGTTCAGGAATAGTACGACGGTCTCCGACCTTGCCGAGCACCCAGGCGCAGTTGGACCGCACCTTGGGATCCTCGTGCTTGAGGCCGTTCAGAAGGGATGGAATAGCCTGTTCGCCGGCCTGAGATAGCCAGAGCAGGTTATTGAACAACTCTTCCCGATGCTGATAGGGGATCTGGGTGATCCTGCGATCGATCTCCTCGCCCATCAATTCATTGGGCTCAGCGTAGGGAATGGAGTTTGAAGAACTGCCACAGGCCGCTAGGCCCAGGAACAGCAGATTGACAAGCACGAAACGCCTCATGGGGATGGCTCTCCTCGCTCAGATCGGAGTGCAGCGGGAGCCAACCGACTTCCCGCAAGATGTCCATGCTATCGGCCTCCTCCAACCTGGGTCTTGAGCCCTTGATTTGGGATTTCCCGCCATCTGGCCTATTCGCCCCCGAGAGAGAGTTGTGATAATCGGCCGCAAAGCCCTAGAATTCGGGGCATGTCCGACCGGGCGGTTGGGCCTCACGTGCTAGCACGACAACGCAGGAGGAATCATGAACAAGTCGGAACTCGTAGATATGGTGCAGACTGAACTGGGCGAAGAGTGCTCGAAGGCTCACGCCGAGAGGGTCGTCAATTCCGTGCTGAATGGCATCGGAACTGGGCTCAAGAGCGACGCCATGGTGCAACTGGTGGGCTTCGGCACCTTCCAAGTGAAGGACCGCAAGGCTCGGGTTGGTCGCAATCCCCAGACCAATGAGCCCATCCAGATCCCAGCAAGCAAGAGTGTGGGCTTTCGCCCCGGAACCAAGCTCAAGGAAGGGATCAGCACCTGAACAGGTGCTCGGTCCCTGAGCGACCCCCCATCCACAGCCCCGCAGGCGAGTGAGCGGGCACAGACTTCCGATCAATCACCGGCAGGCGTCTGCCCTCTCAGGCTTATACGCCAAATGGTATTGATTGGCAGTTAAGGATCGCTCTCAGTCCAGCCAGCCACCACCCAATACCAGGTCACCCTGGTAGAAGACGGCGGCCTGCCCTGGGCTGATAGCGCTCACAGGGCGGGAGAACTGGACTTGGACCCGCTCCGGCCCCTCCTCATCCGGGAGGATCCGGGCCGGGATCGGCTCAGAGCGTGCACGGATCTTCACCTCGCCCTCGATCCCGCGCTTTCCTGGGGCATCCACCAACCAGTTCACATCCACAACCCGGGCTTCGCTGCCGAGCAGACCCTCACGGGTGCAGAGCACGACCTCACCGACCGCTGGCCGCAACTCCCTCACATAGTGTGGGCTGCCCATTGCCGGCAAACCCTTACGCTGACCGACGGTGAAATTCTGCACACCGGCATGCTCCCCGAGCACCTTTCCGGCCTCATCCACAAAGAGCCCAGGACTCCCCGCCTCACCCTGGGCACGCAGCAGATCGCGATAATCACCGCTGGGCACAAAGCAAATCTCCATGGACTCGGCCTTGTCCGCGGTGACGAGCCCTGCCGCACGCGCCCGATCCCTGACCTCCTGCTTGCTCATGTCACCGAGCGGAAAGCTCACACGACCGAGGTCGGAACGCTCCACCCCAAAGAGATAGTAGCTCTGATCCTTGTTTAGATCTTTCGCACGGAACAGACGCCCTGAGTCCACTCGGGCGTAGTGGCCGGTGGCAACGCTCCCGGCATCCATGGACTCGGCGAGGGAAAACAACTGTCCGAATTTCAGGTCCTGGTTGCACAACACACAAGGATTGGGCGTGCGGCCGCGGCGGTATTCCTCCACGAAGCGGTTGACCAGGCCCGCGAATTCACGGGCATAATCGATGGCAAAAAACGGAATCCCAAGGCGGCTGGCGACCGTCGAGGCATCCCGAGAGTCCGCCGCGGAGCAGCAGGACTTCTTGGCGGTATTGCCTGCGCTGATGCCATTGCGCATGAAGACGGCAACCACATCTACACCTGCCTCGAGGAGCAGCAGGGCGGCAACACTGCTATCCACACCACCGGACAGGGCTGTCAGCACGCGAGTCATGGCTTGGGTTCCTGATTCCGGCGAGGATTTGCAGGCCGGCGGGGAAAAGAGGTCCGGGATTCTATATGGTTCCGCCTCCGCGTCGCCCCCTGAAGCCAGTGAAGCACATGAGCTCGAGCCAATTCCTGATCTTGCGCCCCGAATTCCGCAGTTCGCAAGGACAGGACCCACAGCAGTCCGAACCGCCCCTCGGCTCCAGATCCACCGAGCAAGAAACCGGCACGAGCGGCGGCGACCCCGCAGCGCCGAGCACGGGCGGGCAACAGGCACAGGATCCCTGCGCAGACAGCTGGTGGATGATCCTGGCCATGGTTGTGGTCATGTACTTTCTGTTGATCCGACCACAGCAGAAGCAGGAAAAGGCACGCAAGGCCCTCCTTGCCGCCATCGCCAAGGGCGACAAGGTGGTCACCAACAGCGGTATGCACGGCACCATCACGGCTCTCAGCGAAGACAAGGTCACCCTCCGCGTCGACAAGGACATCAAGCTGACCTTCGACCGATCGGCGATCGGCAGGAAGGTCGAGGCTGAGTCGGAGGCCGACAAGAGCTGAGACCGGGGCAGCGGGCGAGCAGGCCGCCGTTGAATTCCTACGTGGCGAGGGCTATCGCATCGAGGCCCGCAATCTGCGCTGCCGTCAGGGGGAGATCGACATCCTCGCCCGTCGGGGAAGCATGTGGCTAGCGGTTGAGGTCAAGACCCGCAGCAGACACCCGGCTCCCGAGCACTGTGTCAAAAGCGAACAGCTCGATCGTTTGGCCCGAGCCTTGCGGAGTCTCGCAACACACTTGCGACCTAAGCCCAAGTCTCTGAGGATCGATGTGCTGGCAGTGCGCTTCAATGCCGAAGAGACCGAAATCCGCCACTTCCCCGGAGATTGCTGGTCCTGGCCATAGCCGGCGAGGTGACAACTAGATCGTCGGATTCTCGCCAGCGGCAAAGGCTCCCTGGGGGGGTCAGTCGATGAAGTGAATCTGGGCTTCCCCATGGTCTCGCCCCCGGCTTGGCCGCTGTGGTCGCCCACAAGACAGAAGCACATGCCGAGCCTGGCAGAACAGATCATCCCGCGGCGCAAGCTGCTACTGATGGCCTCTGAAACGGTCATCCTGTCTGCCATTCTGCTCCTCGGAACCTCCTTACCACCCCTTGCCAGCCGTAGCATCGAGCTTGATTGGCTGAACTTGGATCAGCTGCGTGGACTGCTCTCCTGCCTGACCATCGCCATCCTCTGCCAAGCTTCGCTCTCGTACAACGACCTGTACGACTGGAAGGTCTCGCAGAACCGAGCGGAGTTGCCGAATCGACTCCTGCATAGCGCCGGCTATGCCCTGGTCATGCTCGCCTGCCTGGTCTTCGCCCTGCCGGAGCTATTTCATTTTCCAGGCCTGGTCAACGTCACCACCGAAACCTGGAAGCTGATCCTCCTCCTCGGCTTCGGGTTTCTCTGCCTCTTCGCCTGGCGCGCTGGCTTCCACTGGTTCTTCTTCAAGTGGAACTTCGGTGAACGAGTGCTCATCTTGGGCACCGGTGCCCAAGCCAAGGAAATCGCCCAGCAGATCAAGGACCACCCAATGTCTGGCTTCGAGGCCAGTGGCCTGGTGGGGAGTGGCCAAAACCAGCCTGACACTGCCTCCCACCTGAAGATCCTGGGCACCGAGGATCGACTCTTCAGCATCGCCTCCACTCTCCGCGCGGCCCGCGTGGTGGTTGCCCAGGAGGAAAGACGCGGGACTCTGCCAGTCTCCGAACTCCTCTCCTGCAGAATCGCCGGCATCTACGTGGAAGAGCACGAGGCCATGTATGAGCGCATCGCCGGCAAGGTCGCCGTCGAAAGCCTGCGCCCCTCCTATCTCTTCTTCGGCAGCGGCTTTGTAAAGCATCCGGTTGCTGCCGCGATCAAGCGCGTCATCGACATACTGGTATCGGTTATCGGGCTCATCCTGGCTCTGCCAATCTGCATCCTTGCCGGGCTCCTGATCAAGCTGGACAGCCGAGGCGTCATATTGTTCCGCCAAGAACGAGTGGGACAGGATGGAGGGAACTTCCAACTGATCAAGTTTCGCACCATGCACCAGGGCGCGGAGGAGGATTCCGGCCCGGTCTGGGCAGCCAGCAACGACAGCCGGGTCACTCGAATAGGCCGCGTCCTCCGGCTGCTTCGCATCGATGAAATTCCACAAATGTGGAATGTGTTGCGCGGCGACATGTCCTTTGTCGGACCAAGGCCCGAGCGCCCCTACTTCGTGCAAGATCTCCAAGAAGACCTTCCCTTCTACCCTCTCCGTCTCACCGTCAAGCCCGGCATCACCGGGTGGGCTCAGGTCAACCACCACTACGGCGCTTCCGTGGAAGATGCCTTGGAAAAGCTGCGCTATGACCTCTACTACATCAAGAACATGAGCCCACTGTTCGACATCAACATTATCCTGCGCACGGTCGGAGTCATCCTCTTCGGCAAAGGTGCGAGATGACCCGACTCAACATTCTGGTTGCAGATGACCTCGGGGACGAGGGAATGGAACTCCTCAGCCAGGCTGGCGAAGTCCAACTATGCACAGGCATGGACGAGGGCCAGCTGCGTGAAGCTCTCCGCGATCAGCATGCCCTGGTTGTCCGCTCCGCAACCAAGGTGACCGCACGCTCCCTGGAGCTCGCGGACAAGCTCGCGGTCATTGGCCGAGCTGGGATCGGGGTCGATAACATCGACCTGGAAGCAGCCACCGAACGTGGCATCGTGGTCATGAACACGCCGGAGGCGGGCGCCGTAACAACCGGTGAATTGGCCATCGCCCTCCTGATCAGCATGGCGCGCAAAATCCCTGCAGCTGACGCGGCCATCAGGGCCGGGCGCTGGGACAAGAAGCTACTCACAGGCGTCGAACTCAAGGACAAGGTCTTCGGTGTCCTCGGCCTCGGACGCATTGGACAAGTCGTCGCCGATCGTGGCCGGGGACTGGCGATGCAGGTCATCGCCCACGATCCTTTCGTTCCCCAAGATCGGGCACCGGAAGGGGTGCGCATGGTGGAGTTCGATGAACTCCTCGGCACCTGCGACTTCCTGAGCGTGCATGTCCCGCTTAGCGAGAAGACTCGCGGCCTGCTTGGCGCCACCGAACTCGGCAAGATGAAAAAGGGCGCCTATCTGGTGCATGCAGCTCGTGGCGGCATCGTCGACGAGGAAGCACTCTGCGACCTCCTTGAGGCAAATCATCTCGCCGGTGCCGCACTCGATGTTTTTTGTGTCGAACCCCTGCCTGCGGACCATCGCCTGCGCAAGCTGGACCAGGTCGTTCTCACTCCCCATATCGGTGCCAGCACCTCAGAGGCCAAGAGAGGTGTGTCTCGCGACATCGCCAATCAGGTTTCACTCTGCCTCAGTACCGGAGTCGCGATCAATGGCATCAACGTGCCGCGGATCGCGCCATCCTCCGCAGCTGCGGTCTGCCCCTATCTTGATCTGGCTCACAATCTGGCCGCACTGCTCGGCCAGATACACCCGGGTAGACTCCAGTCCGTACGCGTCACCCTGCAGGGGGGGCTGCCAGCGAGCGCCTCTCAGCCCCTGACTGTCGCCGCCCTCGTCGGCCTTCTCCAGGGGAGAATCGACGGACCGGTAACTCCCGTCAACGCCGAGCGCATCGCCAAGGCGCAGGAGATTCGTGTCCACACTGAAGCCTCGTCGATGAAGCGAGACTTCATGAACTTGCTGAGAGTCGAAGCGGTCTTCGATGAACAGCGACACTTCGTCACCGGCACAGTGCTCGGCCACCGGCACGGACGAATGGTCGAGTTCGACGACTATCTACTTGATGCCATTCCCGAAGGCCCGCTCCTGGTCACCATCCACGAGGACGTCCCCGGCGTTCTCGGCAAGATCGGCAGCATCCTCGGTGCAGGCGAAATCAACATCGCACGCATGCAACTCGGCACACCTAACAGCGGCGAACCCCGAGCGCTCGGCATTTGGAATTTGGATCGCGGCCTGGACAAGGACTGCCTGACCGAGATTCTGGCTCTGGATCCAATCCTCGAAGCTCATTTCGTAGACTGAGACCTCTCCCTGTCAGTACAGGAGGATATCCCAGTGACCTTTCGCAGCATTTACTTCGATTGCGACTCCACCCTCTCGGCAATCGAGGGCATCGACGAACTCGGACGCTTCGCTGATCCCGCGGTGAGGAAGGAACTCATCCAACTCACCAAGCAGGCCATGGACGGCAAGATCCCACTTGAAGATGCCTACCCGCAGCGCCTCGACCTGCTTCGACCGACCGAAGCCCAGGTAAACAGTCTCGGTGAGACCTATGTTGCCACCTTGGTCCCCCAAGTCACTGAGGTCATCATCGCTCTTACCCATCTGGGCAAGAAGGTCGGCATCGTGAGTGCCGGAGTCATGCAAGGCGTCCTGCCCCTCGCCCGTCATCTTGGCATTCACGAGCAAAACGTGCATGCGGTCGCACTCGAGTTTGATGCAGCCGGGCAATATGCGGGCTTTGACCGCGGTTGCAGCCTCTGGAGGAATGGTGGCAAGCGCAGCCTGCTGGCAGGACTTCCCAATGCAGACAAACCGATTTGCATGGTTGGCGATGGCGTAACCGACCTGGAAGCTGCCGATGTCGTCGATCTCTTTGTCGGCTTCGGTGGTGTCGAACGCCGCGAGGCGGTGGAAGCTGCTGCCGAACACTTTTTGCCGGGCCCCGGCCTGGGCCCCCTTCTAGACCTGGTCCTAGACGAAGACGAGAAGGCCAGCCTGCGCGAAATCCCTGCCTTTGCTCCCCTCCTGAGCACCACGAATGACTGACCACCCCATACTCTTCATCCCCGGCCCCGTCGAAGTCGAAGCTGAGCTACGCGAAATCATGTCGACGCCCTTGGTCGGCCACCGGAGCAAGCCCTTCATGGCGCTGGCCCAGCAGCTTTCAGCAGATCTACAACAGCTCTTCCAATCCTCCGGACCGGGCTTCTTCGACAACTGCCCGGCCACCGCCATCATGGAGGCCGGCATACGCAACCTGGTCGAGGAACGGGTACTGCACCTGACCTGCGGCGCCTTCGGAGAGCGTTGGGCCAAGATCAGCGAAGCCTGCGGACGGCAAGCGGAGAGCCTACAAGTCGACTGGGGTGAAGCGGTCAGCCTGGAGCAACTGCGCAACAAGCTCGCCGAATCACCACCATTCGAAGCGGTCTGCATCACCCACTGCGAAACTTCTACCGGCCTCATCAGCCCACTCGCAGCAATGGCGGAGACCATCCGCGAGCTGAGCCCAGAGAGTCTTATCCTCGTCGATGCCGTCACTACGCTTGGTGGCGCGGAACTACGCTTCGCGGAATGGGGATTGGACCTCGCCTTCGCCGGCACTCAAAAGTGCCTGGCTCTCCCCCCCGGACTAGCGGTCTATGCAGTCTCAGAACGCGCAACCAAGCGCAGTCAGGGCATGGCAGGTAGAGGATTCCTCCTCGACTTTGCCGCCGCCCCCGAGCGGTTTGCCGCAGGAGCGACCCCTGCCACTCCTTGCGTCCCACTGGTCTACGCTCTGGCCAGGCAACTGGAACGCATCCGCGACGAGGGACTCGAGAATCGTTGGCGTCGTCATCTCGAACTGAGATCCAAGACCGTCAGTTGGGTGAAAGCACAGGGCATGCAGATGTTTCTCCCTGCGGATTCTCGCTCGCCCACCGTCAGCACCATTCGCTACGGTGACAGGGATCCGGAGGAACTCGTGGCCAAGGCTCGCTCGGCGGGCTTCGTCCTCGCCAAGGGCTACGGCAAGCTGCGCGAGGAGACATTCCGCATCGGACACATGGGAGACCATCCGGTTTCCCGGCTTGAAGAACTCCTGGCCGCGCTCGCCAACTGAAAGCTGGCTCAGTCGAGGAAGGACCAGCCATCCCGCGCTTTGACTCGGATCATGGAGTCGAGTGCGGGCTGGTTGAGGACGCGCATCCCTCGCGCATCCCACTCCAATTCCTTGCCGCTGCGATAGGCGAGATTGCCTAGAAGCACTGCCTCGGTCAGTGGTCCAGAGTAGGCGAAGTCGCAGCTGGTAACGCCGCGGGTCTTACAAGCTTGGATCCACTCCTGGTAGTGACCGATGGACTTGGGCACGAACTCGGGAGGCGCAGGCATTTCGCTGAGCCTGCCCGGCCCCATGGCGAGCTTGGTGTAATCGGCGATCAAGTGCCCCTCATCGCCTACGAAGAGGACCCCGTTCTGCCACTCCTCCAGCCCGAGTTCCGCCAGGACCTCTGGTTTGCGGTCGCCGTCGTACCAGCTGAGGGTCAGACCAGGAAGCGAGCCTCGCGCCGGAAACTCGTAGTGAACCCGTAGTCCAGCCGGAGTGAGCTCAGGATGAAGCCCTGGGCCATCGGCTCTGATCTTCTGCGGGTATCTCAGATCGAGGGCCCAATAGGCAAGGTCCATGTAGTGACAGGCCATGTCCGCCATGGTGCCACCGCCAAAAGCCCAGTAGCGGCGCCACCCTGCCGGGTGATAACTCGGATGGTAGTCCCGCTCCGCTGCTGGCCCGAGCCAGAGATCCCAGTCAAGGTCCGCGGGAATCGCCGGCTTGTCCCGAGGCATCTCGGTCCCGGCCCAAGCCTTGCCGTTGACGAAGACATGCACTTCTCGTACCGGCCCCAACTGTCCAGCCTGAACTCGCTCCACCACGCGACGATAGTTATCCCAAGAATGGATCTGCGTTCCCATTTGGGTAACTGCAGAATGCTCGACGGCAAGCTGTGCAAGTCGACGCGCCTCGTAGATGTCGTGAGTAAGCGGCTTCTCGCAGTAGACGTCGAGCCCTGCTTTCAGGGCCAAAGCCGCAGCCGGCGCATGACTGTGGTCGGGCGTCGAGATCACCACCGCATCCAGAGAATCGAGAGCCAGAACCTCCCGATAGTCCGCAAAGAGGTGCGCATCCGGGTGCTGGCTCGCCGCATGATTCAGACGGCCACGGTCCACGTCACAAAGCGCAACGATCTGTTCCCCGGCAACGCCCTGCAGATTGTCCGCCCCCCGGCCACCGACGCCGATGACCGCGATGCGCAGCTTCTCAGCCTTCGCAGGCATGGAGACGGAGCCTGCGGTGCGCTGACTACCCGGCGGCAGAGCAATGATCCCGGCCCCCAAGACAGCCGATCCTTGCAGGAAATGACGGCGACTGATCGACTGGTTCATGTGACCAGGGTCTCAGCCCCTGCACTCGAGATCAATGCCCCAGACCAAGACAGGAGCAATCGGCTACCGAGAGGACTTCTTGCAGCACCTGCAGGAAGTGAGGCAAGCCTCGCCGAACACCTGTCGCGCCTACGCCCGAGATCTCGAGGACTTCTTTGCCTGGCTACCGCAAACGGTGCTCGAGCCGCAACGCATCCACTTGCGCCGCTTTCTCGTTGAACTCGAAGAACGTGGCCTGAAACCGCGCTCGATTCAGCGCAAGCTGGCATCATTGCGCGCCTTCTTTCGGTATCTCCGCGAGCAGGCGGGTCAGGCCAACGATCCGGCCAAACTCGTGCGTGGCCCCAAGTTGCCGAAACGGGTGCCACGTATCCTCACCGAACTCCAAGTTGACGAACTCCTCAGCCAATCCTTCGCAGCAGATTTCTTCGGGCTGCGCAATCAGGCGATTCTCGAGTTTCTCTATTCGACTGGCTGTCGCGTCTCAGAGGCCGCTGGCACCGAGCTTGGCGATTTGGATCTGGATGAGGGCTCCGTTCGGGTCTTGGGCAAAGGCAGAAAGGAACGCCTATGCCTACTCGGAAGCAAGGCCGTAGCCAGTCTGTCCGCCTACCTGCCCGCGAGGAAACAACTCCTGAAGGAGAAGAAGCGAGAGGATCCGGGGACGGTGTTCATCAATCGCTTCGCAGGATCACTGACGAGTCGATCCATATTCACCACAGTCCTGGCTCAGGCTCGCCGGGCAGGCCTGCCATCGCGGCTTACCCCACACGGTTTGCGCCACTCCTTCGCAACCCATCTACTCGATCGGGGCGCAGATCTGCGCACGGTGCAGGAGCTCCTTGGCCACAAAAACCTGGTCACCACCGAGATTTACACTCAGGTATCCATGCGCCGCCTACGCGAGGTTTACGACAAGGCGCACCCTCACGGCGAAGGACAGCAAGGATCCAGCTCCGGCGAGGACTGAGGCGCCGGCCTACATCATGCGTTCGATGATGCGCTGGCTCTCTTCCTTGGACACGCTAATGGAACGCTGCGACAGCGGTCCGCCCGCATCGAGAACGGGTTCGCAGTCGCCCAGGGTCGGAGCTTCCCGCTGTAAGAATATCCCCGTGTAGATGCTGTCCCCCCACTCCATGGCTTTCTCGCAGGCGTTCTTCCAGTCGCTGGCGTCGTGCCCTTCGTCTTCCAGCTTCTTCACTCGCGGCTTGAAGAAGTCATAGCCATTGTCCTTGTTGAAGGTAACGCAGGGGCTAAAGACATCGATGAGAGCGAAGCCGCGATGTTGGATGGCTTGCTTTATCAAGTCGGTGACCTGTTTGCCATCGGCGCTGAATCCCCGGGCGACAAAAGTCGCACCGGCCATGATTGCCGAAGTAATCGGATTGATCGGAGTCTCGACCGAACCGAAAGGCGTACTCTTGGTCTTCATGCCGGGCCGGCTAGTCGGAGAAATCTGCCCCGTAGTCAAACCGTAGATCTGATTGTTCATCACCACGTAGGTGAGGTTCACGTTTCTGCGGGCGATATGGGTCAGATGGTTCCCACCAATGCCATAGCCATCGCCATCGCCGCCGGTGGCGATCACAGTCAACTCATGATTGGCAAGCTGTGCGCCAGAGGCGACCGCGAGAGAACGGCCATGCAGGGTGTGCATGCCATAAGAATTGAAGAAGCCCGGGAAGTTGGAAGAACAACCAATCCCGCTGACGGTGAGGATTTGGTGGGGTTGTAGTCCCAGTTCGGCGCAGGCCTTCTGCATCGAGGCAAGAACGCCAAAGTCACCACAGCCCGGACACCAGTCCGGATTGACCTTGCCTTTGAAGTCCTTCGCCTTGAGTTGCGTTCCTTCGGTTGTACTCATAGTTGCATCTCCCTAGACCATGATCTCTTGATCGGGAACATAGAGCTTGGCGTCTCCCGCCAAGAGTTCTCGCACTCCATCAACGATGTGGTGTGGCATGAAGGGCTCACCGTCGTACTTGCGGATCGAGGCGTCGGCACTGACACCAGTCTCGCCTCGCAAATAACGGAAGAACTGCCCGGAGTGATTGTTCTCGACAATGATGGTCTTGTTCGCCTTGCCCATGATCTCGCTCACCACCTCGCCGTGGAAAGGCACGATCCACTTGATGGCCAATTGATTGGCGGTAACCCCATGCTCAGCGAGTTGCTCGATGGCCTCCTTGATCACCATGCGGGTGGACCCAAAGCCGATCAAGGTCACTTGCGCATCAGCCGCCCCTTCCAAGCTGGGCGCCGAGATTTCTGACTCGAGATTATCAAACTTGCGCGAGCGCTTCTCGACCATCCGACGACGCTTGTGCGGATTGGTGTATTCATCGCTGATCAGCACACCATCTTCATCGTGTTCGTCGGTGGATAGAACATGCTGAAAGCCCTTGGTGCCAGGTAGTGCTCGCGGCGAGATGCCGTCATCGGTTACCTGGTAACGCAGGTAGGCGCTGTCCAGGGCCTCGAGCCCTTCCTTGTCCTCGGTGATCAACTTGCCCCGATCGATCTCCGGCTGCAAATCGATCTCCCCTGGATCGGCACTGAAAGTTCCTTCGGAGATCAACAGATCGGATAGCAAGATACCGGGACATTGGTAACGGTCAGCCAGGTTGAAGAGCTCTGGCAGAGTCTTGAAGGCATCGAGCGCATCGGTAGGGGCAACGATGAATCGCTGAAAGTCACCCTGACTCGCACCCAGTGCCTGCCAGAGGTCGCCCTGCTCAGTCTTGGTTGGCACGCCGGTCGAGGGGCCCGCGCGTTGCACATTGATGAAGACCACCGGCAACTCCATCATCCCCGCCATGCCTATGGCTTCGGTCATTAGGGCGAAGCCGCCACCCGAAGTCGCGGTCATCGCACGGCAGCCGACTGCCGCGGCTCCGATTGCCATATTGGCGGCGGCGATCTCATCCTCCACTTGCCTGACCATGATGCCCAATTCACGGGCATTCTGGGCCATCCAGTGCAGGACGCCTGTCGAAGGACTCATGGGATAGGCACAATAGAACTTCACACCTGCAGCCGCCCCCCCCATGGCCAAGGCCTCGTTGCCCGTCCACACAGCCAGAGGCTTCGGCCCCATGGGCATCGCATTGCTAGCTGCCGGGAAGTGCTCGCCTGCAAACTCAAAGCCTGCGCGCGCCACGCCCAGGTTTTCGTCGACGACAGCCTGGCCCTTGCGTTGAAACTGTTGCTCGAGCTGCTCCTGGAGCACCGAGAACTCCAGACCCAAGAGACGGACGATGGCGCCGACGGCCACCGTGTTCTGCACCAGCTTGTTCCGGTTGTCGTTGGTCAACTCCTTGATCGGTAGCCCGCAGAAGTTGACGCCTTCACCAGCTTCCCCCGGCTTGATGGTGTCAGAGTTGAAGATCACATGAGTTCCCGGACCCATGTGACAAAGATGGCGATCCATGGTGTCCTGGTTCAGACAGAGCAGGAGATCCAGCTTGTCACCATGGCTGAGGACCTCACCATCGCGCGCCCGCAGGGTGAGGAAGATATGCCCCCCCCGGATGATGGACTGATATGCGTTGTACGCATTCAGATGCAGGCCCCGGCGGATGAAGATACGAGAGAGCAGATTGCCGGGAGTTGCGATTCCCTGACCTGCTGCGCCGCCTATCGCGATTGCGTAGTCGTAGACTATTGATGCACTCATGGTCGATCCTGTCTCCACCAGCGCCGCCCTGCCGCGAGCATAGCACGCTGAACAATGATTGCCACGTCTTAGCGCGGCATGCGGCCTCCATCCCCAACTTCCCCGCTTTCGATCGGTTCCAATTGGGCATCTCGCAGTTTCTGATTCAACTCGTCAAGCGGACCCTCAATCGCCCCGCGTAACATGACCAACTGCTGGTCAAGATCCGAGGCAAGCTCCTTGAAAACCTGGTAGCTGGCGTCCGTGGGTTTGGCCTGGCCAGTTTCAATGCTACGGCGAAGAGAGGCGAGACGATTGTTCAGCTTGATCGGGAAGTTCAACGGGTCCTGTCCACTGCGGTTCTTCACCTGATAGAGAGTGGTCTCGATGCGAGCCAGCTCAGCGAGCACCGGATCGGCCGCAGCCGCTAGATTCTTCTGCTCTGTTCCAGATAAACGACTCTCGATCTGCTTGCGGATTTCGCGAATCTGTATGACTGCCTCGTTTGCCGCGGAGGTCCGGTCTTTGATCCGCATGGCTAGCTCAAACTGCTCACGCAGATCAGCTTCGCTCACCTCTTCGAGCCGCGGATCCATGCGAAGCTGAAACTCCGACTCAGCCTGACTGCCCAGAGCCGTCACTCGCACCAGGTAGTCAGCAGGGGGAGCTACTGGCCCATTCTGCGGTCGCCCACTCCAGATGATCATGCCTTCGAAGGTCTTGGCCCCCGGGTAGCGAAGATTCCACTCGAAGCGATTCACGCCTTTGGCTGTGGTCGGCTTGCTAGATCGCCTGCCACGCCGCCGCCCAGTCTCCTCCTGAGCGTCACCGGCCTCTTCCGACTTGCCCTCGAAGCTTTGAATGAGATCACCATCCGCTTCGAAGATCTCGATCTTCACCCGATCGGCTACCTCGGCCAGGTAGTACTGAATGATTGCAGAGGTGACTCCCCGCACAGCCGACGAAGGCTTGAAGAGATGCAGCGACTTGGCGAGAACCTCTTCGTTGACCTCGCGCAGAGCTTCGATGTCATCCAGGATCCAGAAGCCACGTCCGTGCGTACCGAGAACTACGTCGCTGTCCTTTACTACCAGGTCTCGAACCGGAGTGTCCGGGAGATTGAGCTGCAAGGGCTGCCAACGGTCACCGGCATTGAATGAAACGTAAACCCCGTGCTCGGTAGCCAGGAACAACAGCCCCGGGCGCACAGGATCCTCCCGCACAGCACGCGCAAAGTGGCCAGCAGCCACCCCATCGACAATCTTCTTCCAGTTCTTGCCGTAGTCCTCTGTTCTCCAGACATACGGCTCGCGGTCATCGACCTGGTAGCGATTCGCAGCCACATAGAGAGTTCCGGGCCGGTGCCGGGACTCATCGATGATGCTGATTCGACTGTACTTGGGCATGTCCGGCGGCGTGATGTTTTGCCAGCTCTCACCGCCATCGCGGGTAATGTGCATCAGCCCGTCGTCGGAACCGGTCCAGATCGTGTTGATATCGTGGAAGGATGGGGCAAGAGCAAAGATCGTCGCGTAAATCTCAGGACCATTCATGTCCTTGGTAATCACGCCGCCGGTCGGGCCCAGGGTCTCAGGATCGGCGAGAGTCAAGTCTGGACTGATCCGCTCCCAGCTTTGACCATCATCCGTCGTCTTCCAAAGGTGCTGCGAGCAGGTGTACATCACCCGCTCGTCCAAGGGCGAGAACATGATGGGGAAGGTCCACTGCCAGCGCTCTGGCAACGCGCTGGCCGGCTCCCCTGAAAAGAAACGCGGATAGACCTGTATGTCCCGGATCTGCCCGCTTCGCCGGTTGTAGCGAGTGAGGAGAGCACCCTGACTTCCCGCGTAGAAGACATCCAGTTTTGATGGGTGCTGGGTAATCCATCCACTCTCACCACCGCCAACCGAGTAGTAGTAGCCGTGGTTGGGGCCACGGGCCATCAGATGTCCCCAACCCTCGCTGGGCACCGCCACCGTGCTGTTGTCCTGCTGCGCCCCGGCAACGTGATACGGGAAATCGTTGGTTGCCATGACGTGGTAGAGCTGAGTCGTTGGGAAGTCCTGCTCCGTCCAACTCTCACCACCGTTGTTGGACACGTTGCCGCCGCCATCGTTGGCATTCACCATGCGCATGGGATCATTCGGGTCGATCCATAGATCATGATTGTCCCCATGCGGAACCCGAATGGTGGTATCGAAGGTCTTCCCGCCATCCGTCGACTTGTAGAAGCCCGTGTTCAAGCAGTAGACAATCTCTCGATCGAGAGGATCGGCATAGATGCGAGAGTAATAGAAGGCGCGCTGTCGAAGCTTGCGCTCCGAATTGCTGCGCTCCCAGGTTGCGCCACCATCGTCCGAGCGAAAGACCCCACCTTCGTTGGCTTCGACGATGGCCCACACACGCTGGGGATCCGCAGGCGACACCGTCACACCGATCTTGCCGATCGGCCCCGCGGGCATTCCCGGGTTCTCTGTCAACTCAGTCCAACTATCACCACCATCCGTGGACTTGTAGAGCCCGCAATCCGGGCCGCCTCCCCACATCTTCCAGGCCTTGCGATAGACCTGCCAGAGGCTGGCATAGAGAATCTTTGGGTTGCGGCGATCGATGATCAGATCCACAGCGCCGGCGCGCGGGCTCACATAGAGAATCTTCTCCCAGGTAACCCCACCATCCTTCGATCGAAAGACACCACGCTCTTCGTTCTCGCCATAGGGATGACCTAGGGCCGCTACATAGACCAGATCAGGATCGCTGGGATGCACACGAATCCTGGCGACGGCCTGGGTATCTCGCAGCCCCATGTGACGCCAGGTCTTACCTCCATCCACCGACTTGTAGACCCCATCACCTTGGGTGATACTGCCGCGCAGTTGCACCTCCCCCATCCCGATGTAGACCACATCCGGATTCGTCTCGGCAACGGCCACTGCGCCAACCGAAGAGCTGCTGAGCTGCCCGTCGGTAACGGCTCGCCAGTTGTTACCGGCATCCACGGTCTTCCAAAGCCCGCCGCCGGTAGCACCAAAGTAGTACTCGTTCTTCCGGCCAGGACTTCCGGTTGCAGCGAGCGACCTGCCACCACGATTTGGGCCAATGTTGCGCCACTCGAGGCTGCGGTAGAGCTCTGGCCCGAAGTTCACATCAGTCGCGACCGATTCCTGCGCCGAAAGCGGTTCCGCAAGGACTGTGGTGGCGAGCAGAGAGAGGATGATCGCAGGGAATCGCATGGCAAGACTCCTTTCAAGAGCGGGGGGATACCAGCATTGTCCCCGGGCCATGCTCGCAAACAAGCGCGGGGAAGATTAGTACAGGCGCTGAACCCGCAGAGCCAGGTTTTCCCGGCCCGAGGCGACCACGCGCTGACGAGTCTCTGGGCCCATCTGCACCCACGCTTCCTTGTCCGCAACGATCTCTCCCAGAATAGCGTGAGAGGATCGCATTCCCCCGGTCCACCAGCGTGTATCGCTGATGTAGAGCAGGTCCCCGACTTTGGTTGCCAAGGCATCGGCGAGACTACTGGACAGGTTAACTACTGCCAGGCCAGCCTCACCGCGGACTTCGGGCTCAGTCTCGAAGGTACGCAGGCGGCCTCTCGCTTCACGGGCGTCATCCTCTGAACCAGCTGATCCCTTGTACCTGGCGATGGCATGCCCAACCGTCCCCCAGACGAGCCCCTGCTGCTTGGCCTTGGTCTCAGGACGTGTCAAAAGGCTGACACTGATTCCGATGACCAGACTCACGCAAATCCCATAACAGGCGCGCATGAACTTGTACTGGCTCATCCCGCCGAGGAGACCTTCACCTCGCTCGCCCGGGGGTACAGAATGCGCAAAGGGTGTAATCAACTCGGGCCAGACGATTGAAAGAACGATCGCGAACAATCCACCTACCACCGTCCAGAATGCAGCCGTCGCCGTAAAGCGTCGCCAGAAAACCGCGAGCATGAGCGCGACCACCATGGGTGGAGTCACCGCCGCAGTCATTGCACCGTGGGCAGCATAGATGGTCTTGAACTGCATGAAGACCGGTACCAGGGCGATCCCGAGAATAGTCACCGCAATGGATGTTCTGCGCGCAACACTCAGTAGCTGCGCATCACTCGCATCCGGACGTATGTAGGGCTTGTAGACATCGTTGACTGCTACCGCTGCAACCGCGGTAATCAGAGTGTCCACGGTGGACATGAGGGCCGCAGTGAGAGCCGCCAGAATCAGGCCGAAAAGGCCGGGGCGACTCAGAAAGTCAGTGGCGATGAAGAAGGCCTCCTTCGGATCGATGTCGTCTGGGAACACTCCCGCATGGGAGAGAGCCTTCGCGACCCAGCCGCCAGATGCGACCACGCAGGCGGCCAAAGGCATCAATACCAAGACAACCGCGAGCATGGCCTTGCGCCCATCCTGCACCGAACGGGCCGACATGAATCGCATCAGCATGCCCTGGTTCAGAAAGTAGAACATGGCCGAATTGGCGACCCCATCCTGCCAGGTGATGCCCACACTGGGGAAAGCCGGATCGCTATTGAAGTTGTCAAAGGCGCTGCGATGGCTGCGCGGAAGGTGCTGCCATAGCTCATCCAGGCCACCCATGTAGTAGGCGCCCAAGCCCAGAATCAGCAGGCCCGTTCCGAGCAACATGACCCCTTGGAAGAGGTCGGTCATCACCACGCTGGTCTGTCCGCCGGCGGTCACGTAGACCGCTGAGATCGCAGCAACAATGATCGCTGCTACTAGAACGTCCCAACCGAGAAGGATGTTGAGCACGGTCCCCATGGTGAAGAGGTTCACCCCCACATAGCTCACCAAGTAGACCAGCACCAGCACCGTCACCGCCGCACGAACACGACCGTTGAATCTGCGCTCGAAGTACTCAGGGATGGAGGTGATGCGCGAGAAGTACAGCAGAGGCAGCCATCCAAAGATGAGTAGTGGCACCCAAAACCAGTCATTCAGATAGGTCTGCGTGCTACTCGTTCCGTAGCCATAGGCTACGTTGCTGTACTTGACGAAGCTGTAGGACCCAACTGTAGTTGCCATCAAGCTGAATGTGATCAGCCACCAGCTGAAGCGCTGTCCCGCGAAGAAGAAATCACGAGTGCTGCGACGATTGCGCGCAAACCATGTGCCTATGCCCAAGATGATTGCGAAGTAGGCCACCATGATCCCGTAGTCGAGAGGTGTGCCCAAACTGCGCTTGCGCTCGAAACCGCCCTCGTACGGCCTCGCTTCCGCCTCGACCATTGGCGCATACTGCAGGAAGCCCTGCAGGGCGGCGAGAAGGATTAGGCCGCCGCCCATGACCAGGAGATTGAGCAGGGGACGCCCACTGAGACCCAGGTAGCCCTGGCGGACTCCGAAGTAGATGCCGATCCCGAAGATCAATCCGCCGATGGCGTACTGGTAAAGGAATGGATCCATGGAAAACCTGAGTGCTGGTCAAGTCCGAGCACCAGTCTTTGTATCCGCTCAGCCTTTGATTCCCACGCCCTAGCGCTGCTTCAGCATTACTTGCAGAAGCTCCCGGCGCAATTGGAACCACTCGGCAACGGCGGGCTCCACCGCCTTGGCACGCTCGAGGTAGAGCGCGGACTCCTCGGCTCGACCCAGCCGCCGCAGGCTTTCAGCGTACACAAACCAAGTGCGTGGATCGTTTACGCGATCGACAATCGAGGCCAAGACCTCCACGCAGGCCTCCGTCTGATCCGCGAGAGCGTGGAGAATGCCCAACTCAACATGTGCAGGGGGGAAGCCAGGACTCAAACTCAGAGCTGCCTTGAAAGCTGATTCGGCTCCCGCCAAGTCGCCTTCGAGCACCAACATCTTGCCGCGAAATGCAAGGGGCGCTGGATCCTCTGGATTGGTTGCAATCAGTCGAGAGACTTTGCGATGTACCAGCCACGAGAAATCCAGATAGTGCCGCAAGTCTTGATTGTCGGGTGTCTGCAACAAGCCGCGGAGATACGAGCATCGCGCTGCAAGGCTGGCGCGATCGTACCACTCCACAACCTGCCCGCGCATCATCCAGATGCTGCTCTCTTCATAGGCCAGTAGCCGTTCACGATCAGACAGGCTCGATGACTGCACATACGGCAGCACGCTCTCACGCATCCGAACCAACTCTTCCGCAATACTCTTCTCATCGCGCTTGCTCTCGCGGGCAAACTCAATGAGAGGCAAGTCATCGGTATTGACCGCTACGCCCTGCACATAGTCCTGGAGTCCTTTGGTTCCGACCATGAATCGGCCAAGCAAGACCATCGGATCCTCGAGATTGGATTCGCGCAGGTCATCGTAGGTTCCCACTCTGGCCATGCGGCTCTTCCAGTCCTCGAGATCCACCGCCAACTCCTTCTTGCTGGCGATCAGGCAGAAGTGTTCCGGGTTTGAGAACCAAATCGAACTATGGGGAAACACAGAGACCAGACTCGCGCATAGGCTTCGCCACTCTGCATCCAACATGGAGTTCTGAGTCAGCCAGGCGCAGAGCACACCATCATCGCTCATTCTCTCGAAGCAGAGCTCGTAGAAGTCGCGGGTATAGAGATTGGCCGAAAAGCGCGGATGGATCGCATTGAAGGAGATGACATCGTACTCCTTGGGAGACGCCAAGAGGTAGTTGCGCCCATCTCCCTCGATGAACTCCAACTTGTCATGCTCGATGACACCATGATTGATGTCCGCGAAATACCGCGCAGTCTCCTGCTCGGCTTGCATGAGCTCGACCACATCAACCTGATCGACCTCGTGCTGGCAACAACCCCAGACCGTCGATCCCATGCCGAAACCAACGACCAAGACTTCCTTCGGATCGGGGTGAATCAAGAGGGGCAGATGCGAAAGCATCCGATGCACCTGCATGTCCCGGAAGTTGTTGATGGCGGTAATGATGCCATTGACATTGAGGATCCGCGTGCCAATCTCATTCTCGATTACCGCCAATGAACCGGCGGCACCTTCATTCACATAAAGCAACTTGTAGCGACCCGGTTGGCCTCTGAATTCCTTGCCTTGGAGAACAGCGGGTCCGGTTTCGATGCTGAAGTACATCGCGGCGGCCATGGCAAAGCCTGCCGTCAAGCCCGGGAGTTGCCGCCCGATACCGCGTACGAACTCAACTTGGCAGGCAACGACTCCGCTCAGCATGTAGGCCCCCGCCAACAATAGGATGCTCTTCTGCACGCCGAGCCAGGGAATCAGCCAGAATCCTGCGGCAATCGAGCCAAAGATCGCCGCGCCCGTATTGAGGGCATATAGATCGCCGAGATTGCTGCCCACGCTCTTCGGCCGATGCACATAGATCCGGCAAACCACAGGAAAGCTCATGCCCATGAGCAAGGTCGGCAACAGCATGATGAAGAAGGAACTGCTCAGCTTGAGAGCCATCTTGCGCAGGAGTGGGTCGTTGGCTTCCCAATCCGCATAGGTCGACTCCCAGACTTCGGGCAACTCTGCGAACAACGGCACGCTCGCGGCCGTGGCGAGGCCGATCAGCACCTGCAACACGCCGAAGACAAGAACTGGGCGAGCCAGGCGCGGCACGAAGGGAGCAAAGATGACGCTCCCCAATCCGAGTCCGCAAAGAAAGGCGGCCAACATCGAGGTGAAGGCCCATGCGTCCACGGACACCCAGTACATCAGGCTCCGAGTCCATAGGACCTCCAGCGCCAAGGCCAAGAATCCGGAGAGTCCATAGAGAAGCAATACCAGGCGCACTTGCGATCTCGAGTACTGGGTCGAGCCTTCGGCATTCTCGTCCCGGTTTGCCTTGTCCTCTGGCACCCGCGCAGAAGCCAGCAGAGCCAGGAGTCCGATCACAGCACTCAGGCCACCCGCAGCCCAAAGGCTCTTGCGCAATCCGAAGTTCTCGAGCAGATAGAAGCCAGCTAGCAGCACGCCAAGAACCGCACCGATCGTGTTGATGCCGTACAGTAGCCCGATCTCACGGCCACTGCTGCCGAGCCCCCGCAGGAGGTGTCGACTGAGAACCGGCAGAGTGCCGCCCATCAGAGCTGATGGAATGATGAGCACCAACACGGCAAGAAGTACACGCAGAGCCAGCAAAGCCACGGATGACTCACTCACTGCCGGCCACAGGAGGCGATAGATCCAGTTCGAAAGGTGGATCAGGGCGGGTAGCGCAAGGGCAAAGGCAGCAATGCCGAGCTCCAGGAAGGCGTAGATCCGCAGGCCGTTGGCGCCCTTGCGATCTGCCAAGCGCCCAAAGAACCATGAGCCCAAGGCCATTCCGCCCATGAACACGCCGAGAACGGTCGCGACCGCGTAGACGGAGGTCCCGAGCAGAACGGCGAACATGCGCGACCAAACCACCTCGTAGATCAGCCCACTCACTCCCGAGAATAGGAAGAGAGCAAGGATCAAAGTGTACAGGTTCATATCATCCGCAGCGCGAAGCGGCGGCGCAGCCCCGCTTCTCATCGATTCCCAGGAGCAGAATCAATCCCAAGAAGAAAAGGACGACCAGCGGCAGAAATGCGATTCGCTGGCTACCGCCTGCAGTGATCACCAAGGAAAACAGTAATGGTCCCAGCCAGACGGTTGCCTTGCCCGACAAAGCAAATAGACCGAAGTATTCGGAAGCACGCGAGGGAGCGATGAAGCGCGCCAGCAAAGACCGGCTGGCAGATTGATTGGGCCCCATGCCAATGCCAACCAGAGTTGACGCCACCCAGAACCAGGCGACGCTTGGCAAGGCGATCGCGATCACCAAGCCCACAATGAGCAAGACGAGGCTCATGGCTATGGCCTGCTTCGAACCCATACGATCATCGATAAAGCCGAATCCAAAGGCACCGAGCCCTGCGGCTACGTTCAACCAGATACCGAGAAGGAGAACCTCTGTCTGCTCCATCTCGAGGGTCTGAACCATGTAAATGCCAGCCAGACCGATCACAGCGATCAATGCGTCGTTGTAGAGTAGTCTGGCCACAAAAAGACGGGTGAGATCAGGGAACTCTCGCAGACTTCGCAGGATTCGACCGACCTGGCGTAGACCCTCTCTCAACCCAGGGGCAGCCCTTGCCTCACTGACTCCACGCACCGGCACCAGCAAGAACATGGGTAGGGCGAAGATCAGGAACCAAGCCGCAACCATCAAGGTGCAAACTTGGACGGAGAATCCGAATTCCAGCAATCCAAGACAAAGACCCAGGCAGATCAGCCCGCCTAGATAACCGAAGGCCCAGCCTTTGCCGCTGAGGGCGCCCAGGCGCTCCGAATCCACCAGGCCTGGCAAGTAGGAGTTGTAGAATACAAAGGCCAATTCAAAGGCGACATTGGCGAGAGTCACCAGGATGAGGGCTGCCCAGATTGTCTGCTCAGAGGCGTTCTCAGCCCCCTCCGGCACCGCAGGGATCGCCAACAGGGCGGTGCATAAGATGGTGATCAGTGAGAAGCCGATGAGGAACATACGCCTCGTATTCCCACGGTCTGCGTAAACACCGAGAAGCGGCGCCGCAATCGCCACCACGATTCCTACGAAGGTCAGGCTGCTCGACCACAGAAGATCACCCTGCCCCTCATCTCCCACCAGCACTTGGGCAAAGAACGCCGAGTACATGAAGGTGACAATGATGGTGTTGAAGGCACTGTTCGCGAAGTCGAAAAGGCACCAGGAGAATCTCTCCCCCTTACCCGCCACGCCAATTCTCATCGCGTCCATCGACGAACTCAGCGCGAATTCGAAGCGAAGTGCATCGGGCCATCCGTCCGGAAGGGCAAGGCCGGCAGACTCTCTTGGTTGTAAAGATTCAGGGCTGGGTTCGGCTGCCAGCCGTAGCGCACTCGAGTTGGCGCAGAAACTTCGCCACTGCTGACCAGAATCTCCTCCCCCTCGATGCGCGCCTCCGCCGGGCGATACTCACCTTCTTTACCGGCGACCTCAAAGCCCTGAATGGACTCGCCAAGAACGCGAAAGCCACCGCTGACATTCTTGAAGGAGAGGCGTATGACGTGGCCTTCGGACTGCCAGCTCTCCAGCATGGGCCCTGAGTAGAGAACCTCCTCGTCATAGGCGAGCGCTCTTGCCGCCAGGGCCAGCCGGAGCCCCACGTCCTGCTTGTTCCGCGGGTGAATATCCTCCGCATCGCCGATGTCGATGGTCACCGCCATGGCCGTATTTGGCTCCGCAAGGGTCATCGTCTGCGCCTCACGGAGTTCGGGCCAGCCGCGACCGCCTCCCCAGTTTGACAGCTGAACGAACAGGAATGGCAAGTCGCCCTGCCCGAAGTCCTGCCGCCAATTGCGAATCATGGTAGGAAAGAGGTATCGGTATTCCTCTGCTCGACCGGCGTTCGACTCGCCCTGGTACCAGATGACGCCACGCAAGCGCATCGGCAGGAGCGGAGCAATCATGCCGTTGTATAGATAGGCCGGTCGATTGGCCGCCCTGGGCAAGCGCGGCGCCTCACTGCCAGCAAACGCAGCCTGGGCCCGGGCCATGCTGAGCTTGGCACTGGCGGCTGCATCATTGATGACTCGCGCCAACAGCCGCGGATCCGCGGACAGGGCACTACGACTGGTCCAGGCTTCCGCCGGGGTTCCGCCCCAGGCGGACTGCACCAGTCCAATAGGCACACCGAGGGCAGCGCGAAGCTCCATGCCGAAGTGGTAGGCAACGGCCGAAAACTCCGCCACGGATTCCGAAGAGCAGACCTGCCAGGCACCACTGAGATCCCGCAGCGGTCCCGCAGAGGCTCGTCGCTCGACTTCGAGAAGCCGCAACTGCGAGTCCCCGGCATTGGCAATGAAAGCATCTGCCCCATCGCTTCGAGTCAGGGGCCACTCCATGTTGGACTGGCCTGAACAGAGCCACACTTCGCCGATGAGCACATCGCGAATCCGTAGCGACTCCTTGCCCTCGATCAGCAACTCATGGGGACCACCAGCGGGTAGTGCTGCAAGTTCCGCCTGCCAGCGACCATCAGCGGCGACCACGCAGCGAGCCCGGACTTCGCCCATGCTGAGCTCGAGTGTCTCCCCAGGATGACCGCTCCCCCAAAGCAAGATCTCTCGCCCCCTTTGCAAGACCATGTGGTCCCCGAAGGCTGGAGCGAGCGCTAGCTGAGCTGTGAGACTAGCTGTGAGAAAGAGGCAGGAGAGAACTGAACAAGGGCTGCGCATGCTGATCCTGGGCTTGGCAACCAGCTTATCCCGCGCCCTGGTCAGGGGGAGGAGGCAAAAAAATGCCGGGCAACGCATCAGCGTCGCCCGGCTTTGGTATCCCGTAGGGGATTCGAACCCCTGTTGCCAGAATGAAAATCTGGAGTCCTAGGCCTGACTAGACGAACGGGACGGGTCTATCGAGCGCGGATGTTAGGCTGGAGAGGCCCGCAGTCAAGCGTCGCCCCTGCCTCCAGGATCATCCCAGGGAACGAAACTCCTGGATGCTCGGCAGGTCCTTCAGTGAGGACAGGCCGAAGCGCTCGAGGAAGTGGTCCGTGGTCCCGTACTGCAGGGGACGGCCGGGAACATCAGCCCTGCCGACGACCTTGATCAGCTTGTGATCGAGGAGCGAACGCAGGGTTGGTCCGGCCTTGACCCCGCGGATGGATTCGACCTCAGCCCGAATCACGGGCTGCCGGTAGGCCACGACCGCCAGGGTCTCGAGAGCCGCCGGGGACAGCTTGTCCGCCTTCTTCAGGCTCCGCAGGCGCTGCAGGTAGGGGAACACCACGGGCAGAGTCAGCAGGCGATACTTCTCGCCGGCTTGGTGCAGCTCCACGGGGAAGCCCTGATCCCGCAACCAACCCGCCAAGTGCTCGAGACCAGCCTTGATCGACTTTTGAGTCGAATTGCAGACCTCGGCCAGGCGCATGACCGACTGCGCCTCCCGGCTGCTGAGCAAGATCGCGAAAAGCACCTTGGCCAACTCTTCCGGGTTCTTCAGCTCCGGGAGCTCATCACCCTCGAGCAGATCGTCAAGCTTCTCAGCAGGCCTGCCTTCAGCAGCCTCGTCTTCAGCCTTCTCGTCTGGTGATTCCATCCTCGCTGATGCCAACACAGCTGATCCGTCTGCAGCCGTCACGAGGCCTTCTCTGGCCTTCGATCTCGGCTTTGCAGACCCTACCGGAACTCGCGTTCCGCCTGATTCCTTGTCCGCCCCACCGGGGATCTCCTCATCGACCGCCAGTCCATCGAGGTCTAGAACCTCGGCTGGACCCTTGCCCCTTGCGGGGCGTCGGAGACCCGGTCCGGGAGCGGGGTCCCGGGTTATATCGTCCATGTGCGCAGAGTTTTACCGTCCTTCGAGGCCGCTTGGAAGCGAATCACCGGGCTGACAGTAGCGTAAGAAGAAAGCAGCGTGTTCGAGGCGCTCGATTGGCCGCCGATCCAATTCCTTCTCGATCTCCTCTTTGACCTCCGCAAAGCTCGATTCCCGCTTGGGCATCTTGCGCAAGCAGTAGACGAGGAAGTAGCGCTGCACACCATTGTCTTCGTGCTCGAAGATTGCCGATAGCTGGCCTGGCTCCAGCTCGAAGGCCACGGAAACGATCGGATGAGTGTGCGAGCGGCCGAATGGTGCCAGGCGGCCACCTCCCTCACGGGTATCTTCATCCTCGGAGTGCCGACTGGCCAAGGTAGCGAAGTCAGCCCCCGCCTGGACTCGTTTGGCGATGTCCTCCAACTGACTTCGATCCTGCATGGCTATGAAGCGGACTTCAACCTGATCCTCGAGCATGGCCAGGTAGCGGATCACGTAGCTCAGATAGCGCTGCCGAGCCAGTTTCAGCCGCAGGAGCCGCCGATAGACCTCCAGTGTCAGTCCCTCGACCTTCTGGATGTAGTCCTCCAAGCTTCGCCGTCCGCCAAAACTACGCTCCACCTCCCGAGACAGGGCCTCGAGATCGCGATCGACAAAAGTATCGATCTCCTCTGGCTCCACCAGGATTCCGAAGCGCTCGGCCTGGGCCGCGAGCACCAAATCCAGGACCAATTGATTGATCAGAACCTCGGTGTTCTTCGGCATGTTTTCACGCATGCGATCGAAGATATGACTCTTGCGGATGACCTGTTCGCCCACTCGGGCCACGACCTCGTCCGTTGCCGGTGAAGATGGGCGCAGGATCTTCAGTCCGAGGTCCCCACTGTCCTGAAAGGTAGGCGGCGTCGTCTCCCGGGAAATCGCTTCGACAGGCCGCGCGGGTAGGGCGGAGCCTCCCATGGGCGCGTCCGCCCGGGTATCAGGCCCCTGGGCACAGCCCGACAGGAGGAGCAGGGGCGCGAGCCAGCATGGCGACAGGAACTGCTGCATCAACGAGCCCGAATAGTGCGTGTGTGCCGAGTACCCCGGCAGAGGGTGCAGGCCTGTTTTTGCTGGCCACCGCTCATCCCACGGACGGCGACTGAGCCAGTACCGGCACAGCTGGTGCATCTGGCAATGAAGGCGCGGGTCACCTCGAGATAGCCCGAGTTCTCGGCGAAGTATGCTCGCATCCAGTACTGACGGTCGTTGCGCGAGCTGCGCATCCACCAGTCTTCGTCGCTCTCTGGACCCGAGTCCCGATTCTGGCGGGCGACCTGTCGACTGCGCTTGCGAATCTCCTCCATCTTGCGAGTGATTCGCTCCCACTCGGAACGGGATTCGCCCGCCTTCAAGTTGGTGTTACCGCCGAGATTGTCGAGCTTCGTGTTGAGCAGAATCTTGTCCTTCCCGAGGAGCCACGAGCCTACCCCGTAGCTGAAGAGGTCCGGTCCATGGCGGCCATACTTGTGCCTGTCCGCCCAGAATTCCTCGACCTCCTCCGGACTCAGGTCCAGGCTCTCGCCGATTCTGCTGAAGATCTCCTGGGCCATGAAGTTCTCTGCATACTCACGGGCAGTGTTGAGATCCACATCTTCGGCCGCCTTGTCTCTTGCCACCGCCAGGAGGGTCTGCGCCCACTTCTGGTAGACCTGACCGATCATGAAACTCTCACGATCCTTCTCGAAGCGCCGCTTTTCCCGCTCCAAGTCCGTCTTCAGACGCGAATCAGGAAAGTCAATTTCGAACTGAGCGATCATCGCCTCTGCATCCTCGAATCGCTTCTGGTTGCGAAGGACACGAATCTCCTTCAAGGTTTCTCGCTCAGCCTCGGATTCCATAAGGGTCCGAAGCCGAGTGAGCATGGGAGGCAGCTTGGACTTTTGACTGCCACCACCGAGTTCGTCCGCCCGTAGCAGATGCTTCTCAGAGGCTGCATAGTCTCCCGCCCGACGCAGAGCGTCGGCCATGAGAATGTGTTTGTCCGCATCTTCTCCAGGCTGGATTTCATTGAGCTGCAGGGCGTAGTAACCCTCCTTGCTGTACACGTCGTAAACCGGCACTTCTCGCTTGCCGGTGAGCTTGATGTCACGTCGTTGAATCGGGTACTCGACACCACGTCTCTGCAGGATGTACTCCTCCGGAGTTTGCCGGACCAGGATCCCCACCAGGACCTCGCGGGCCAGGCCTTGAACGCTGAAGGTGATCACGTCTGCCTGGACCGTGATCTCTTCCTCATCCTCCACGAGCAGGCCCTTCATGTGTTTGATCCGAACCGCGGACTCGCCGGAGAGATCCTCCCAGAGGAGATCGAGCATCCCGCCCGTATCCAAACGGTGGAAGGTCATCCCCTCGGCGCTGACATCTTGGATTTCACCGACCAAGACAGATCCATCCCGGAGTTGAATCGCTTGCGCCGACGCGATGTTGGCCAGGCTCAAGGCGAACAGACTGCTTATAACTCGCACGAACATTCTCATGGTGATTTGCGCCTCGCTTTGAGTGTACTCTCGACCCTCTGAGAGAGGGGTTGGCTGCGGGACATGATGCGCAGGAATTCCGTGCCCACGTCGCTGCCTTGATCCATCCAGGAGATTCGTATCCTGGCAAGTACCAGATCCGGGTGCTCCGGATCCACTTCAAACTCGACCCGATATTTCATACCCGGATAGCCAGGCACCGACGGGACGCTGACCGGATCGATGGCGAGATCCTCGGGCAGAATCTCGCTTGGCCCCTCATCATTCGGTGGCGGAGCCTCGAACCAGATCCCGGATTCCAACTCATGGATCACGTGGTCAGCCAGAAGCACCGCTCGATGGCGTTGCTCGGCTCCGCGCCTTGTGCCCAGGCCCGAACTGAGAGCACCCAGAAGGCTGGTGATCCCAACCACCAGGACGCCCATGGCGACTATCATCTCCAAGAGTGTAAAGCCACTCTCGCCCGTCCTTCGGCTAGACATCCCCTGCGTCCCTCCCGTGTTGCAGCGCTCGGTCGATGACCACTTGCAGGCCACGTCGAACACGGGAGCCGAGGGCATGATCCACAGCCGTGGTGCCACGCTGACCCCGCTCCATGCCGATCAAGCGGCGACCGCGAATCTCGCGATAGGCGACCCATTCCGGACCGATCTTGACCATGCCGGCTCCACCGGCATCTATGTTCTCGGCTCGGTCCAGAAGGGCAGTATCAGAAGTTGGCGATAAGGGCTCGATGAGCACGGTCCCGGAAGCTTGCGCCTTTGGATCGTCCAGAACCATGATGATCCGAACCCAGCGAGGGAAGACGTCATCACGTGGATCCAGTCGGCTCTCCGGACCCAGATCCAAACTGAATCTCTCCCGAGGGGCTTCGCTGACCAGCAAGTCACCGGCGCGCGCCGAGTCCCAGACATACTCCGGACCTCCCGAACCAGGTTCATTCTCCCAGCTGCGGCTACGTTGCGACCAACACAGAACCTCGAAGTGGAGCAGGCTGTCGACCACAATATCCGTGAGCGGCAAGAGGTCTTCCATCGGGAGCTCCTCAGAGCCCAAATCTCTCAGTGCCAGTTCGTTGAGCTCATCATCCGGGAGGAAGAGGGCGCGACGCAGCTCCATGAACACGCCGTCGGAAGACAGGGGCCAGGGGAATAGCAGCATCTCTCCGCGCCCGACGCGGGGGAACTGCTCCACCAATTGGCTGAGCTTCTCCAGCACCGCCTCCTCGCCGGCACCGCTAGCGATGTCTTCGGCGGATGCCTGTAATTCTTCACGGAGGATGGCTGCCTCCTGATTCTCGCTCAGGGCAACAGACGCACGCAGGACCTGGATGCGGCTGGTCTGATCGCCGGCGGCGGGATCGAGCCCGAGTGGAGCCCAATCCAGGCGTAGGCGAAGGTCTGGTTCCTGGGATTCGTAGCGACCGAGGGTCGGGCCAATCATGGCATCAATGGCGATCGCCACAGCCCGGCTGGCCACAGCGCGCCTATCCGCCATGTTCTGCCCACGCTCACCCTCTTGGAAGATGCTCACGCCACTGCCGAGAATCTGCACCAACATGAGGAGAAAGCCCGAGAGGATCCCCATGACGACGACGAGTTCCAACAGAGTAAAGCCCGCGGACTTGCTTCCCTGGCTGCCTGTCAACGACCCACTCATCTCACGCTGACCCTCTCTCTGAGGATTCTGGTTTCGCCCTGATAGCGCAGCAGGAAGCCCTTGATGATCGGGCCTCGCTTCCAATCCTGCGGCAGGAAGGTCGCCGCGTCGAAACAACCCGGGTGATAGACCGTTGCAAAATGTAGCTCGATCCGTGAACCGGCTCGGTCGAGGGGATGCAAGTCACCGTTGATCGATCCCTCGGTGAAATGATACAGGCCGCTATTCTTCTCCGGATCGTCAGCGAAGCCCCCATAGCCGTCGATGCGGACCAGACATTGCAGGTCCACAAGCTCCTGAGGATCTTCCTCTTCCCAAGCAATGCCGGTGAACCAGGCAGGTCCCTGCTGCAGGGTCACGGTCAGAGCCGATATTTCCGGATCCTCAGCCCGTGGGCGGTAACGATCCCAGAAGCGAGTCGGAAAGAAGATTACCGGTGATCCGGCCGCGGCCGGATTCGGATCCGTGCCGAAGCGACCCCGGAACAAGCCGCTTCGCCGCGAACGCTCCTCCCGGGGATCGACCCAGAAAGGCATGACCAGACTGTCCGCCGAAGTCCACGTGTAGTGCAGAAGTTCGCGCCCCATGAGGACGGTACCCGCGTGACGCGGCAGTCCACCGAGACCCTGCAGTGGGAGTTCATGATCCGAAGCGTTCGCGCCGGAACTGAGGATTCCCGCCGGCACCTGCTCGAGAAAATACACAGTCGCACCCTCGTCGTGGGCACGGGCTTCGGTGCCCAGCAGGCCACGACCATCCTCGGCGATCTCGAATCGCCCTCTGCCCTGGTCGTAATCGCGGTAGGCAAGGATCTCCCCGTCGATCATCAGCAAGCCGCCGTACTCCGGGTAGGCGGAGAGCACCCCATGATCCGTCCACTCCGCTGGTTGCAGGCCGCCAACCAGACCACCATTGGGCGTGATGATCACGTCGGGCCGAACGAAGAACTCGACAGCATTCTCGGTGAATGTGCTGTCCAGAGGGCGAGGCGTGACGTAGCGGGTTACGACCCCGAGCTCATCGAAGATTCCGTCCACCTCGACGCGATCACTGTGCACAGCCGAACCGATCAGAGCATGGTCGACATCAGCGGCCGGCAACTCTCCGCTGGGATACTTGACCATCCTGTCGACCAAGCGGCTATCACGGAGATTGTCGTAGCTCGGTTCTGCTTCGCCAATGAAGATGGACCGCACCTCGTCGCGGAAGGCCACCAATTGAAATGGCCAATCACCGGTCCGCTCGTAGCCCACTGGCCGGGCAGCTGTGCCATCTTCGTTGACCCGGTCCGAACTGTAGTTGCGTGAACTCCAATTGACCGAATGCCACTCCACGTCAGGGATGCCGCCGTTTTCGCGCCGTGATCCCTGCACCAGAGCGATGCGATCATTGCGACCGGCGCGGGCAGCGCTCACGCCATAGCTTCCCCAGGCGAATTCGAAGCGATGCACGGGTAGGACTCGCGAACGAGCATCGTGTTCGTGCGAACCAGTTCCCAGGTCGCCTCGGAATCTCAGAGCAGATCTCGCGGCAGCAATGGCCGGCAAGTCGTATTCGATCTCATGTCGGTGACCGATGAAGCTTCCCGAGTCGCGGTCCGGCATGTTCCAAGGGTTGAGTGCATCCGCATCAGCCCCGCCGTTGATGCTGTCCGTACCGCCCTGTCTGCCCAGCTGCAGGGCGTCCAACCCGCTCTGCTGGGTCAGCGAGAATCGCAGCCGGTCCCAGGCACGCTGCTCGGCGCGCACCAGGAACCGATTCTCAACGACCAGGTTGTAACGCACCCACTCGCTGTCCTCCTCGCGACCTTCACCGGGGTAGAGCTGCACCCACTGCACCAGGTCTTGGGTCGGGGGAGGATTGCCGGTAATCGATAGAGAGATGGGCACGACGTAGGTGCTATAGAGAGGCAGCTCGTTGAGGTCCGCGGAGGTATCGCCGAAGCGGATGCGCCAGTTGGTTATGAACTGCCGGGCCATGCCTGGCTGAAAGAAGCTCTCCGAGTCCTGGGTCAGGTTCACGCCCTCGAGCCGGGCATTGCGAATCACGCCGCTGAGGGTCGTGCCGCGCCGTGAGCCATAACGAATCACCTCCACCCCGCCCACTTCCGTATTCGATCCGGATTGCACTCCCACCGGTGGTTGAAAACTCATCCTCCTCTGTACGAGGAGTGCATAGCCACCGCTCTCGGAGAAGGTGGAGAGGACCTCCTGGCGGGCCGACGTCGTCGGCAGGCTGGCAGACACCGGGTCACCCAGTTCGATATCGCCGCTATAGGTCATGTCCAGGCCATTACCCAAGGTGATCGAATCGGATCCTCCGCCCCTGGTCTCGAAAGTAACCGTGATCGGCGGTACCCCCTGGTGATTGATCACCCTGGCAACGGCGAAGGGTCCGAGCGAGCCAGTCAGCTCCGAAGAACCGACCTGTAGCACCGTCTGCGGATAGATCGGCACGGTGTAGCCGTAGAGAACAACTGCCGAGCCCGCCGGATGATCTGGGGTTACTACGTTCGAATCGTCGCGATTGAGGATCTTCAAGAGCTCGTCGCGATCCTCACCCTCGTACTCCTCCGGGATACTGACGTTGTACTCCGCCTGCTCCATGCGAGCGCTTCGCCCCCCCATGGAATCCTCGAAGAGGCAGTAAAAGGTCTGCCCGTCCTTGCTGACGTACTCGAAGAGTTCCAAGCCGATGCGCAAGACGCCGCGCTGAGGAAAGTCCTCGGTGCTATCGACTCGCACAGGGACATAGCGCTCCTTGTCCTCATAGTCGTTGAGCACGCCGCGGTTCCGGTCGAAGGCAGGGATAGGGGCCGTCAAATAAGTTCGCCCCTGAGGATCCCCACGCGGGGTTCCGTCGAGGAGCATGGTGATTTGACCCGGGCGATTACCCATGGCGGACAGGCTCACGTGATACCAGGCCTCAGCCTCGATGGGCAAGTCGGCGAGAGGGATCTCCCAGATCCCGGAACTACGCTCCGGGCTCGTGTCCCGTTCGGCGGGATTCGGATCGATCCCGGCTTCATCGATTACTTCGAAGACGAGTTTCTCTTCGACGATTTGCAGGCTGATCCGATTGCGATCAGGGATCGCGTCCCGCGCGGAGGCAAGGTCATAGAGACCCTGCGGGCTCAGGTCCTTAAGCTTGAACCAGAAGCTGATGGCATGGCGACTGGTAAGACCAGGTCCTTCAGTGAACGCCGCGGAGATGCGGCTATGGTCGGTGGCAGCATTGCCCGAATTGCCCTGGGCGCGGCTGCCGTTGTTACGGATCTCATAGCGACCTTCCTGACGCATATCCCAGCCCTCTGGATGGTAGGAATGCGCGAAGGGCTCTTCCGCATACAGATTGCTGCCGAAGCGGGCATGCGAAAAAGGAGTGCTTGCCGGCAAGGGGCCCATTGCACTCGCTCCACCCTCGCGGAGCGGGAAGCGCCGTTGACCAAAGCCCATTTCTGGAAAGGCATCCGCCAGAATGTGGGCATTGGTGCGTGGCACCGGATTGGTGCCTCGGTCCAATGGGTCGCTGGCACCGGTGTTGATCGGATAGGTCATCCAGTGCGGGTGGCGGCGATCGAGACGGATCGATTCCTCCAGCATCTCCTGGGTGGCAACTCCCCAAAAGAGTTCCGTATTGGGCGAGACATAGGCGAGGCCCTTGCGCTCCATACGCGCGTCCTCCTGTCCACCGGCACGGCGACGCAGGGCCGAGGCGCGATAACTCACCAGCGGTGAGGAGTGGAAGACCAGGGATGCCGTGCCCATGTCGAGGGAAGCAGGTCTGCCGATGAGACAGTTCTCATAGACCATGCGCAGGAGGTTCTTGCGCTCGAAGCTGCTGGCCTCATCGAGGAGGGGCTTGATAAAGCGCAGGTGAAAATCCTCCCAACCGTCGAATGCAGAGCCCGAAGCGAAATCGATGCTGGCGTCTTCATCCTCGGGCGCTGCGCGTAGCTCGATGATGCGCTGGGCATACTCACTGGCCTGCTGGCGGGAGATGAAGGGTTGGGAAACAGTTGCCGCCGCATGATCCCCGGTAGAACGGGCATCCGGTGCCCGCCGTAGGTTCTGGAAGATAGCCGCCAGAACTTGCGGATCGGCGGTGTTGACATTGATTGGCAGGGGCACCAGCGGCTCGATAATAGTCTCGAGGGGGAAGAAGCCCTTGCTGAGGGGATTGAGGAGATGCAGGTACCAGTGACTCTCGAGCTCCAGGTTCCCAGGCAAGCCCTGTGAACGCGCCGCCCAGACCATGGCATATTCTTCTAGCTCGCCATCTTGGCTGCGCAGCCGAACCACAGAACCGGCGCCAAGACCGGCTGCTGAGCGCAAGTGCAGAATGCGCGGCTGCTCGTACTGGTCGTTGAGGATGTCGAAGACCCGCTCGGGCTTGCCCCATTCGGTGGCATGTTCGCGCATCCCCCCGACTGCACAATGGGCCTCGAGGATATCGAGTTCTGCGGCGCTGAAGCCGGGGAGTCCCAAGGACTCGATGCCTTGCAGGTCTCGCACCGATTCGAATGGCCGCCGCTCGCTGGCATTACCGCGACCTGCTTGCGGCAGCATGACTGCCGACAACACACGGAAATCCAAGACCATGCTGCCGTCAAGAAGCGGCTCGCCGTCGATCTTGGAATAGCCCAACTCGAGGAAGAGCCCACGCTGCAGATCTTGCAGGCGATTGCCCTCACGCCGACCGTAGCCAATCACTTCCCGATCGCCGAACTGATCCCAACTGACGATGATGATCCCCTTCTCCGGAAAGGAGCTCGCGTCGTCCAAGGTCAATTCGCTGGCACCCGCCTCATGCTGACCGGAGAGTCTTGCGGACAGGCCTAGCAAGTTTGCGATCAGAAGGGGGCTGGCTGTATTCAGATCGATACGCCGCTGCAAGTCGATGACTTCACCGGCGAGCAAGGTCTGACCCCGGTCACCGATGTCGGCAAAGGGGGCAGGGACTTCGACCTGGTTTGGAAACTCCGCCAACCCATCCATCAGTGGATCGGGGTCCGCCGAATAACTGCTCTGGGCGACCTTCCCCAGGAGGAGATTGCGCACGGAGATGCTGGCAATCTCGACTTCCTTCTCTGCGATCACCGCACGCGATGATTGATCACCATGCCCCATGGAAATCATGAAGGGCAGGAGCAGTGCCAGTAGCAGACTGAGCACCACCAAGACGGCGATGAGCGCCAGTCCGCCGACGTCCCTCTTGTCGCCGTTCATTGCAACAGACCTCCAGCGCCGAGCCGGAGAATCCGCTCTTCGTCCGAATCATCCGCGAGGCGAAAGACCGGTGCGCCGACGACTTCGCCGTAACGATCGAAGACGATCCTGCTCGTGCTACTGCTTAGCGTGAGGCCAAAGGGCAGTTCTTGCGTCTGGGAAAACTCATAGGCCAGAAGCTGCACCTCGTCGATCAGGCCAAGAACGGGCTGATAGGAGGGCGACACGACGAAGTCCTCGTTGCCCTCTTGAAAGACCTGGCCACGCGCCGCCGCGCGATCGACAACTCGGTCGTCCACCAACAGACGCAGCTCTCTGCCATCGTGGATAAACTGCAAACTGTGCCAAGGTTGCAGGGAAAGCGCTCGCTCTGCGCCGACCGAGATTCGGCTGCCACGACCGCCGTTCTCACCTGCCAGCGAGATACTTCCCTGTGGCCTGAGATCTGCATCGAGGGTGATTTCGAAGGCCTCACCGAGTCTGGCCAAGACCATTTCCTCGCGAGCCTCAAGTTTGACTTCGATACGCAGAGCGAAGCCGGTCCTGAGATCGAAGAAGCCCTTCCCCTCCGTCGTCAGGGTCAAGAGACTCGCGCCTTCGACCTCCGGGCGCATGGCAAAGCCATAACGACCAGCTTCATAGTCGCCATAGAGCTCGGGTGTGAGGCCGCCGGCCGGCCACCTTTCGTCAGGCTCCATATGCCACTGCCCGACAACGGCGAGAATTCGCGCCCGCAGGGTCACCGGGCGGTTCTCGAAGGCCGGGCTGATCTCGACCTCCGTCGGCAGATGTCGGGTTCTGGCAGTGAGACCGGCGACTCTGAGCTGATCACGCAGGATGGATTCCGCGATCTCGATGTTGCTGGCCGAACCCTGCATGAAGCCAAAGCCCAGTCCAAAAAGCACGGAGATGACGCCCATGACCACCATTAGCTCGAGGATGGTGAAACCAGAGGATGCGTCTCGCAGGGACATGGCCTAGGAACCGGAGGGTGGCGGTGGGTAGACCAGGTCGTCCTCAGTCCCGAAGGTCCGATCCAAGCCTGCCGAAATGATCTGGTACTTGCGTGGGTTGAGGTAGCCCGAGGAGTTCGGGTTCTTAACGGCGCGCACACGCATGCTTTCGCCGCCGCCAGCGCCATCAGAGAAGCCAACCATGGTCTGCAGCTTGGAGTAGTTGCGGTTGTGGAAGTAGGCGAAGGGGGTTCCCCAGGCATCGACCACCTCAACCTTGCTGCTGCGATCAAGCAAGGGAATCAAAACCTCGTTGTCATCCCCATCCGTGTTGGCGAACCAATCCTCATGGGACTCCAGGGTCACGCCACCAAAGTCCTTCCAGGAGAGGAAGATGACCAAGGACTCGATGCCTGCGTTGAGCCCATCCGGCTTCGCCTTGACCGGCAGCCGATCCGGCAGAATTGACTGAAAGTCATCCGGCGGATAGAGACCGAACTTGCGCTCGAAGGATTCGATGGCGAGAGCCAGCTCGTTCATGCGCGCTTTGGTATCGGTCTCCTCCGAACTCCACATGGCCTGAGTGATGTTCGGCAGGAGCGCCACGGCCAGGAGGGAGATAATTCCGATGACCACCAGAAGCTCGAGTAGGGTGAAGCCGCGGCTAGAGGATGCAGCTCTGCAGAAGTTGTTGTCTATAGCAGGCTCGTTCCGCATCAGTTCTCCTTGCGACGGATCAGACGAAAGTTATCAAAGCTCAGGGAAGCATCGGCTCCCCCAGCGACCACGAGGTCGATGTTCATGGGGACCGAGCCTTGGGGACGGAGGCGATTCACCTCGGCGCGGTGAACCTCCTCGCCATCCCAATAGGCCACGACAACCCATTGGTTGCTGTTTTCCTCCCCAGCAGACTCGACGGCGACCTCCATTCGATGGCTCTGGGCTCGATCCCAATCCTGGGCAAAGAGCACCGGATCAGGCTCGAGTTCTCCCGCACGCGGGGCACCATCGACGATTCGCACCTGGGGGCCACTCCGACCGATGCCCATCTCGAGCAGGAACTCGGGGCGATCATCCCGGCCGGTACTCAGTCGCAAACCGGCGAAGCTGTTGAGGTGCCCGGGAGCAACTTGCAGGTCGACGGCCAGGCTCAGGAAGTTGCCCGAGCGGCTGAGGGTCCGGCGAGCGAAGGTCGCCTCGTTGGGGCGGCCTTCGAACTCGAGCCTGCCTTCGCGTAGGCGCGGGCGCACATTGCTGGCACGGGTTCCCGGCCAGAGACTGCCAAGTTCGCGACGTTCGAAGCGATCCCAGACCTGCTCTTTGCTGGCGTGATCGTCGATGTCGGCCACCAATTTGCGAGCGAAGTTGCGGACCTCTGTGGACTGGCCAACATCGGTTGCCATGTTGGCGAGCTCCGTGCGCGCCATGCGCGTACGGTTTTGGCGATAATCAACGACCGCTAACCCCATCTGCCCATAGACGCTGCCACGAGCTGATGCAGCGCTCAAGGCCTCACGCGCCCGCCCATAGTCCTCCAAGGCCAGGTAGAGGGCAGCCTGCAGCTCAACGTAGGGCAGGTAGCTACGGCGATGATCCAAGCTGACCAGGCGATCCGCATAGCGCGCCGCGTCCGCCAGGGCGGAAGCCGCTGACTCTTCGTTCAGGCTTCGACTCTGCTGAAGAAGGGCCATGGCGATCTCCGCACAGGCCTCGGCAAATTCATCCTGCAACTCGAGAGCAATCTGCAAGGTCTCAATGGCGGAGGGATAGTCACCGTTGAGTCGCTGCTGTCGACCTAGCATGTAGAGCACATAGGGGTCCCCCGGGTTCACGACTCGCGCCGCTTCGGCAATCTCCAGAGCCACATCCGGGTGCCTGCTGCGTTCATGGAGCAAGGCCAGGCCTGCGAGGGCCATGTGCCGGAGGGTCGGTGATTGATTCTGCGCTTCCTCCAAGCTCCGCTTGGCCTCATCCCAGGCACCGGAATAGAGCTGCGAGTAGCCCAGGCCGAGCCTGGATTCGGGCAGCTGGGCAACCTCCAAGGATCGCTCGAAGGCCGAACCTGCAGCCGCAAGATCACCGGCAGCGTAGGCAATTGCCCCCTGCAGGTAGGCATGACGGCCTTGGTCCGCGGATGGACTCAGTGAGCCAAAAGCTGCCTGAGCCTCAGGGATCAGTCCGAGCGCAAGCAAACACTCGACCTCGACGCTGGCCATAGCGTAGCGCGCTTCCGGATCGCTGTTGCGCAGGCTGTGCCGCGCGGCAGCCTGCGCTGCCGGCAGGGCTTCGCGAATGCGCCCGCGGTTGAGAAGGAAGCGGGCCAGGTAGGCCTGGCTGCGGCCATCCGTCACCATGGTCTGGATGGCCTTGCGAAAATCAGCCTCTGCATCTTCCCAGAGACCGAGACGGGCCTTGAAGCTGCCCAGCTCCCGGGCTTCGAACTGTGGGGCGTTTGCCTTCAAGGCCTCCGGCAGGGAATTGAGATAGGCGAATTCCTTGGTCAGGTCACCGCGGGCACGGATCACGCTAAGCAAGACCATGTGCGCTTCCTCGGTGCCTTCTGCGTTGACGATCAAGGTCTCCGCCAGGCGCTCCGCGTCCTCGTAAACCCAGGGTTCAGCGCGGGCAATGTCGAGCAGCTTCTTGACCAGAGAGATGCGCTGCGGCTGCGATGCAGCGCCATCCGGCAGCTCGAAGATCTCGCCCTCGATCTGGTTCTTCAAGGTCTGTGCCAGCTCGATCTTCACCACCCGACCAGGCTCATAATTGAATCGCGTGACCAGCAAGCCGCTCTTCACCGAGAGCCAATCAAAGTTGACGGCAGTGTTCAAGAGAGCCTGGTTGCTTCGCGAGAGGCGCTGCTTGTCCGGGTTCAGAACCTCGCCCCAAAGGTAGTTCGTATCATCGAGGATGACCTTGTCGAAGACCTTGGCATAGTCGCTGTCCGAGTCCTGAACGATGGGCGCTACCGAAGGCTGGCCCGACCCGGCCTCGGCCACCTCGGGACTGCTGAATTCATGTAGGCGGCTCTCCGCCTCAGGCCAGCGCAGTTGATCGAAGGCAAGGGCCGACTGACCTGGATTCAGCGGCGGCCGCAGAGGCGGTATCGGCGCGAGATCAGGCAGGACGAGTTCTCGCGGTGGCAGCGGCGCCGACTCACTGGGAGTGCGAAACAAATCCCGGTTCGAAGTCATCGCATCCGGGTACGCTTCAGCGATCACCGACTTGATCGCATCTGGCTTGATCAACTCAGCTGCACTCGGGCGCAGCCTGGTGTTGACCGGCGTCGCCACGCTACTCGACCAGATCCACCAACACAGACCCATTGTCACAAGCAGCAGAATCGGTTCCTTGCGCAGGTTCTTCATCGCTTACAGATCGCTCAATGTGATCGCCATGACCTGCCCGCGACAGAGCACCGGGTCACCGATGTTCCGACCCTGCCTGATACTGAATCCGTCACCCTGCAGGCAGATCACCGGCTGATCGCTGCGACACTTTTCCAGAAAGAGGCTAGCCGTGGCTTCGTCCGCACGGAATTCGAAGCTCAGGCGATACTCGGCGTAGGCCGGCGGGAGACTATTCGGCTCACTGACCGAACGACGCCGTCTCGACCTCTCGCTCGGGCGGCCATCGATGCGCAGGCTGTTTATGCCCACGAGCCCCAAAGCGTCCGGGTCCCGACCCTTGACCACTTCGCCAGCTTCCATCAGGCGTACTGCAACCTGCTCGAGCAGATTCAGTCCGATGAGCGTGTCCGCGATTTCCGCACGCCCAACCGGAGTCTCCCACTGCACATCGCTGCTGCTCAGGTCCACAGAATAGGCCATGGCCCTATCCATGACATCGTCGCGAACCCGTCGGCTTAGCAGGTTATAGTGCGCGTCGAGATCACCCTTGCCCGCAGCAAGGAAGTCCTCAGCAGGAACGAACACCGCTGCCGCACGCAGCTTCTGGCTGCGTTCCTCCAGAGCACGCTCCTCCGCCTCGAGAGCGTTGAGCATCTTCTGATCGTAGAGATCTTCATTGTTGATGTTGCGCACTCGAATCGCGAGGCGTCGCTCAGCACCAGCGGAGTCGTAGATCCCATCTACAATCTTGATGGCTATGTAGAAGAGGAGGAGTCCACCGGCCACACCGAGAATCCACCGCTTGTGTTCTTGCCAGAGATCTTCCAATTACCGGCCTTCCTGATTGAGATCCAAAGTTGTCGCAATCCTGCTCATCCGTCCTCGCTCTCTACTGCCGCCAGCATGTCGATTTGCCATGTAAACAGAGTCTCATTCCGGTTGCTGGTATCCGACTCAGGGAGAATGGCCGGCTTGAAGCCCTCGAAATCCCAGTTCTTGAAGTCGTTGAGGAACTTGCCATACACCTCGCCCACATCACCGCCAAAGACACCCTTGATGCGCCCCTTGACGATGACCAGGCTATTGATCTTGGCATCACGAGAGGTGGGTCTGCGCAACTCGACCGAATCGAGCCAGCCCTCCGGAGGCATGATCTGCTCGAGCCCTCGCAGAGTCAGGAGCACAGCATTCAGGGGCAGTGCGCGAGCACTGAGACTGGAAGCGAGTTGCTGGGCATCCGCATTGCGCGCCACAAGCTCCTGGGCATCTTCATGGATCTTCCGCAATCTGGATTCCTGGCGACGAACCATGGCGGCGGAACGTTGGTTCTCATCCAAGCGGCCACTCTCCGAACTTGCCAGGCCAAGGAGCAAGGCAACCCCACATAGGCCGGCGGCATAGTTGTAAATAGTCCTGCGTAGCAAGCGTCGCCGTCGCTTGAGGTGTTCGGGCAAAATCTCGAGCTCGTACAAGCTGTCATCGAGCTTCCCCGCGCAGAGCCCCAGGGCGATCACCGACTCGAAGCGCATCTGCTCCAAGTTCTCGGCATCCTCGGGAGGCAAGCCGGAAAGATCGACGCTGTCGTATGGATCGAAGTATTCCACCGGGCAGCGCAGGGTCTCGAGCAACATGCCCTTCAGGCCTCGCGTCCGCGCAGTCCCGCCCGAGAGCAGCAGACGATCGATCTTTAAATCGGGCATCCGCGCCTGCGAGCGACAGAATGCGATGGAAGACTGAATCGCCGAGACAATCATGCTGCCCGCTCCGCCGGCAGCCATGGTGACCTTCTCCGCCTGTCCGGAGGCGTAGCGGCCTCGGCTGGCGGGGTCCAAATCGAGCAATTCTCGTTTGAGCTCCTGCGCCTTGCGAGCGCCGACGTTGAAGGCGGTTGATATGGCCTCGTCAAAGACCTTGCCCCCACTGCTCAAGTTACGCACGAAAAGCAGATCGATGCCGTTGACTATGGCGATATCCGTGGACTCGTGCCCAATGTTCACGAGGCAAGTCACCACGTCCTCCTCGACCGGCCCACAGCTCAGGAAGGCATTGTACAAGGCTATGCAGTTCGGAACGTGACAAGCTACCGAGCCGCCAGCTGCGGTGAGCAATTCACTGTGCTGTTCGAGCCCGCGGTTCTTGGCAATGGCAAGCAGCACGGTCTCCATGCCACCATCTTCATCCTCGATCGGTAGCAAATTGAAGTCAGCGGATAGGTCATCGCCAGTCTGAGTCTTCAGGTCGTCGATCTCCAACTCCATCAACTTGCGGAGCTGCCAGTCCGGTGCCGGCGGAACCTGAGTAAAACGCAAGGTCATGTCGCGGCCAGCCAAACCGAGGACGACGGATTTGAGCGCAAGCCCCAGTCCGCTGAGATCTGAATCATCACTTGGCAGACTCACAAAGCGTTCCATGGCCAGACCATGCTTGCCGGCCTTGATGGTCATCGCCTTGAGGCTGTGAGAACCAGGATCAAGCGCAGTTACCTTCGAGGTCATCTACTAGTTCCCCCTCTGCAAGTAGGCTTCGATCAAGGCAGCGATTTCATCTTGACCACCCTCGCGAAAGGCCTCCACGAGCAGCTGCATTCGTGCGCGATGCTCGCCCTCAGCCAGGGACTCGAGCTCAGCGAGGCCAGCTCCCATTTCAGAAGCGATGCCGCGTAGACTCTCGACTTGGAGCACGTTGCCCTCACCGTACAGGTCGATGAGGTCCTGAATCCCATCGCGAATCCGCCGATATCCCGACCTGGAACGAAAGAAAGCGGCATCCGCCGCTCCTTCGCGGAGTTGGGCGATGCGCTGCTCCATCTCGACGATGATCTCCCGGCGCAATTCCTCGATGTCGCGCAGGACCGACTCGTCATGGGGAAACTTGCTCCGCGCTTGCTGTAGGGACTCCAGTGCTACCTGCATCAATCCATCCGAGCGTGCCGTCCGCGCCAGACGCAGAAGTTCACGCGCCTGACTCGCAGCCTCATCCATGACGAGGAATAACTTGAAGTCAACGGCTGGCTGACAGCGCAGGTCGTAACCATCCATTACCTGGCTAGCGCTGAGCTGCACATCAGCATCGAACTCGATGAGTAAGCGATCGGCGCCATGACCGAGGAGGACGCTGCGGCTGCCAACCCCTGAGAACTCTCCCTCCTGAGTCACGAAGCTGCCGTCGCTGCCGAGGGTCAGACAGGGTCGGCTGTCAACAGGCAGGCGAATGATCATTCCTGCCAGACTGGCTTCGCCAGAACTGCGCAGTTGGAAGCCTATCTTGTCGATTGGCTCCACCGTGAAGGCCAGCCCCATGTCGCTGGGCACCAAGAGTCCGACCTTGTCCAGGGCCATGAAGCCGGCTTCAGTGGCAAACGGACGAATGCCGAGCAGACTCGCTTCCTGCCCCCCTACCAGCAAGCTCCCGCCGACTCCCCGAAGGCTACGACCGTCACGGCAAGTGAAGTCGAGACCGTTGGCGCTGAGACTACGATCGCTGATCAGCGCAACGTCGTCACAGGCAACCAGGGCGTCCTCCCCAGGCAAGAGCCCGAGGACCTCGATGGAGACCATGTCCATGCCCTGCGGCACAGTCGCGATGAGCTCAACCTCTTCATAGGAAGGGTAAGAGTCCGGCGTACTACCGGTTCTGAGAACACTGCGACCGTCCTGTGAACTGAAGACCACTCGCAGGGCCGCCAATCCGGATCCTTCCGTGCGCAGAAAACCGCGAATACGCAGGGGTGTCCCGGCAAGGATACTGACCGCCTCCGCGGTCCGCGCCAGAGCATAGCCAGCCCCTTCTTCTCCAGGCCGAGCCTCGATGAATCCAGTTCCACTGTTGGCATCACGGCCGCTGAAGCCCGCTTCGAATCCACTGCCAGCGATCTGCAAGTCCCAGCCGGTCTCATCTGCCTCGAAATTGCTGGCCGCAGGATCCAAGGAATTGCCGGCTACTACCAGAACCGGTCGCTCCCTGGGACCGGCAAGGCCGCTTCCCTGCGGCGCGAGGAATTCGAGCCAGGCCAAGGCACCGGCCCCTGCAAGGAGGAGCAGAACCAGGAGCAGACTGCCGAGACCGAAGGTCTTCTTCTTCGCGAGACTGCTGCGATCCAGACGCGAGACCTGCATGTCCGCGAGCGCTTCACCCGCGCCCTCGGCCTGGAAACGAATTCGCACCCGACCCACCTGGAAGATGTCCAGATTCGACAGAGCGACTTCGCTGATCTTCCTGCCGTCGATCAGGCTGCCATTGGTGGAGTCCAAGTCACGCAGAACGTAGCCGCCATCCTCAAAGACGATCTCAGCATGGTGGCCAGAGCATTTCTCATCGCGGAGAACCAGGTCATTGTCCGCCCGCCTGCCCATGCGCAGCTTGCTGCTGGGCAGCTCGAGGGTCGTACCGGCCTGATCCCCGTCCAGGATCTCCAGGACGTACTTAGTCATAGACTCGCTTTGATGGGGCTGTTCCGGTGCGACGGAGGATCAAGGGAGGGGCTGGGATACTGTCAGGCTCGGCTCGGGAGCAAACTGGCCTACAAACCTGAATTAGGACAAGCGGCGGGAATGGTAACTCAGGCCAGCCCCTGTCCACCCAGGCTGCTGGCGAAGATCTCTGCCGCCAAGCTTGGGCGACGGACACCTTTCCTGCAGAATGGGCATAAGCTATTCCAGGAGAAGAGCTTGTCAACGATTCGCCGGCTTTCCCAGGAGCTCTTTCCATGCCCTGGCCGGCAGCGACATGGGGCGAAAGCCTCGCGAGGAACGGTAGCCGAAGATGGCCAGGCGATACTTGCTGCAGGAACTCGAGGAGGGAATCGGGCGAAAGGTCCCGGCCGAGCTGGCACATCACCTTTGCTCGGTGATGCGCCACAGGATCGGTGATGAGATTCGCCTCTTCGATGGCAGGGGCACGGAAGCGAATGCGACTATCAGGAGCTGCAAGCGGGATCAGGTCGAACTGGATATCGGCCCACGCAGCGCGAAGCAGCAGGAACCAGTCCTCGAACTCGCTCTCGCCTTTCCCCTGCCACGTGGCAGCCGCGGCGACTGGCTCCTCGAGCATGGCTGCGAACTCGGGATTCGTCATTTCTATCCGATCAGCAGCGATCACTCCCGCAAGGCCGCGGGCCGACGGGATCGGTGGCTGCGCATTCTCGCTGCCGCTGCGGGACAGTGCGATCGGTCTCATCTCCCCGAACTGCATCCCCCATCGACACTGGCGGACTTTCTCAAGCGCGAGGACATCCCGGAAGAGAGGTACCTGGCCACTCAATCCACACTCGAGCTCGGCCCGGCTATCTCTTCGCAGGCATTGCTCATGGTCGGACCCGAAGGTGGATTCCGTGCATCCGAACTCGAATCGATTCTCGACCGCGGCTTCAGCCCGCGAGGCATGGGTCCCCTCACCCTCAGAACCGAGACCGCCGCTCTCGCAGGAGCTGCCAGATTGCTGCAGGGCCCCGAAGCTCAAGGCAGCGGATGACAGCGGTCATCGGCGAAGCTGTAGTACCGATCTCTGCCCACCACGACATGATCGAGAAGCTCAATCCCAACCAGCTCGCCAACCTCACGCAGGCGCTCTGTAACCAGCCGATCCTCGGCACTGGGCGATGGATCGCCGCTAGGATGATTGTGCGCTACGACGATGGCCGCCGCCGCCTCACGAATCGCGGACACAAAGACCTCCCGCGGATGTACGGGAGCAGCCTGTAAGTTTCCTGTGCTGACCACTCGTAGACTCAGGATGCGGTGCCTGGCATCCAGTAGCAGAGCGTAGAAGACCTCCTTGGCGACTCCGCGGACGGACTCGTGAACTACACGCGCCACATCTCCACCGTTGCGCAGGGCCTGCCCAGGGCGATGACGCATCTCTGTCAATCGCCGTGCCAGCCCGAAGGCGGCCAGCAGGGAAGCCGCCCGCACCGGGCCCACCCCGGTCTCGGCAGCGAGCTCTCCCAGACCGGCGAAGGCCAGGGCCTCCAAACTCCCGAAGCGGCGCAGCAGAACTTGCGCCAGCTGCTCGGCGCTAGAACCACGCTTGCCGGTGCGCAAGACTAGCGCGAGGCACTCCGCGTCGGAGAGTCGCTGTTCGCCGAGCAGGAGGATGCGCTCTCTCGGACCGTAGGTCTTGGACGTCGACATGGAGATTGGGACACAGCCCTGTGCCGCGCAAAGCCCCCTGGTGACTGCTCCTACCTACTTTTCCGAGCGAGCTCGCTCGAGCATTCCCTGCATGCCAAGTCCGTATCGCTTGCGCAGAGCTTCCTCTGTCCCTTCTCCTGCGGCGAGCCCCGCCAAGAGCGAGCGAAATCGTGGCAAGTTCTTGCCGCGCGTCAGGGAACCAACCGCCATGAGGGACTGAGCGTAGCCTTTGGCCACAACTGCCATGTCCTGCGAGGAGGCGAAGCCGTTCTCGAAGAGATCACCCCGCAAGAATTCTTCACCATTGCGAAAGCGGCTGCCAGCACTCCGGGCGGCTTTGCCTTCGATCATCTGGGCATAACCCTCGTGCACCCACAAGGGCAACTCACCGTAGAGCTCATGCAAGAAGGCATGCGCGAGCTCATGCCGCAGAGTGCGTCGCATCTCGCTACGCAAGGCTTCCGAGCTATCCAGATTCAGCCGGATCTTGCCATCATAGAAGGCATTGGCCCAATGCTGAGCATGGCTGACCTTCTTGAAGCCCTCCTCACGGTAGAGCACCAGGTACATGGGACCCTCTGGCGCCCGACCGAGTGAGCGGTGTAGCTCGCGCTGAGCCTCCTTGAGCCAGGCTTCCACCTGGGGCAGGACTGCCCGCAACTCTCTGCTCGCCGAATACTGAATGACGAAGTTGCCTACTCTCCGCTCTACGAACTCGGCTTCGACTTCGCTCTGACCCTGCATCCTCGTGGCCAGCTCGCCATACTGTTTCTGCTCCGGCGCAGCCTTGCTGGCGCGGCGAAAGTAATCCCCGGCTGAACCCAGACGATCTTCCTCGGCGGCAATCTGGCCGAGATAGGCGAGTGCCTGAGGATGCTCGGGGGAGAGGCGCAGGACTTCGCGCAGACGTCGTTCCGCCGGCTTCACAGCACCTAGGCGGATATGCAGGTGGCCCAGACTGAGCAGCAGACCAAGCTCCCCAGGCTTGGCTCGATTGGCGGCCTGAAAGCTGCGCAGGGCAGCTCGCAAATCACCCTTGCTCGCCAATTCTACGCCAAGCTTGCTGTGGGCAAGGGCGAGGAGCTGCGGCAGCTTGGCGCTCGCCTGGCGGCCTTTGGCGCGATTGAGCAGGCGGATCGCTTCCCGATTGCGACCCTCTTCCAATGCCTCGACAGCCTGCTCGAGACTGCGCTGCTGTCGAGCCGTCTGCGCAGCTGAGGGCAGCACGAGCAAGCAGGCTAGTAGGATGAGGCTGGACGCGCGGCGCAAGGGCATCCCCTCTCATCGACCGCTCCGCGAGGGAATCACCTCCGCCATCACTGGCATGGGACCTTCCGGGCTAAAGGCCCTGACAGAAACATTCCCTTGCTCGCGGACGCAGGCGCGCTTTCTTAGGTTGCAATGACCCTGGATCTGCAAGCAGCACTGGAAGAGCACTTTGGATTCCCCGGCTTCCGCGGCTTGCAGGAAGAGGTCATCGCGCACGCCATCCAAGGCGGCGATTGCCTGGTCCTCATGGCGACAGGTGAAGGCAAGTCCCTCTGCTATCAGTTGCCGGCCCTGGTGCAGGGTGGCCTCACTCTCGTGGTGAGCCCGCTGATCGCACTCATGGACGATCAGGTTCTCGCCCTCGAGAAGCGTGGGCTGCCAGCAACTTGCATCCACAGCATGCTGGATCGCAAGACTCGGCAGGAGCGCATGTCCAGGGCCATGGCGGGCGAACTCTCGCTCCTCTACGTGACGCCGGAACGCTTTCGAGTCGGCCGCTTTCTGGAAGAGATCAAGAAGCTATCCATCTCTCTCCTCGCCATCGACGAAGCGCACTGCGTCAGTCAGTGGGGCCACGACTTCCGCCCGGACTATAGCCAGCTAGGCAAGGTGCGTGAATCACTAGGCAGCCCAACTTGCATGGCACTCACCGCCACTGCCACTCCCGAAGTTCAGGCTGACATCAAGCGGGTGCTCGGCATTCCCAGCGCAGCGACCTTTCACAGCGGCATCGAGCGACCCAATCTGTTCTTGGCGGTCGAGGAGGTCTTTCGACCTGAGGACAAGCTGGCACCCATACTGCGCTGCTGCGAAGAAATCGGCGGGCCGGGCATCGTCTACACTGCGCTCATCAGAGATCTCCTACATCTCGAGAGTGAACTGCAGCGGCGCGGCTTCAAGCCGCTTATCTACCACGGTAAGCTCAGTGCTAGCGAGCGACGGGAACAGCAAGCACGCTTTATCGATAGCGATCACGCCCTCATCCTGGCCACCAACGCCTTCGGCATGGGCGTGGACAAGCCTGACATCCGCTTCATTGTGCATTACCAGATCCCACGCACTCTGGAAGCCTACTACCAGGAGATCGGGCGAGCCGGTCGCGATGGTAAGCCGAGCATTTGCCAGCTGCTCTATCTCGAGGAAGACGTGTCCATCCAACGGGAGTTCACCGAATGGGCCAATCCGGATCAGGAGTTCATGCAACAAGTAGCAAACTACCTCTCTGGGCTCGGCGAACGCGCACATGCAGTGCATCTCGAGGATCTGCGCGAGACTTTTCTGCTCAAGAACCGTCGCGATGGCCGTGTCGAAACCTGCCTGAGGCTCCTGCGAACCGCCGGCTGCTGCTCCGGCGATCTGGGCATCGACTTCGAATGGCAGCGGCTACCTACGGCGGCTGAAATTGAATCCTGGTTGCCAGAGGACAAGCGCAAGCGCGATCTGATGGGCTTGCTCGAGATGCTCCGCTACGCCAAGTCGGAAGGCTGTCGAAAGCGCCTGATCCATGCCTACTTTGGCTTCGACTCCTTCCTCGATGGCTGCGGCAGCTGTGACGTTTGCCTATCCGCAGAGGATTGGGTCGCGGCGAATTTCGCGGGACACTCGCCACGTGCGGTGGCAATGCGCCAAGCTGGCGAAACTGCGACTGCGGACCGCCCCCTGGAACGCGGTGACTGGATCTCAATCCGCGGGCACGGCCTCTGTTCTGTCCTGAGCGTTCACCAGCAGCGCACCTCGACTCGGGTCGATGTGGAGCGGGCAAGGGACCTCGAGCGCTTGAGCTTCGACCTCGCCCGCATCAAATGGCGACGAACCTGAATGCTCGGCAAGACCTCCGTCCCCCGCCTTCTCAAGCGCGATTGATCGGAATGTCAGCTTGCAAGTCAGGCTGGCGTTCGAAGCGCGGAATGCCCTCGGCCTGGTAAATGTCCGGCCGCTGGAAGCGGAAGTTGCGATAGAGCCGGAAGACCAGATCTTTGGCGAACCCGAAGAGCTGACCCTTGTGGGGCATGGTCCAGAGAAGACGTGCGATGCGCCGCGGGTCGGTAAAGAAGCGCAGATATGCACGACGCATCATGGTTCGCATGCGAGCCGTCGAAACCTCGGAGAGCTGAAAGTCCGGGTCCATGTAGTTGTGCGCCCCTGGCTCATAGTCGACCTTGAGCCCGAGAGACTTGGCCTGCTCATAGAGCTTGGTCCCCGGGTTGGCGTTGACGATGAAGAACGAGGCGGTGTTGAGCTTCGACTTGAGTGCATAGTCGAAGGTCATCTGCATCTCTTCTTCGGTCTCGGTGGGGAAACCGACCATGAAAAAACCGTGGCAGAAGATGCCCTTCTTGGCCGCCATGGTGATCACGTTCTGGAGCTTGTCCAGCTTGGCGTTCTTCTGGATGTACTTCTGCACGCGGGGCGACCCACTCTCCGGTGCAAAGGTGATCATGTATGCCCCGGCCATCTTCATCTTGTCGATGAGTTCCTGATCGATGATGTCGCCCCGGACTCCGTTCGGCCAGGCCATCTTGATGTCGAGTCCCTTCTCCACGATCAAGTCACAGATCTTCTTGCTGCGATCCTTGCGCAGGTTCCAGATGTCGTCCGCCCATTGGATTTCGCGGACACCGTAGTTCTTCACCAAGTGTTCGAGCTCTTCAACCACCTTCTCTGCCGAACGAAACCGCGTCTTCTTGCCCATGGTGACATGGCAATAGGTACAGCCGTAGGGACAGCCGCGGGTGGAGACCACCGTGGTGTATTCCGGATGCGCGATAAGTCGCGAGTGGCGTGGCGTCTTGAAGTACGCAGGCAGATCGATGAGGTCGTAGGCGGGAATCGGCAGGCTATCCAAGTCTTGGATGAAGTCCCGCGGAGGCGTGAAGAAGGGCTTGCCATTGACGCGCATTGCGATGCCGGCAACCTGTGCTGGATCGCCACCCCGCATGAGCGTGGTAATCAAGTCGTCAAAGGTCACCTCGCCTTCATTGATCACCAGATAGTCGATGCAGGGATCCTCGAGGGCGACTTCCTTGTCGTGTGATGGATAGGGACCGCCAAGCACGATGGGTATCTCTGGCATGGCCTGCTTGAGCGCGCGACTCAATGCTGTGGCTGCGTCAGCCTCACAGGAGAGACAGGAGATACCGATCAGATCCGGCTCAAAGGCCAGCAGCTCGGACATGGCATCCGATGGCATCCGCCGCCCCGGATTCAGGTCGACGATCTTGATCTCCAAGTCATCACCGCGCTCGCGCGCTTTTTCACGCACGTAGGCCGCAACCGAAATCAGTCCGAGCGGCGGCGTGGTGACAAAGAGCTTTTCGGGACGGTATGGCTTGACGAGAAGGAGCTTTCGCATTGCTGATCCGAGGTGTGAGGCCCTCAGGGGATATTACACCAAGAGCGCTCAGCTGAAGCATCGGATCCAAGCGACGCAAGCCCCCCTGACATGGGCGAAGGCCACAGCAGTCGAACAAATATCTGGCGGAGCACTGTCGGTAGACCGCCAAGCCCATCCGCAGAGACGTCAATCTTCGATTGCTCTGATGCCAGGGCAGAGACGCATGGCTTCTGCGCGGAGACGGCTCGATTCGAGCAGCTCCGGCCAGAAGGGCCAAGTCTTGCACTTCTCAGGTCGCACCGCATAGATGCCACAGACGGCTTTCTGTCCGTCTACCAAGAATGGACATCGCCCCCCCAGGCCATCCAAGACTAGCCCTGAACCCGGTCGCAGATACCGCGAACGAAAACCGGATTCACTCATCTGAAGATGGCGCGAGATCCTGTGGATGTCCTTCGCATCCAGACGCAGGATGCCTTCGGGACGAGAGCAGCAGTTGCCCGAGCGGCGACACTCGAACACGAAGGGGTATTTGCGATCAACCGCAGGGCGATCTTCTAGAGCCATTTCCGCCGCCGCCTTCTGCTCGAGCGCTTACCGGTCCGATCATCCATGGCTCGCTCGTGGGCGCGCTGTTTCTGGTACGCACGAATCTCCGCGATCAGATCCGCCGGTCGCTGGAAGCGAATGGCCTTGTCCTTGGCCATCATCTTCTCGACGAAGAAGTGAATCTGTGGGGAGAGACCCATCTCACGTATGCGCTCACCCGACAGTGAGGCGAGCACCTGCTTGGCTAATACCTCATCGTTATCCGACCCTGAGAATGGGAGCGAGCCGGTGACCAGATGATAGAGCGTGGCGCCAAGGGAGTAGATGTCCGCGCGGACATCGAGATCGCTCTGACCTCTTGCTTGCTCCGGGGAGATGTAGTGCACAGTCCCGGCGGTGGTCGCCGACTTGCCAGCATCGCCGCTCACCGCGAATCCCAAGTCAATAAGACGCGCGCAACCCTCCGAATCCAACATGATGTTGCCTGGCTTTACATCGCGATGCACAAGGCCGTGCGAATGCAGATGCTCGAGGGCAGCCGCGATTTGAGCGATGACCTCGAGAACCTCCATTTCGTCGAGAGCACCATCATGATCGAGGCAATCGAGAAGGCAGTCGCCATCGATGATCTCCATGACGGAAAAGATCACCGCTCCTTCCCGAGCCACTCTCATGCCTCGAACTATGTGCGGACTGGCCAGATCTTGCAGCAGCTTGGACTCGGCTATGAAGCGCTTGACCACCGTGGGATCTTTGGACAGTTCAGAGCGCAGAATCTTGACAGCGCAGTCCTCGCCAGTCTTGCGGTCGCGCGCACGATAAACCCGCGCCTCACCACCCTCCCCGAGCAGTTCAGAGAGCTCATATCGGCTGAGATTCGGCCTGGCCCCCGCGTCGGTTGCCACCCATTGCTCCCAATCCTCAGAACTGATCGCACCGGACTCGATCAAGAATCCAGATGGGTCCGAATTGGCAATCGCCTTCTTTGCCTGCTCAGCGCCGAGCAAACCGCGGTGCACGAGGAGCGCCAGAAACTTTAGCTCTATTTCCCTGTCCATCGAGGCTTCAGCACCAACGCAGAGTCTCAAGCTGACTCCCAACTGGTCCGATAGTCTCCAAAGATGCCGACCGCATACAGGGGCCAACTTTGAAGCACCCAGACGACAATTTCGTCATCAAATACTTTGATCTGATCGATGAGTTCATCAGGGTCAGATGCAGTTCCGAGGAAGTCTTCTCCGAGCTCTTGCAGCGGGAGATCACCAACAAGTCCAGCTATCGGAGGCGCATAGTAGAAGCATGCGTACCCGAGTTCACCACGGAGATCATGACCGCGGTAGCCAAGCTGGACGAGGAATACGATCGAGAAGTTCTCGAAGAACTTCTCTACCAGATCTGCATCGACGTCAATCCCGGCCTGGAGATTCACCAAGTAAGCCTGCCCAACAAGGCAGCGAACGCTGAAGAATCTGCCAAGACGCTTATCCCGCGTCCCGGGACCTTGGAGAACAAGTCTGCTCTCTACAAGAAGGTTCTAGGACTCGAGAAAGCACTGCTGAGCCAGGTCATCGGCCAGAACGACGCAGTGCAGAGCTTGGTCAAGGCAGTCAAGAAATCTGCGGTCGGGCTGAAGCGTCCGGGTTCACCCGTAGGCACATTCTTGCTCGTCGGCCAAACCGGCACAGGCAAGACCGAGTTAGCCAAGGCCCTGTCGAGAACTCTGTACGACAGCCCAGGCAGCCTGGTGCGCATCGACTGCTCGGAATATGCCCTTCCCCATGAGTACGCAAAGCTCATCGGCTCACCTCCGGGCTACATCGGCCACAGCGAGGGCGGCTATCTCACCGAGACGGTGCGCAAGAAGAAGGAGTGCGTAGTCCTCTTCGATGAGATCGAGAAGGCCCACAGCAAGGTGCACAATCTCCTCCTGCAACTCCTGGACGAAGGAGTCCTGACCGACAGCAAGGGGCAAACTGTGTCCTTCAGCAAGGCGACGGTCATCCTCACCAGCAATCTGGGGATCGAGAAGATCGACAGCATCCGCAGCCGGATGGGATTCAAGAGCGATCCGCTCTCGGCCTTCGACGGCGTCGACCTGAAGGCAGTGACCATCGAGGCCATGAAGGAGTTCTTCCGGCCCGAGTTCATCAATCGCATCGATGAAGTGGTTGTCTTCAACCCCCTAGACGTGAAGGTCTGCACACGGATTGCACATCGCATGCTCAAGGAGGTCTCCCAACTCCTCCTGAGAAACGGTATCACGGTTGAGTTCTCGCCCGGTGTGAAGAACACTCTCGCCAGAGAGGGCTTCTGCGAGGAATACGGAGCTCGCGAGCTGCGGCGAATGATCAAGAGGCAGATTGAAGATCCACTGACGGACCTGATCCTGGCCGAGAGCCTCGGAGCAGGCACACAGATGCGCGTGCGAATCCGCGGCAAGCGCCCCAGCATCAGCATCGTGGGTACCGGCGAAGCAGTGGCGACAAGCAGCTGAGCCGAGGGGCTGGACCTAGGGTCCGGCCCCAATAAATCGCTCAAAATCTTCGCTGAGATACCCGGCCTGCAGGCCGCGAATTCGCCCCCACCCCCGGATAAACCCCATCGCATTCTCCAGCAGATTCGGGGTCCGAGATGGGCTGAGCGGCGCCGGCAGCCGTATTCGCTAGAGTCGCTGCTGCATTCCTCAGCATTGCGCTCGTAAGCACCTTGTGGCGCCCCACTAGGGCTGCCTGCGGAGCTTAGCCTGCCGCAGCCCTCTGCCGATATCTCAATGGAAGGATGTTGAGAGGACTCGTAGACAGATTCCAGGGGAGCCTGAGGCTGCGCTTGGTGGTGCCGATTGTGTCGGCACTGATCTTGGTCATCGTGAGCCTGGCCGTCCTCTCCCACCGCCTCCTCTCCAATCATCTACTGAACTCGACCGAGAGCGTGGCGCTCAAGACCGCCGAACTCATCGCCAGGGATCAGGCTCTGCAAGCCGCCCTGCAGAGTGTGATCGGTCGCGACCTACGTCCACGACTGCGGGAGGCCCTTGCCAATGATGAGCTGATTCTGGCCATCGCGGTCTACTCAGCCGCCGACTCACAGGGCCGCCATCTTCTAGTGCAAGAGGTCTGCTCAGGAGACGACTACGACTCCTTGCTGCCGGCCTCACTGGGGAGCTCCCAAAAGGACATCGCCTTGGTCGCAGAGCATGACCGGCAAATGCTCGGCTTCGGAGCGGTCTTGGCATCCACTCCGATCATCGCTGACAGCGAGATAGAGATCGCAGGCGTCAGAAGCACCGTGGCAGGATTGCAGGGCAGCCATCTACCGACCGAGAAGATCGCAGAGCATGAAGCACTGGGGGTGATTCGCGTCGCCTACTCCATGGCTGACATGGAAGCGAAGGCGTCCCAGCATCAGTATCTGATTCTTATCATGGCTGCACTCGTGCTCTTGGTCTCGGGACTGGGCGCAGATCGGCTCGCCAAGTACATGCTGCGCTCCGTCCACCAACTCCGTGAGGCCATGCAGCAGGCAACGGATGGTGATCTCAAGGTCCGCCTGGCGGAGAGCAGCAAGGACGAACTTGGCGTGATCGCTGGGCGCTTCAACATGATGGTCGAGTGCCTCGACGAGAACCGCGAAGAGATTCGCGACCACAACCGCTCCCTGGGGAAACGCGTCGAGGAGCGAACTGTGGAATTGAAGCGCGCCTACCGTGAGCTGCAGACCCTGGACAAGGCCAAAGACACCTTCCTATCCAACATCAGCCACGAGATGCGAACACCGCTGACATCGATCGTCGCGGCAACCGAGATCCTCTCGGAGTTCACCGGCAACGACGAGAACGCGCGCCAGGAGTTCTTGGCGATTATCAATCGGGAGTCCGGGCGCTTGATGCGGCTCATCAGCTCGATCCTGGAAACCGCCAAGATGGAAGCGGAGACCCCGACACTCTTCCCCGAGTTCTGCGACCTGGGCCTCATTGCTGAAAAGGTCATCGACCGCTTTCACCCCCAGGCTCTCGACAAGCAAATCACAGTCCGAAGTCTGAATGTGAATCGGGGCCTCGCACTGAACTGCGACGTGAAACTCGTGTCCAAGGTGATATCAGCGCTGCTCGAAAACGGCATCAACTTCGCTCCGAACGGCAGCCAGGTAGATCTGACTCTCACGCGGCAGGAGGACATGATCTGCCTCGAGGTGCGCGATCTCGGACCCGGCGTCCCCGAAGACAAGCGCGGCCTCTTGTTTACGGTCTTCGGTCAAGTCGGTGAGTGCTTGACCGACAAGCCACGGGGCTTGGGCATGAGCCTCGCCATCAGCAAGCGCATTGCCGAAGCGCACGGCGGTGACCTGGTCTACGTTGACGAAGCGGGGCCAGGGGCCTGCTTCCGCTTCACCCTGCCGCAGCGCCTGGCAGTCCCAGCTGAGCCGGCACCCGTAGAGGCCTAACCGCCCTGCTCGGTGGCGCTGATCGGCGGACGCTGGACATTCTTGGCGCGGTGTCTGGCCAGACGCAGCAGGTCATACTCGCTCTGATCCGAAGTCAGGTCCTGACGACCGGCCTGCATGGCAGTGATCGCGGCGGTGAGAACGATCTCACGCACTCCCGCATAAGGCGCCAGGATATTGACCGGACGATCCAGGCCGACGAGGAAGGGACCGATTGCCGCATCCGCGCCGGTGCATTGGGCCACCTTCTGCGCAACGTTGCCGCTTTCCAGAGATGGGAAGATGAGGACGTTGGCGCGTCCCGAGAGCTTGCTGAAAGGATAGAGCTGCTGGCAATGCTCGGGAACCAGAGCGATGTCCGCGTGAATCTCGCCCTCAACTTCCAGGTCGGGTCGCCAGCGGCGGACAAACTCGGTGGCCCGACGGACCTTGTCCGAACGCTCATTGCGAACCGATCCAAAATTGCTGAAGGAGAGCATGGCGACTCTCGGATCCACACCGAACTCACTTGCCAAGTCCGAGCTGAGACAGGCGATTTCGGCGAGTTCCTCGGCACTGGGGTCCAAGGTCAGGGTGGTGTCCGCAAAGAACATCAACTCGTTCTTGATGACCATGAGATGCACTCCGGCGACACGCTGTGCATCCGGAGCTGTCCCTACCACTTGCAGCACCGGCCGCAGAGTCTCGGGGAAATTGCCTCCGAGGCCAGCCACCATTCCCGCTGCATGCCCTTCACGAACCAGCATCGCTGAGAACCAGTTTCGGCCGCGCATTGCCCTGCGGGCATCGTCACGACTCATCCCCTTACGGCCTCGTCTCTCGAAGAGTCGCTGTTCGAAGTCTGCGGTAAACTCAGAATCACGCGGATCGTAGATCGTGCAACGCCCACTATCGAAGGGCAGATCGAGCTCCAAGCGCTGCGCGGTCTCTCTAATGACCTTCTCTCGACCGACCAGAATCGGCTGCGTGATCCCTTCGTCGAGAAGTTGGCCTGCAGCCCGCAGAACCTTCTCGTACTCACCATCCGCGAGCACGACCCGGCGCGGGCGGCTGCGCGCCTGCTCGAAGGCATAGCGCATGACTTCGCGCTCCTTGCCGAGCAGCTTCTCCAGCTTTAGACGGTACTCCTCGATATCATTGATAGGCCGCCTGGCGACTCCTGAGAGCGTCGCCGCCAAAGCGACCGCGGGAGCAACCCTGAGTAGCACTCTCGAGTCGAATGGCTTCGGGATGATGTAACCCGGCCCGAAGCTGAGGTGTTCATCCCCATATGCCTCAGTAACCGAATCGTCCACATCTTCTCGGGCCAGCTCGGCCAGAGCATTGACCGCGGCGATCATCATCGCCTCATTGACGGTTGTAGCCCGCGTGTCGAGTGCTCCCCGAAAGATGAATGGGAAACCCAACACGTTGTTGATCTGGTTGGGATAGTCGCTTCGCCCGGTGGCAACAATTGCATCCGGTCGCGTTTCTCTGGCCAGGTCGTAGGGGATTTCGGGATCGGGATTAGCGAGAGCAAAGACGATCGGCTTTTCAGCCATGGACTTCAGCATCTCCGGGGTAACTATCCCCGCGACGGACACACCGATAAAGACATCCGCGTCGACCATGGCATCCGCAAGGCTGACCCGGTCCGTCTCCACAGCGAACTCCGCCTTGAAGGTGTTCTTCATCGCATCCTCGCGGTCTTTGCGCAGCACTCCCTTGCTGTCGCAGATGAGGATGTTCGCAGGATCAACTCCGAGGTGCTGAATAAGTCGGGCCGTGGCCAAAGCAGCCGCCCCCGCACCGGAAAACACCACCCTGATGTCCTCCATGCGCTTGTTGAAGAGCATCATCGCATTCACCAGCCCAGCACAGATGATGATCGCCGTGCCATGCTGGTCATCATGGAAGACCGGGATGTCCAGCTCCTTGCGAAGACGCTCCTCGATCACAAAGCACTCGGGGCCCTTGATATCTTCGAGGTTGATTCCGCCGAATGTGGGCGCCAGGGCTTTGACAGCCTGGCAGAAGCCCTCGACATCCGGCGCATCCAATTCGATGTCGAAGACATCGATACCGGCGAATCGCTTGAAGAGCACCCCCTTGCCCTCCATCACCGGCTTACCGGCCATGGGCCCGATGTTGCCCAGGCCAAGCACCGCTGTGCCATTGGTGATCACCGCGACCAGGTTTCCCTTGGCCGTGTATTCGAAGACCTTCTCAGGATCTGCGTGGATCTCTCGGCAGGGCTCGGCCACGCCCGGGGTGTAGGCGAGGGAAAGGTCATGCTGGGTCAAAGTCGGCTTGGTCGGATTGACTTCGACTTTGCCAGCTGGGGACGAGGAGTGATACCGGAGTGCTTCTTCGCGATCGACCATGGGACTTGTGGCCCCAGTATGCACTCAGCAGGAAAGACGAGAAGCACCGAAGAGCCGATGTGGGCTCATTTAATGGCTAGAATGGCCCTCCCCCTGCTATAAGACCCCGGTGGCAGCGACACACCTCCTCATCACCCTTCTCATTGGGCTTCAGGCACCCCAGGACCGCTCCGAAACCCTGGCCAGGTACCGCCTGGACAGTAAACCCGCAGCGATCACCCGAGGCGACCTGATCCTTGACTTAGCGAGGCGCAACCGACGCACCCCTGAGGGCCAGGAGGCGAGGCAAGTCCTCGTCGACCGGGTGCTCATCCAGCGGGCCGCCGAAGCCAGGGGCTTGATGCCGGGGGCCAGCGCAATCGCCGCCAAACTGGCACAGCTCGAGGCCGCGATGAAAGCCGGCGGCGAGGATCTAGCGAACATCCTAGAAAAGAAGGGGATGAGCCGCGCAGAATTCCAGCGGAGCTACGTGACTCTGGTTCTCGCTCACGAGCGCCTGGTCCGAGCCGAGCTAGAGCTGGCCGACGGGGTCGAAGTAAGCCCCGCGCAGCTGCAACTCTGGCTTGGGGAGGAGCGCGGGAGCATGCAGATCGAGATGGATCCCACCAAGCTCCCCGAATCCGTCGCCGCCAGGGTCGGTGACAAGAACATCGACAGCCTGAGTTTCGGAGCCCTCCTTCTCGAATCCATGGACCTCGAAGACCGTCGTGAGCGGATCCGACAAATCGTCCTGGGACGACTCCTCGCTGCCCGTGCCAAGTCACTCGGAATCGTGGTGAGCGAAGCGGATGCCCGGCGCGAGGTTCAATCGCGCAAGCGGCAGATCGAAGCGGATCCGACCTACCAGGGCGTCAGCTATGAGCAACTGCTCCAGGCCAGGGGCACGACCATGGACGAATTGGCCCGATCGGAGGTCACCTACGCGAACATTCAGCAGCGCCGAATCGTCCTCGAAGAGCACAGCGATGCGGAGCTCCAGGCTGAACTTGACCGGGATCGCGCCGCAGTCTTGGAGCGTCATGGCCCCAAGCGAGACGTGCACATCATATTGCTGCGTGCAAGTGACCCACCAAATGAGTTCATCCCCCGGACCCACGCCCAGACCATGGAAATGGCGCTGGAGCTACGGGACAAGATCAACAAAGGCATCATGCGCTTCTCCGAGGCGGCGCGCCTCTACAGCGAGGAACCCCAGACCAAGGGACGCGGTGGCCAGGTGGGTCGGCTATCCGCCAAGAGCAGCAACCTGCCCCCGGAAGTAATGACTGCTGCCTTCGCAAGCCCGGCGCAACGGGTCCCAGAACCGGTGCCTAGCGATGGCGGCGTCTTCCTGGTCTGGATTGGAGAAATCGATCCACCGCCCACGGACAGACAGCTCATCGCCGCAATGCGCGCGGAGCTCGCCGGCAAGTTGCAGACAGAGCTGTTCTCCAAGGCCCAGCTGATATTCACCTTCTAGGCTGGCAACAGCAATCAGCCCTCGGAAAAGGCACAGACCCGGACCGGCGCTCCCTCCGGGCCCCCGAGGCGCAACTCCGTACCTGGATTGAGAAAGGCCTCCGCCAAGTAGCCCAAGGCCAGGCTCTCCGCAGATTCCGCCAGCGGCACCGAGGATGTCACTCGCCCGACTGGCTGGCCACCTTCGATTTCATGCAGGCTCGTGTCCGGGCTACAGACTTCGGCCGAATCCAGGATCAACAGGCTTAACTTCCTATTGACGTGACCATAGGTGTGGATACGGGCCACGATTTCCTGCCCGGTATAGCAGCCCTTGCTCGTCGAGATGTGATCCTCCAATTGAGCTTCCATGGCCAGGGTCCGCTCGTTGGCATCTACACCCATGCGCAATTCGGCTCGCAAGATGCGGTGCGCCTCAGCGATCTCGTCTCCAAGCAGAGGTAGCTCGAGCAATCCTGGCAAGCTGGCAAGCGCCGACTCGCTGCCGAAGCATCTGCCCCAAGTAATCCCCATCCGCCGGCAGGCGATGACCAAGCCTTCCTTGCCAATGGGGCGGCTTGTATCAGGAGCCTGCTCCAGAAAAGCCAAGGCCTCCGGCCCGAGTACATCGATCGCTGACCAGGCCGCGAGGAGCTCGATGCTCAAGTCCTCACTGAAGTGGTAGCGGTCAAGCAATGCCGCCAGCTTCTCCGCGGACTCGCGCGGGGTATCGAAGTAGAAGGCCTCCCCCAAGCGGGCGATGCCAGCACGCGCCTCCAGTCGCCCTTTGTTGTTCAGGAAGGCGCCCCAGGTGGCCTTCTCATCACCCAAAGCCTGCAGGTCCTGGCTGCAGATTCGCTGCAGGAATTCGGCCGAGTCCGGCCCCTGCACGCGGACCATTTGGTTGGTGGAGGCATGCCTGGCAGCAGACGGGGACTGGGATCTATTCCAGAAATCTTCGTAAATACCCATTGTACAATTACTTAGAACCAATTTAATGGCCCCACTCTTGGAAATAGCTGATTTTTAGGGCTATTTTCTTCGATATGCTCCAATGAGCCCCAACTTGGAGCTACTTTAGCTCAGCAGACCTGACCCATGATCCGCATCTCGCGAAAAGCTGACTACGCCATCTTCATCATGACGCACCTGGCACGCCAGGGCTGCGCGGATGGCAGCGCCAACATGAGCGCCCAGGAGCTGGCAGCACACATCCAGCTCAGCAAGGCCGTGGTCGCCAACCTCCTGAAGGATCTAGCGCGTGCAGGTCTCCTGACTTCCATGCGCGGTGTGCATGGCGGATACAGCCTGGCAAGTTCCAGCGCAGAGATCAGCCTGCTATCCATTCTGGAGGCGGTCGAAGGACCCTTCTCCCTCGTGGAATGCGCACACGATCGACCCGAAGAGGAAGCGAGCCATGACGCTTGCAGCTGCTCCCTCAGCCCCATCTGTCCTTCACGCGGTCCACTGCAGGTCCTGCACGATCGCATAGTCGCACTCATGCAGAATCTTAGCTTGGCAGAACTCGGTGAGCACGGCAGCGGCCATGCCTTGGCCGCCGTAGGTATCCTCCCCGATTTCAGTTTGCCGCAGGATTCCAAGAATCCAAGCAAGCGATCAAGCGCGAACAACAAGACCCCGCAAACACCCGAATCGAAGGACCCCCGATGACCGTGAAGACCCCCGTATACATGGACTACAGCGCCACCACGCCCTGTGATCCCAGGGTCGTAGAGAAGATGCTGCCCTACTTCAGTCAGGAGTTCGGGAACGCCGCAAGCCGCAACCATGTCTTTGGCTGGAAGGCAGAGAGCGCAGTCGACGAGGCACGCGAACAAGTCGCGGCACTGATCAACGCACACCCCAAAGAGATTATCTGGACCAGCGGCTCGACGGAGGCCAACAACCTCGCCATCAAGGGAGCGGCAGAGATGTACCGCTCCAAGGGCCAGCACATGATCTCCTGCGTGACCGAGCACAAGGCTGTGCTCGATCCACTCCACCATCTCGAGAGCGAGGGCTTCGAAGTCACCTGGATGGAAGTTGACCGCCAGGGCCATATCGATCTGGAGGCGCTCGGCAAGGCGATCACGGACAAGACCACCCTGATAAGCTTCATGGCGGGCAACAACGAGACAGGCACCCTGCATGCGATCAAGGAGATCGGCAGGATTGCAAAGGATCGCGGCGTGCTTTTCCACTGCGATGCCACTCAAGCAGCAGGTCGAATCCCCCTCGATGTCATGGACCAGGGAATCGACTTGATGTCCCTCTCGGCCCACAAGTTCTATGGCCCCAAGGGTGTCGGCTGTCTCTATGTCCGCCGCAAGAGCCCGCGAGTGCGCTTGGTCCCCATTCTCGACGGTGGTGGTCACGAGCGCGGCATGCGCTCGGGCACTTTGAATGTCACCGGCCTGGTTGGCATGGGTGAAGCGGCACGGATCGCCCGCGAGGACTTCGACCTGGAAACCAGCAAACTCGCCGGCCTGCGCGACAAGCTAGAACGGGACATCCTCGCGGCCCTGCCCGATTCAGTCGTCAATGGCGACCCGGAAAACCGCCTCCCCCATCTGAGCAATATCTCCTTCCCCTACGTTGAAGGCGAATCACTCATCATGGGCTTGAGCGACATCGCCGTTTCCTCAGGCTCCGCCTGCACCTCTGCCAGCCTCGAACCCAGCTACGTCCTGCGCGCCCTCGGCCTCGGTGACGAGTTGGCACACAGCTCGATTCGGTTTTCACTCGGCCGCTTCAATACAGCCGAGGAAATCGAATTCGTAACCGAACAAGTCACTAAGGAAGTCACTCGCCTTCGCGAGATGTCCCCGCTCTGGGAAATGGCCCAGGAAGGCATCGACCTCTCCAAGGTGAACTGGACGACCCACTGAGAATCAACATTTAGAGCCTACAACAAGCTCCATAGAACCATGGCCTACAGCGACAAAGTCATCGATCACTACCAAAACCCACGGAACGTGGGTTCCCTCGACAAGAACGACAAGAATGTCGGCACCGGAGTCGTCGGCGCTCCCGAATGCGGCGACGTAATGAAGCTCCAGATTCAGGTCGACGATGATGGCAAGATCACCGACGCCAAGTTCAAGACCTACGGCTGTGGATCGGCGATTGCATCTTCCTCCCTGGCGACCGAATGGTTGAAGGGAGCGATGGTCGATGATGCCCTCGAGATCAAGAACACCCAGATCGTCGAAGAGCTCTCACTGCCACCAGTCAAGATCCACTGTTCCGTCCTGGCCGAGGATGCGATTCGCGCCGCGATCCAGGACTATAAGGCGAAATCAGGGACTGCAACCAAGACCGAGGCGGGAGCATGAGCGGAGCCAAAGACGAGAAAACTCTCAGCCCCGAGGGCGCGCCGAGCGAAGCTGTCGATAGCACGACGGCAGTCGGCCCCTCGACCGAGCGTGGAATCCACATCACCGAGCGCGCCGCCCAAGAAGTGGTACGCGTTGTCGGTGAACAGGGCTTCCCCGTCGACAAGACCTGGGTGCGCATCGGCGCCAAGGGCGGTGGCTGCTCCGGCTTCTCCTATATCCTGGACTTTGATCAGGAAGGGCCTGGAGAGTTCGACCTCAGCTACGTCGAGCATGGCGTGAACTTGGTGATCGACAAGAAGAGCGAGTTCTTCATGGGTGGCACAACCATCGACTTCAACGACGGCCTCCTGAACCGTGGCTTCGTATTCATCAATCCCAGCGCTTCCGGGACTTGTGGTTGCGGACTTTCCTTCAATACCTAGTTCGTAGCGAGATCTCCCGAGACTGAGCTCCGAACACCCTAGTTCTGGAGAAACGAGGCAGCCCTGATGATCGTGGACCCCTTCGCAAGACTCGGCATCCGCCGATGCATGGGGATTTCCAAGGATGAGCTCGAAACCAGATACCTCAAGCTCTCCAAGACCTGCCATCCCGACCTGAATCGGACCGCCGACGTAGCCGAACAAGCGCGCATTCTCAGCCTGGCTGCGGAGCTCAACGACGCCTACCGAACTCTGAAGAACCCCTGGGAGCGCGCCCGCTGCCTTATTGATCTGCAGGACCCCCAGCTCTTCACCATGACCAAGAAACTCGCCCCGACCTTCCTCATGACCGCCATGGAATTGGCAGAAGACGTTGCTGAGGTGAATGCAGATCGAGCTGAGAACTTACGCCTTACCTGCAAGAGGAAGCTCGACCTCTATCTCGAGGAGATTGCAGAACTCCTCCTGCGTGAGGACTATGCCGAAGCTGCGGTCAAGCTCCATGAATCCAAGTACTACCGCAAGGCCCTCGAGGACCTCAACAACGGCGATCGGAGGGCTGGATGAGCAAGTCGCCTGACAGTGATCGGCTCATTCTCGGTATCGACCTGGGGACCACCAACAGCTTGGCTGCCCTGATGACAGCCTCGGGCCCACAAGTCATTCGCGCGCAGGACGGGTCCGCGCTGATTCCCTCGGTGGTCAGTTTCGCCGCAGACGGCTCGGTTCTCGTCGGCCAGGAGGCCAAGGCTCGCGCCCTCCAAGATCCGGAGAACACCATCTACTCCGTCAAGCGACTACTTGGCCGCTCTGGCGAGGAGCTCCAAAAAGAGAGTGAGGGGCTCGCCTACACTGTCACCGCCGGTGATCGCGGCCTGGCAAGAGTCAGCATCGGTGAGTCGAGCTATAGCCCGGAAGAGATCTCCGCACGCATCCTTGGCGAAGTCAAACGGACCGCCAGCGCGGCACTGCAACGGGAAGTACGGGACGTCGTCGTGACTGTGCCCGCCTACTTTGACGACGCACAACGGCAAGCAACCAAGGACGCCGCAGAATTGGCGGGACTGCAGTGCCTGCGTATCGTCAACGAACCGACCGCCGCATCCCTGGCCTACGGCATCGATGGCAGCAAAGATGGTCGCGTCCTCGTCTACGACCTGGGCGGCGGCACCTTCGACGTATCGATCTTGCGTATTCAGGATGGCGTGTTTCGGGTCCTCGCAACCGCTGGCAACACTCAATTGGGCGGCGACGACTTCGACCGCCTATTGGCAGAGCGCATGCTCGGTAGCGCGAAACTCGCGAGTTCGGCCCTGGCCGCTAGCGACCCATTCGCCCTGCAGACCATCCGCAGGTCCGCCGAGCAACTCAAGGTTCTGCTCAGCGAGACAGAGATCGCCAGCATCAGCATCGACATTGGTGGTGAAGAATCTGTCGAGTTCAGTATCGCGCGCCAGGAATTCGAGGATCTCATTCGCCCTCTGATCGACGAGACCTTGGACTGCTGCCGCCGGGCCCTGGCTGATGCCGAGCTGACCATCGAAGACATGGATGAGGTTGTCCTGGTTGGCGGCTCTACTCGCCTACCACTGGTACGCAAGAGCCTCGCAGACCTGACGGGCCGGGCTCCGAACTGCGAAGTCGATCCGGATACAGCTGTCGCTCAAGGCGCGGCGATTCAGGCTGGCATCTTGGCGGGCGGAAGCGCTGATCTCCTCCTCCTCGACGTGATTCCCCTCTCCCTGGGTCTCGAGACCATGGGCGGGGTCGTCAGCAAGCTGATCATGCGCAATGCAACCATCCCGGCCAGCGTCACTGAGGAGTTCTCCACACAAGTGGACAATCAGACGGCAGTGGATATCAACATCTACCAGGGCGAGCGAGAGAAGGTCGAGGACTGCCGCAAGCTGGCTGCATTCAAGTTGCGCGGACTCCCTCCCCTGCCCGCCGGTCTACCCAGAGTCGAGGTGACCTTCCTGGTCGACGAGAACGGCGTCCTGAGAGTCCTCGCCCGGGAACTCCGCACCGGCACCGAGGCCTCCATCCAGGTCCTACCCAGTTTTGGTCTGAGTCGCGAAGAAGTGCGAGATATGGTGCATGATTCGATCGAGCAGGCGATTCCCGATCTCCGAGCACGAGCTCTGATCGAAGTTCAGAACAAGGCCCGAGCCATGGTCGTCGGCACAAGGAGAGCCCTGGAGCTATCCGACCTCCCTGGCGATGAGAGCTGGAGCCTGCGCGCTGCCGTCGATGACTTGGATCGCCTCTTGTCCGATGGAGTCGATGAGGCAACTCTCAACGGCGCGGTGGACAAACTGTCCGCCTTGAGCATGCAGATTGCAGACGACATGATCAGCTCAGCTGTCACCAAGGCTCTCAGAGAGGAAGCATGACTAAGGAGTTGATCGTTCGCTTTTCTGGCGAAAAGGACTGCCAGGCCAGCATCGGCGAGAGCCTGCTCGACGTGGCCCTACGCAACGACATCGACCTGGACCATGCCTGTGGCGCTGTTTGCGCCTGCTCTACCTGCCACGTTCGCGTGGAGAGCGGCCTTGACTGCCTGAACGAGAGCAGCGAGGACGAGGAAGATCAGCTCGACACTGCCAGAGATTTGGGTCTCGACAGCCGGCTGGGATGCCAGGCAGTGATCGAGCGGGTCCCCGAATCGGGGGTCATCGAGGTACGCATTCCCGAGTGGAACGTGAACCTGGCCAGAGAAGCCCACTAGTCGAGAAGGTCCTGGTTCGCATCTCCCGGTCCGCTACATTTGCCGCGGTCCCACCAGTAATCACCTTCTTCGACGGGGAATCATGACCTCCACCATGGCAAGCCAGGCCCAACTCGTTGCGAACACCATTCGAAGCCTCGCGATGGATGCGGTGCAGAGGGCAAATTCAGGCCACCCAGGCATGCCCATGGGCATGGCCGATGTCGCCGCAACTCTCTGGTTGAAGCATCTCAATTACAGTGTAGAGGACCCAGAGTGGGCTGGGAGAGATCGCTTCGTTCTCTCCGCAGGGCACGGCTCCATGCTCCTCTATGCCCTCCTGCACCTGGCAGGCTTCGATCTCTCGCTCGAAGAGATCAAGAACTTCCGCCAGATGGACAGCAAGACCCCGGGGCACCCCGAGTACGGACACACCCCTGGCGTTGAAACCACCACCGGTCCCCTGGGACAGGGCTTCGGCAACGGCGTCGGCATGGCCTTGGGCGCACAGATGGAGGCAGCGCGCTACGCCAACGCGGGCTTCCGCAGCCGAGTCTTCGGCATCGTCTCCGATGGCGATCTGATGGAAGGCATCAGCGCCGAATGCGCGTCTCTCGCCGGCCATCTCGGTCTTTCGAATCTGGTCTACCTCTACGATGACAACCGCATCACCATCGATGGCGCAACGGACCTGAGCTTCAGCGAAGACGTAAAGATGCGCTTTGAGGCCTGCAGCTGGCGCGTCCTGCATGCAGATGGCCACGATCAAGACTCCATTTCCGCAGCGCTCGAAGCGGCGGTTGCCGAAAGCGAGAAGCCCAGCCTGATCATCTGCCGCACGCACATCGGCTACGGCAGCCCAAACAAGGTCGACTCGCCAGGTGCCCACGGCGCACCACTGGGCGTCGAGGAAATCGCTCTGACCAAGAAGGCGCTGGGCATCTCAACGGAAGAGTTCATGGTTCCCGATGAAGTTCGGGAGGTCTTTGCCACCGCCGCCAGCGAAAAGGAACAGGTCCGCAAGACATGGCTGGAGAAGCAACAGAGCTGGTCCGACGCCAACGAAGAGCTGGCCATTGAGCATCAAGTCTTCCGTGCGGGCCAGGTACCTGGCGACCTCCTCAGCGAGCTCGCCGAAGTCGTCGCCGACATGGATGGCGCCACCCGTGCCCTCTCAGGCAAGATCGTGCAACGGGCTGCATTCCTGGTGCCATCCTTGGTGGGGGGATCCGCAGACCTGAACGGCTCAACCAAGACCGACATCGAAACCAGCGGCCATGTGGCCCGCGGCGAGTTTTCCGGCCGCAACATCTGCTTCGGCATCCGCGAGCATGCCATGGCCGCCATTCTCAATGGCTTGGCGCTTCAAGGGGGCTATATCCCGATCGGCAGCACCTTCTTGGTTTTTGCCGACTACATGCGTCCCTCGATTCGCCTCGCGGCGCTGATGGGCCTGCGCGCCGGATTCGTATTCACCCATGACAGCTTGATGGTCGGCGAAGACGGCCCCACACATCAGCCCGTCGAACAGGTCGCCAGCCTGCGCTTGATCCCCAATCTCCACGTCTTTCGTCCAGCGGACGGCGTTGAGGTGGCCGCAGCATGGACCCACCTTCTGTCGCGAGTCGATGGACCGGTGGCTCTCTCGCTCACGCGCCAGGGTCTCCCCTGCCTCGAACGGGGTCGGAGCTTCAAGCCCAAGGAGGTTCTCCAGGGTGGCTATGTCATCTCGGAACCGACGGCGGGCGCGCAGGCAACTTTGATCGCCAGCGGATCCGAACTGAGTCTCGCGGTTCAAGCAGCTGAGATTCTCAGTCAACAGGGCGTGGCCCTGCGCATTGTCAGCATGCCCTGCGTGGAACTGTTCAACCTCCAGGACGAGGCTTATCGGCAGAAGGTCCTGCCAACAGAGCTCCCGACTTTTGCTGTGGAGATGGGCCGACCGGAAATGTGGTGCCAGTTCACCGGCTCACTCGAGCGGGTCATGGGCCATCGCCGCTTCGGCGCCAGCGCCCCCTACAAGGATCTTGCTGAACACTTCGGCTTCACCCGCGAGGCTCTAGCCGGGTTTATCAAGAGCCAGCTAGCCTAGACTCGCCGCTGGACGAAATGCAGGATGCGCTCCTGCACAGCTTCCGGCATGTCGAGGAAGCGCACGCCGATCTCGTCGCTCTCACCACCTCCGCTGCGCACCTGCACCCAAGCGACCTTTGAGAGGCAGCGAATAACTTTGCCGCAGCCAGGCAGATCCAACTCGACTTCAATCCGCGGTGCCCGCGGACCAAGGGACTCGCGGACAAATTCGCCCGCACCATCCGCCGGGAACCGAAGACCGGAGCAAGAGACATTGCTCGTCCAGCTGCTCACCCATCGACCCTCGCCACTGGCCCGCAAGTAGCGATAGCGGATCGGCAACTCGCTCGCGCAGCGGGGGGTCAGCCGCCGTTCGGCCCCGCCCAGGGATTCAGACTGCAGAGCCCCTGGCGCCTTGGATGTTGAAGAAGTCTCGCCCAAATCGAAAGCGTCTGCCATCAGTACCCCCGCGACAAAAGGGCATTCTCGGGGGGGACCTGTCGCCAAGCCAGCACGCTTCCGATTATTCACCGGCGTCTGAGCTTGGCAGCAGATTCAACTGTCCCATAAGTCGGCAGCGGGCCTACATGAGGCCGACTATCTCGCCGCGCTCATCCAGGTCGATGTTCATACCATTGGGCTTCCTGCCGAGGCCGGGCATGGTCATGACCGACCCTGCCAGTGGATACACGAAGCCGGCTCCCACCGAGGCGCGGAGATCCTTGATCGGCAGAGTAAAGCCGCTCGGACGACCCTTCAGCTTCGGATCATGTGAAAGGGAATACTGGGTCTTGGCCATGCAGATGGGCATCTTGTCATAACCGAGGCGCGCGAACTGCTTCAGCCGAGCCTTGGCCTCTTCGCTGTATTCAACATCCTTGGCGCCATAGACCTTGGTTGCCAAAGCTTCGATCTTTTCCTCGAGACTCGCGTCGAGAGGATAGAGGAAACGGAAGGTAGAGGGTTCTTCAGCGGCATTGACCAGGGCATGGGCGAGCTCTTCGCCACCGGCACCGCCATCGGCGAATACCGTGGAAACATGGGCCGCTGAGGCGCCGGCCTTCATGGCGATCTCTCGCACCAGCTCTATCTCTGCCGGCGTGTCTGTGGGGAAGGTATTGATGGCGACCACAACCGGCACACCATGCAGACGCACGTTTTCGATCTGCTTCTCGAGGTTGACCGACCCTTCGCGTAGAGCATCGAGATCCTCACGCACCAATTCCTCGGGCAAGGGCTTGCCAGCGACGATCTTGAAGCGGCCCGAGTGAGTCTTGAGCGCGCGAATGGTGGCCACCAAGAGAGCTGCGTCCGGGCGCAGGTCGGAGACACGACACTTGATATTGAAGAACTTCTCCGCACCCATGTCCGCACCGAAGCCCGCTTCGGTGATGACGTAGTCCGCAGAGCGCATCGCCACATAGTCGGCGATGATCGAAGAATTGCCGTGGGCAATGTTCGCGAAGGGCCCGGTGTGCACCAATGCCGGTGTGCCTTCGAGAGTCTGCATCAAAGTCGGCTTGATCGCTTCCTTCAAGATCGCAGCCATAGCACCAGCCGCGCCGAGCTTCTCTGCGGTCACCGCATTACCGCTCTTGTCGAGCCCGACAACCAATCGACCGAGTCGCTCGCGAAGATCACGCAAGCTCTTGGAAAGCCCGAGCACTGCCATGATCTCGCTGGCTGCAGTGATATCGAAGCCGGTCATCCTGGGGACGCCGTTCTTGTCGCCGCCGAGCCCAACCTGCACCTGCCGCAGACAACGATCATTCATGTCGATCACCCGCCGCCAGGTGATCGCCTCCGCGTCCAGGTCATGGGGATTGTCCAGGAGCAGAGAAGTATCTGCGAAGGCAGCGAGGAGATTGTTGGCCGCGGTGACCGCATGAAAGTCACCGGTGAGATGCAGGTTGAAGTCTTCTGGCGGCACCACCTGGCTGTAACCACCACCGGCTGCCCCGCCCTTGATCCCGAAGACCGGGCCCATCGAGGGCTGGCGGATCACACAACAGGTACGCTTACCGATCTTGTTGAGCGCCATGGACAGGCCAACCGTGTGCACCGTCTTGCCCTCTCCCAGAGGAGTCGGGGTGACAGCGGTCACTACGATGTACTTCGCAGGCTCCCGTGTTGCCGGTCGATCGAGGAGATCGAGACGCACTTTGGCCATGCTACGGCCGTAGAATTCTAGATCCTCATCCCCCAGACCCAGGGTCCTGGCAACTTCGGTTAGAGGGCGAGTCGGAACGGAACGGGCAATGTCTAGATCGTGCACGGCATCTATCCAAAAATGCGGGCTAACCATACTCCGGCCAAGCTAATGGTCCAGATCCACTTGGGACCTCTTCACTGCCAGGGGATGCTTGGCAGGCTGGCAAGTACCCTCAGGGTAAGCTATGGACTTTCACCAGGATGAAGCGCAAGCCGAGTAGCCCGAGCGAAACATCGCCAAGGGACAGCGATCCGGAGGATCCGCTGGTCTGCTACTGCATGAAGATTCCACGCAGCAGCCTGGTCACAGCGATCGCCGCCGGCTCCTCGGACCTGAAGGGGCTGATGGCCGCCACCCGGGCTGGAACGGGCTGTGGCACCTGTCGCATGGATCTGATTTCCCTGCTTCGCGAGACAGCCCGGGGCAGCGATGTCTGAGCCGCGCAGATGGCCCCGAATGGTACTCGCCCTCGGCCTCCTGGCCGCCCTGGTGAGCCTCCTGCTGCTGGTGCGCGGTGAGCCCCGGGAATTGGTCACAACCCAGCCTGACCAGCCCCCGCAGGTGGAGGATCCTGTAGATCAGGCTCCGCGAGAAATGCTGCAGCCAAGGCCTACAGGCCCGGGCCGCATAGGGGCGGCGGATCCTGTCAGCCTGAGCCGATCTTCGGGCAGTGAAGTTGCCGGTCGTGTTCTCGACGCACTCGGCTCCCCTCTCTCCGACTGCCAGGTCCTCCTCGACCTGCGACAGAGCGCTGGCTTCGGGCAAGATGACCGGGGCGAGCCGACCTCCCATGCGCAAGACCGCAGTGACGAGGACGGACTTTTCACCCTGTTGGCGGAGGGTCCTGGCCCATGGGTATTAACCTTGATCCACCCGGACTACCCACCAACCATCGCCGATGCTGCGCTGATGCTCTCAGCTGGCCAGAAGAAGCGGCTCGGAGACCTCCAGCTGCATTCCGAGATTGGCCTGGTCGTCACCGTGCGAGCCGAAGGTGGCCTGCCGGTGCCGAGCGCCTTGCTGACCCTGAATCCAGTGCTCGAGAATCCAGAACTTCCAAACAGCACCCAGAAGGCCATGCGCCGGACCGCCCTCAGCGATCAGACCGGCAGAGCACTCTTCTACGGAGTGAATGCCGGTTCCTACTTGCTGCGGGCGGAGGCCAGCGGACTCGCCAGCACTGAGATCAGCCACCTGCAACAGACTGCACTCGCCCGCCCTCCGCAAGTCCGCATCGACATGCCGCGCGGTGAGGTGCTGCGCGGGCGGGTCAGAAACTCCGCTGGTGAGCCAGTTGCCGATGCTCGCATCCTTCTCCAGCGACGAAAGGGCCTCGAGGCGGCCGGCACGAGGAGCAGCGATGGCGGCATGTTTCGGATTACCGGCCTCAATCCCGGCCCGTATTCCCTACGTGCCGAGGCGCCATGGCTCGGCAGCATCGAGCTGAGTGAAATCGAAGTTCCCAGTAATGCCGGGCTCATCGAACTGCAGTTTCAGGCTCACATCGAATTCACAGGTCGCGTGCTACGCGCGGATACTGGAGAGCCCATCCCCGGCGCAGAGATTCGATTGACCGCTCCATTGGAATGGGCTCTTGACCATGCGGGGGAAGGCGAGCGCCGGCAGAGCAGCGACGCCAGTGGCAGCTTTCGCTTCGAATCCATCCCAACTGGAAGATACGGGCTGCGCATCGCGTCCAAGGGCTTCTTTCCCATCGGCACCAAGATTGACATCTCCGAGCCAGGTCAGGCCCAGAGCTTCGCTCTGCAACCAGCGTTCCTCCTGCGAGGCCGCGTTGTCGACCAATCCGGCGCAGCCCTCTTGGGTGCGGAGATCCAGGTGATCGAAGCAAGCTATGACGGCAGTCAGTTCGCAGAATTCAAACTGCGCGCGCTCGGTCGAGGACTGGCCTTGGCATCCTCACGAAGTGCTGGGGAAGGTCGCTTCCAGATGGATGAAATCGGCGCAGGAGAATTCCGAGTACGCCTTAGCGCAGCTGGGAAGGCCGAACGGATTAGCCGCCCATTTCGAAGCGAGCCCGGCGGCAATCTCAATCTGGGCGATCTGGTCCTGACCGAGGCGGCCAGATTGCAGGGGCGCGCCCTGATCGCTCCGGGAGAACCAGCGGCCCGTGCCATGGTCTGTCTCGATCCCCTAGGAGCCTCGGAGCCCCCCCGAATCAGCCATCAGGTCCGCGCAGATGCCGCCGGGAACTACCTCTTCGAAGGGATAGAGGCGGGGACCTACGAGTTGTTCTACTATTACCCAGAGGAGCAAAGGCCTAGCACAGCCGTTGACAGCCACACCAGGTCCCTTCTCCGGATCGACATCCGGGCAGGTGCCCTCGAACGCCAAGATCTGGTCCTCCGATGAAGTCCAACACACTCGCCCTTGTCCTGCTGCTCGTCATTGTCGGCGGCGGCCTCACCTACCTGATGATCGGTGGCAGCAACCCTGCGCCCCTGGGCAATCTGCCCGCTGCCGAGGAGGAGAATCCCCAGAGCGACGCGCCGGATCTCGAAATCGCCGAGGACTTCAGGGGAGACCCGGAGGTTCTCGGCTCCGCTGACGAGGGCGGCAGAGAAACAATACCCGTCATCGGTGAAGAGATCCGAAACTGGGGAGATGCTGCCCAAGGTGCCATGGGGCTGGTGACCGATCAGGGGGGAATCCCTCAGGCCGGCATCATGGTGTATCTGGTCGAGGCAATCGGGAATCCCTTGCAGGCTCTGCAAGCAAAGCAGAAGGGAGTGGTGATACCCGCTCTTGCTGCTGACATCACCGACAACGACGGCCGATTCACCCTTGGGCTGCGCAGCATCAGAGAGGACACGAGCTATCAGTTGCAGTTCGTTGACGAACGCAATCGCTTCGTAGACCGCGGCATGCCCGGGATTCATCTCGCGCAGGACCAGTGGTACGAAACCGAACCCATTCGCCTCACCTATGGTCTGGCGGTCCGCGGTTCCGTGCGCTCGCAAGCCAACGGCGGCTCCCCCATTGAGGGTGCGACCGTCACAATTCGCGGCATCCAGAACACCCCGACTCTTACCCCGATCCCCAACCGTGAACAGGGCCTGACGGCCGTCACTGATCACAACGGCTACTACCAGTTCAGCAATGCCCCAGAGCGTGGGCTGTTCACCTTGACCGCGGTTGCCGAAGGGCACGCGATGGAGTCGCGCATGCGAGTCAAGATTGAACAGAACAAGGACAACATCCACGACTTCAATCTGATGGCAGGCATGACCATCACAGGAATCGTCACGGATAAGGATGGCGAACCGATCGTGAACGCCACGGTAAAGACCCGCTCATTGAGCAAGAAGACGGTCAACGGCGACGACCAGTGGACGGATCGCGAGGGTCGCTTTGAGCTCATGGGGCTGAATGAAGGCCCCTATGGCCTCACCGTCGTGTCACCAAACTTCTCCGACTATCATGTAAAGGGCATCATGGCCGGAACCGAGGGCCATCACATCGTGATGGAGCAGCGGGGGATCGCCAAGCTCCGCGTGGTCGGAGCTGGTGGCAGGGCCCTTACCCGCTATGTGGTCCACTTGAAGAAGAGTTCCAAGAAGGCTGCTGGAGCGCTAACCAATCTTGGCGACCAGGCGCCGATCACAGTCACCTCACGAGATCTTGAGGCTGGCGTATTCACCATGGGCGGCTTGGAGGAGGGCAGCTATGCCTTCGAGGTTCAGAGCAAGAGCTTCGCCAAGACCTACTCTCCCCCATTCGACATCGTGCTTGGCCAGGAAGCACCCCTGGTCGAGGTGCAGATGCTGCGGGGCGGTTCAATTCTCGGCAAGGTCGTGGGTGGATCCGGCAAGGGTCTGAGCGGAGCGGTGATCACCACTCTGCCAAACCAATACATGGAGAACCCGATCACCAAGATGTTCGATGCCTTGATCCAGACGACGATCACTCGGACATCGACCAAGTCCAAGGGTGGCGGGAACTTCGCTCTCGAAGCCCTGGCTCCAGGCACTTACCAACTCAAGATCGAACACCCCAATCATGTGACTCTCTACCTGAAGGACATGGAACTCCTCCCTGACCAGAAGCTGCGCATGACTCCCATCAGCCTGGCCGATGGCACCAAGGTCACTGGCATCGCCATGGTGAACGGTAAGGCCACAGCACAGATCAAGGTGGAGATCACCTCCCGAGGGCGCGACGGTGGCCCCAGCGAGAATCCATTCAGTGCCTCCGCGATCAGCGACGTGAATGGATTTTTTGCCATTGCCCAGCGCCTACCGCCTGGCAACTATCAAGCGGTCGCCGCTCGCCAGACTCTCGAAAACGTCTTCATGCAATTCACAGACCAGGAACAGACGCGAACGGAATTCACAGTCGCAGCTGGTCAGACCGAGCACCAACTGAATTTCTACATCCAACGCAATTGATCCGATCGAATAGGCACTTGGCGCTCCCGCGCCCCACTCCTTCGGACCCTCGTCGATGAACACCCCCGCGAAACTCATTTTCCCGATTCTGGTTCTCCTCGTCCTCGGCGCAGCGGCTCTGTTCTTCATTCAAGGCTCGGACTCGGTCCTCCCCCAACCCGAGGTCTCTGACCGGGAAGGTGAGGAATTCGAGGAGACTGGCGAGATCGAATCCCCAGCCGGTGGCAGCGATCTTCGCCAAGCGGATCCAAAAGACCGGGAACGCATTCCCATCGCCGACGAGAATCCATCCGGCGCCGATCATGCGCAGGGTGTCCTGGGAAGGGTGATCGATCGCAGCGGCGCAGCCCTCGAGGGGGTGCAGGTCTATCTCATCGAGTCCTCAACGGACAACCCCTTCATGATGACCCAGCTCATGCAGATGGGCATGGTCTACCCACCGGTCGCTCAGATGAGCAGCCAGGCCGACGGCAGCTTTGCCCTTGGGCTACAGAAGGTGGTCGAGGACAAGAGCTACGAGCTCCGCTTCACGTCGAGCCGCTACGCCGATTCCACGGTTCCCGGCATCAAGATCTTCCCGGACAAATGGTACGAGGCGGAGGACGTGATTCTCGATGTTGGCGCTTTGGTGACCGGCCAGGTAACCGCCATCGGCGGCAACGGCCTGCCTATCGAAGGTGCCGAGGTTGCCTTGAAGTCACACATGAACTCTCAGTCTGCGAATCCCACGCCAGGCAGAGAAAGAGGAGTCCTGTCGATCACCGACAGCAACGGACGCTATCGGATCGAGAATGCTCCGGAAGGTTCGGTCACCATCGCCGTTCTCAAGGACGGATTCGCCAAGGCCGAGCGCCGCAGCATCCGCATCAAGAGGGACGCCAACAACGTCGAGGATTTCCAACTCGCCAAGGGCCTGTCCATCGCCGGCCGGGTCATCGAGTCGGTCAGTGGGGAACCGGTCGCCGATGCCAAGATCACTGCAGTTGCCTTTTCCTCGAAGACACCGGTCACCGGTGAGGATCAGAGCGACCAACAGGGCGAGTTCCATATTCTGGGCCTGACCGACGGGCCCTATCAGCTCCTGGCATCTGCCACCGGCTTCGACACGCGCAGGGTTCCGGCGGTGATCGCCGGCGAGCAAGACCAAACTGTTGTCCTGGATCGCCTGGGCGCAGCCCGTCTCAAGGTGATGCTCGGCAACGGGTCACTCTTACGCAACTACCGGGTAATCGTCCGCGGCTACTTCAAGGAGAACCCGGAACAGTTGGGGCTCGTGCAGGGCATCGAGCAACAAAGGGTGCGGCCAGCAGACCTGGAAGACGGGGTCTATCTCTTCGAGAATCTCAACAAGGGCGACTACATCTTCCAGGTGGAGGCGCCTGGTTATGCCAAGACCCATTCGGATACCTTCACCGTCGCCCTGGGTTCGGAGCCGCCCCTCCTCGAAGTCTACATGCAGGCAGGTGGCGGCCTAAGCGGGGTCGTGGTCGGCCCCGATGGCAGTCCGCTGAGCGGCGTGCAGGTAAGCAC